>DGNT01000214.1 GCA_002389055.1 Alcanivorax sp. UBA4485
CCCAGCCAGTCACCGACCCATTGGTCCAGTGCCCGGCGGCGAATATCGGAGTTACCCTTCTCTGGCTGCATTGCCACCATCAATCCATTACACTGCCGCGATTGCGAAACGGCCCTTTTTACCTGTTCCGAGCAGCCGATGCCACTGCCCTCACGATTGTTTTTACCCGGCCTCGCCCTATTGCTGGCCGGCGTCGCTGGAGCCGACGACGACCTCAATTGGGTCGACCGCGACACTATGACGACATTGCCGCCGGTCCAGCAGCGGCCGATTCCGGTCTGGTGCAGCGGCATTTATTACAATCCGTCCGTGGGCGTGCCAGCGGATCAAAGCGACATCATCATCACCGCCGACAGCACCAGCCTTACCCAGGACGGGCTGATCAATATGGACGGCGAGGTGCTGATCGAGCGCCCCGGCCGGCGTCTGACCACCCAATCCGCGCTGCTCGACCAGTCCAGCGGCAAGTTCGAGGTGGCCAACAGCCTGCGCCTGGAAACCGACCAGTTCACCTTTATCGCCGACGGCATGAGTGGCCAGACCCAGCGCCGCGAGGCCAGCCTCAACCGGGTCCGCTACGCGCTGTTCGGTCCCGGCGCCCGGGGCACCGCGGAGCACATTGATCTGGTCGAGAATTTCACCACCATCGAGCAGGGCACCTACACCACCTGCGCGCCCGGCTCCAACGGCTGGGAGCTGAGCGGCCGGCAAATCCGGCTGGACCGCCAGGAGGGCTGGGGCGAAGCCCGCGACGTGACCCTGCGCGTCAAGGGCATGCCGCTACTGTGGCTGCCGTGGATCACCTTCCCGATCGACGAGCGCCGCAAGACCGGCCTGCTGTTTCCCACCATCACCACCAGCGACAGCGGTGGTGTGGACATCACCCAACCGATCTACATCAACATCCACCCGCAGATGGACGCCACCATCGCGCCGCGCTACATCGACGGCCGGGGCAGCGGCGTGGAGGGCGAGTTCCGCTATCTTTCCGACCTGGGCCAGGGCAGCCTCAGCTATGGCGTGCTGTTCAACGATCGCGAATTCGATGGCGAGAACCGGGAGCTGGCCGCCTGGCAGCACGACGGCTCGGTGGGCCGCTGGGCGCTCACCTCCGACGTGAACTACGTGTCCGACGACTTCTATTTCAAGGACCTGGATACCGGCCTGGAGGTCAGCTCCCGGACCCATCTGCCCCGGCTGGGCCAGGCCCGCTATTTCGGCCGCGACTGGCGGGCGCTGGCGCGCGTGCAATCCTGGCAGACCATCGACCCGACGCTACCCGATGACCAGCTGCCCTACCGCCGCCTGCCGCAGCTGCAGCTGTCCGGCGACCCGGAGCTGCTGGGCCCGGTGCGCGGCCTGTGGCTCAGCGACGTGACCGCCTTCGACCGCTCCGACAAGGACACCAGCAACAACCCCACCGGCGCCCGCGTGCACCTGGCCCCGGGCCTGGCGGTGCGCATGGAGGAAAGCTGGGGCTATGTGGAACCCCAGGCGCGGCTTTACCATAACCGCTACCAGCTCGACGGCGCGGAGACCTCCGCCAGCGACGCGACCCTGAGCACCTGGGGGGCGAGCGTGGATTCCGGGCTGTTCCTGGAGCGCGACACCAGCCTGTTCGGGCGCGGCTACAAGCAGACCCTGGAGCCGCGGCTGTTCATCAACAAACTGGCCTACGAACAGCAGGACCAGCTGCCTAATTTCGACAGCGGCGAGCTGACCTTCTCGTACAATACGCTGTTCCGTCAGAACCGGTTTATCGGTTACGACCGCTTCGGCGACGAGGAAAAGGCGTCGCTGGGCCTGACCAGCCGCTTTCTGCGTAACGCCGACGGCCGCGAACAGTTACGATTGCGCCTCGGCCAGGGCTTCTACCGGGGCGAGCGCAAGGTGCAGTTGAACGGCGAACCGCCGGACGACGCCGACCAGACCCCCATGGTCGCCGACATGCGCTGGAACTTTGGGCACGATTGGTACCTCTACACGGAGGGACAATGGGACACCCACGCCAATGAACGGCAGCGCTCCTCGGTGCGGCTGGGCTACACGGACCGGGAACGGCGGGTGTTCAACCTGGCCTTCCACGATCGTCCCGCCGACGACATTCGCCAGTCGGAGATCGCCACCATCTGGCCGATCCACAACAACTGGCGGCTGGTGGGCCGCTGGCTCTACGACTATGAGAACCAGCGTACCGTGGAAACACTGGCGGGCGCGGAATGGCGCAACTGCTGCTGGAAAATCCGTTTGCTGAGCCAGCGGGAACTCACCGACGAAGACGGTGACACCACGCTGGAGGCGGACACCACCGTGCTATTACAGATTCAGATGACCGGGCTGGGCGGCTTCGGCGGCCGGGTGGATTCCCTGCTGGAACGCAGCATTCCCGGATACAGGAGTGAATATGATTAGGTCTCTGGCAACCTGGTTGCTGAGCGCGACGATTTTGCTGTCCCCGGGCGCCCATGCCCAGGTGGAAATGCTCGACCGCATCGTGGCGGTGGTCAACGACGGTGTGATCATGGAAAGCGAGCTGCAGGAACGGGTGGACGACATCGCCGCCCAGTTCCGCGGCGAGAATCGCCCGCTGCCGCCCCGCGACGTGCTGCGCGAACAGGTCCTGGACCGGGTGATCCTGGAGCGTCTGCAATTGCAGATGGCGGAGCGCGCCGGCATCCGCGTGGACGACGGCGCCCTCAACCAGGCGCTGTCCGGCATCGCCCGTCAGAACAACATGACCCTGCAGCAGTTCTCCGAGGCGCTGCGCGCCGACGGCTACAATTGGTCCCGGTTCCGCGAACAGGTGCGCAACGAAATGGTGGTGTCCCGGCTGCAGCAGCGCAGCGTGGCGTCCCGGGTGCGGGTCACCGACCGCGAGGTGCAACGGTTCCTGGAGTCGGAAAGCGGCCGCCAGATGTTCCAGGCGGATTTCCACCTCGGCCACATCCTGGTCAAGGTGCCCGGCAACGCCAGCCCGGAGCAGGTCAGCGCGGCGCAGCACGAGGCCGAGGCCCTGGTGCAGCGTCTGCGCGGCGGCGCCGACTTCGCCGAAACCGCGGTATCCGAATCGGACGGCCCGCAGGCGCTGGAAGGCGGCGACCTGGGCTGGCGGGAAGCGGCCCAGTGGCCGAGCCTGTTCTCCGACGCCGCCATCGATATGAGCCAAGGCGAGATCAGCGAGCCGCTGCGCTCCGGCGCCGGCTTCCACATTCTCAAGATGATCGACCGCCGTGGCGGCGGCGCCGAAAAAGTGGTCACCCAGTACCAGGTACGCCACATTCTGGTGCGCGCCGACACCCTCACCAGCGAAGAGCAGGCCCGCGCGGAGATCAACCGGGTCCACGACCAGGTCGACAGTGGCCAGCTGAGCTTCGCGGAAGCGGCGGCGGAACACTCCGACGACCCGGGCAGCGGCCGCCAGGGCGGCGAGCTGGGCTGGGTCACGCCGGGCGAAATGGTGCCCGAATTCGAGCAGATGATGGTGGAAACCCCGCCCGGCCAGCTGTCGCCGGTGTTCCAGAGCCAGTTCGGCTGGCATTTCCTGCGCGTGGAGGAAACCCGGGAAGCGGACATGAGCGACCAGTTCCGCGAGCTGCAGGCCCGTCAGGCGCTGCAGAAGCGCCGCTTCGACGAGGAGCTGCAAACCTGGCTGCAGGAGCAGCGCGCGGAAGCCTACGTGGACATCCGCCTGCAATCATGAAGCGGCGCCCGATCGCCATCACCGCCGGCGATCCGGCCGGCATCGGCCCGGACCTGCTGGCCGCGCTGCCGGCGGCCCTGCCGGACCTGCCCCTGGTGCTGCTCGCCGACCGCGACGTGCTGACGGCACGGGCCGCCGCGCTCGGCCTCGACCTTAACTTGCCGGAATGGGCGCCGGGCCGGCCCCTGCCGGAGCACGGCGCCGCCCTCTGGCACTGCCCGGCCGGCGCCGCGGTGACCGCCGGGCAGCCGGACCCGGCCACCGGCGCCGGCACCCTGGCCATGTTGGAGCGGGCCGCCGACGGCTGCCTGGACGGCACCTTCGCCGCCATGGTCACCGCGCCGGTGGCCAAGAACATTATCTGTGACGGCGCCGACCCGGCCTTCACCGGCCACACCGAATTCCTGGCCGAACGGGCCGGCGTCGACCAGGTGGTGATGATGCTCGCCGCCGGCGATCTGCGGGTGGCCCTGGCCACCACCCATCTGCCCCTGGCGCGGGTGCCGGCGGCCATCACCGACGCCGCCCTGACGCGCACCCTGACCATCCTGGACGATGACCTGCGCCGCAAGTTCGCCCTGCCGCGCCCCCGAATTCTGGTGCTGGGGCTCAACCCCCACGCCGGCGAAGGCGGCCATCTCGGCCGCGAGGAACTGGATGTGATCATTCCCACCCTGGCGCGCCTGCGCGAACAGGGCCTGCAACTGACCGGCCCGGTGCCGGCGGACACCGCCTTCCAACCGGACCTGCTGGCGCAACACGACGCGGTGCTGGCCATGTACCACGACCAGGGCCTGCCGGTACTGAAATACGCCGGCTTCGGCGAGGCGGTGAACCTGACCCTGGGGCTGCCGTTCATCCGCACCTCGGTGGACCACGGCACCGCCTTCGATCTGGCCGGCACCGGGCGGGCCCGCGCCGGCAGCCTGCTGGCCGCCACCCGCCTGGCGGCGGACCTGGCCGCCCGGGCCGACGGCCAGGAGACACCATGAGCGAACATCGCGCCCGCAAGCGTTTCGGCCAGCACTTCCTGCACGATGCCGAGATCATCGACCGGCTGGTGCGCTCGGTAGCGCCCCGCGACGGCGAAACCGTGGTGGAGATCGGCCCCGGCCAGGGCGCCTTGACGTTCCCGCTGCTGGAACAGGTGGCGCACCTGACCGTGGTGGAACTGGACCGGGACCTGATCGGCCGGCTGCGCGACCAGGTCCCCGAGGAGCGGCTCACCATCCATCAGAGCGACGCCCTGCGCTTCGACTTCGCCGCGCTCGCCGAACAGGGGCCGCTGCGGGTGGTGGGCAACCTGCCCTACAACATCTCCACGCCGCTGATCTTCCATCTGCTGGCACAGACCGGCGCCATCGCCGATATGACCTTCATGCTGCAGAAGGAAGTGGTGGAGCGGCTCACCGCCGCCCCCGGCGGCAAGGATTACGGGCGCCTGTCGGTGATGGTGCAGTATCATTGCCAGGCGGATTACCTGTTTCCGGTGCCGCCCGGCGCGTTTCAACCGCCCCCCAAGGTGGATTCCGCCGTGGTGCGGCTGATGCCCTACGCCCACCCGCCGTGGCCGGCGATTGATCCGGCCTGGCTGAGCCGGCTGGTGGCGCAGGCCTTCAGCCAGCGCCGCAAGGCGATTCGCAACAGCCTGAAAACACTGATCGCCCCGGAGGTGTTCGACACCACCGGCATCGATCCCGGCCTGCGCCCGGATCACCTGTCGGTCGCGGACTACGTGGCCCTGGCCAATGCCACCGCGCCGGGACCGGGAACAACCAAGGAGCCGACACCATGACCGCCGTGGACGACACCGCCATCGATACCGACCGCTACCGCATGCAAGTCACCGTGGAAACCGAGTATCTGCCCGACCAGAGCGACCAGGACGGCCAGCGCTGGGTGTTCGCCTACCATATCCGCATTATCAATCGGGGCGCGGTGACCGCGCGCCTGCTGACCCGTCACTGGGTGATCACCGACGGCGAGGAACGCTCCCGCGAGGTGCACGGCGAAGGCGTGGTGGGCGAGCAGCCGAGCATCGCGCCGGGGGAGGAATTCCATTACTCCAGCGGCGCCATTCTCGAGACCGAAGTAGGCACCATGGAGGGCAGTTACCAGATGATCGCCGAAGATGGCACCTGCTTTGACGCGGAGGTGCCCGCCTTCACCCTCGCCGTGCCGCGCGCACTGCATTGAGGGGCCGGCCATGAGCACCTACGCGATCGGCGACCTGCAGGGCTGCCTGGCGCCTTTTAACGCCCTGCTCGACGACATCGGCTTTAACGCGGACCGCGACCGGCTGCTGCTGGCCGGCGATCTGGTCAACCGCGGCCCGGATTCCCTGGGCGCCCTGCGCCGGGTGTATGAGCTGCGGGACAACGCCCGCGTGGTGCTGGGCAACCACGATCTGCATCTGCTGGCGGTGGCGCACGGCCACGCGGACCTGAAAAGCAAGGATACCCTGCAGCCGATCCTGGACGCCCCGGACCGGGACCAACTGCTGGGCTGGCTGCAAAGCCAGCCGCTGCTGGTCGATGTGCCCGAGTTCAAAGCGGTGATGACCCACGCCGGACTGCCGCCGCTGTGGCGGCTGGACGAGGCGCGCGCCCGCGCGCTGGAGGTGGAAACCGTACTGGCCTCGCCGGCCAAGGCGGAAGCGTTTTTCGCCAACATGTACGGCAATTCCCCCGCCGGCTGGCACGACAGCCTGCAAGGCACCGATCGCTGGCGGGTGATCACCAACTATTTCACCCGCATGCGCTTCGTCAACGACGCCGGCGAGCTGGACCTGGGCAGCAAGGGCGAGCCGGACCAACCGCCGGCGGGCTTCATGCCCTGGTTTGAACACCCGCGGCGCCGTGAACGCGGGGTGCGGGTGCTGTTCGGCCATTGGGCCGCCCTGGAGGGCCGCGCCGGCACCGCCGGCGTGGACGCCCTGGACACCGGCTGCGTCTGGGGCGGCTGCCTGACCGCCCTGCGCCTGGAAGACGGCCGCCGCTTTCAGTGCGCCTGCCACTGACCCCGCCCGGCGGCGCCGTCTTCGCGCGTTGTTAACGCGCGCCCACAATCCGTTTATTTATAGAACCTGTTTATTTATAAAAAAAACCCCGCCAAAAAACATTTTTGTTTTTGACTTGGCTTTCGTTTTAGCGCCATGCTAAAACCGAAGTGATTCGATTCCGCCCGCTTAAGCCGCCGGCGCCAGCCCGCCGGCCAGGAGCGTCCGAATGCGTCAGGCGTGGACCCTTAACCTCCTTTTTTGTGCCGCTGATCGGCACCAGGGCCCGCTTTATCCCTTTCCCCATCGTTCCCAGTCCGGTTGGAACGAAACTCGCATGGTTTTCCCCGTCACACCGACAATCGGTGCCCGCAGGCGCGGCGTGCCGCCAGGAGGGAGTCAAGCATGAGTATTCTCCGTCATTACCAGGCCCGTTTCGAAGCAGGACAGGAAGACGAAATGTCCCTGGAGGAATACCTCGCCCTGTGTAAAAGCGACCCCGGCGTATACGCCTCCGCCCCGGAGCGCATGCTGATGGCGATCGGCGAGCCGGAGCTGGTGGACACCTCCAAGGACCCTCGCCTGTCGCGGATTTTTTCCAACAAAATGATCCGCCGCTACCCGGCCTTTGACGAGTTCTACGGTCTGGAAGACGTGATCGAAAACATCGTCAGTTACTTCCGCCACGCGGCCCAGGGCCTGGAAGAGAAGAAACAAATTCTTTACCTGCTGGGGCCGGTGGGTGGCGGCAAATCGTCGCTGGCGGAAAAACTGAAAGCGCTGATGCAGAAGGTGCCGTTCTACGCGATCAAGGATTCGCCGGTGAACGAGTCACCGCTGTGCCTGTTCGACGCGGAAGAAGACGGCCCGATTCTGGAAGAGGAGTACGGCATCCCGCGCCGTTATGTGCGCACCATCATGTCGCCCTGGGCGGTGAAACGCCTGAAAGACTACGGCGGCGACCTGAGCCAGTTCCGCGTGGTCCGGCGCTACCCGTCGATCCTCGACCAGGTGGCGGTGGCCAAGACCGAGCCCGGCGACGAAAACAATCAGGACATCTCGTCCCTGGTGGGCAAGGTGGACATCCGCAAGCTGGAGGAATTCGCCCAGGAAGACCCGGACGCCTACAGCTTTTCCGGCGGCCTGTGCCGGGCCAACCAGGGCCTGCTCGAATTCGTGGAAATGTTCAAAGCGCCGATCAAAGTGCTGCACCCGCTGCTCACCGCCACCCAGGAGGGCAACTACAACGGTACCGAGCACATGGGCGCGATTCCGTTCGACGGCATCGTGCTGGCGCACTCCAACGAAGCGGAGTGGCAGACGTTCCGCCACAACAAGAACAACGAAGCCTTTATCGACCGCGTGTTCATCGTCAAGGTGCCCTACTGCCTGAGAGTCACCGAGGAACAGCAGATCTACGACAAGCTGCTGCGCAACTCCAGCCTGCGCGAGGCGCACTGCGCGCCGGACACCCTTCGCATGCTGGCCCAGTTCTCGGTGCTCACGCGCCTCAAGGAACCGGAGAATTCCAGCATCTACTCCAAGATGCGGGTCTACGACGGCGAAAACCTCAAGGACGTGGATCCGCGCGCCAAGTCGATGCAGGAATACCGGGATATGGCCGGCGTGGATGAGGGCATGGACGGGCTTTCCACCCGTTTCGCCTTCAAGATTCTGTCCAAGGTGTTCAATTTCGATCACTCCGAAGTGGCGGCTAACCCGGTGCATTTGATGCATGTGCTCGAACAGCGCATCGAACAGGAACAATTCCCCCAGGAGCGGCAAGAGCAATACCGCCGCTTCATCAAGGAGTTTCTGGTACCGCACTACGTGGAATTTATCGGCAAGGAAATCCAGACCGCCTATCTGGAATCCTACTCCGAATACGGCCAGAACATTTTCGACCGCTACGTGATGTACGCGGATTTCTGGATTCAGGATCAGGAGTTCCGCGACCCGGACACCGGCGAGATTTTTGACCGCCAGTCCCTCAACGAGGAGCTGGAAAAAATCGAAAAGCCGGCGGGCATCTCCAACCCCAAGGATTTCCGCAACGAGGTGGTCAACTTCGTGTTGCGCGCCCGCGCCAACAACAGTGGCCGCAACCCGAGCTGGATGAGTTACCAGAAGCTGCGCGACGTGATTGAGAAAAAGATGTTCTCCAACACCGAAGAGCTGCTGCCGGTGATCTCGTTCAACCCCAAAGGTAGCGAGGACGACCGCCGCAAGCACGACAACTTCGTCAAGCGGATGATGGATCGGGGGTATACGGAGAAGCAGGTGCGGTTGTTATCGGAGTGGTATTTGCGGGTTCGGAAAGCGCAATGAAAAAGCAGTTGATAGTTGACAGTGGATAGTTGATAGCGCGCGGGTTGGGGCGGATTGGGCGGCGGGGCCGTGCCCGCGGATGAAGGTACGGTGCCGGGGTCGCGCCTGGTGAGTTTTCGTAGTGGAGAGCGGTATGAGTTATATCATTGACCGGCGTCTCAACGGGAAGAACAAGAGTACGGTGAACCGGCAGCGTTTTCTGGAGCGTTATCGGCGGCATATTCGTGAAGCGGTGAACGAGGCGGTGGGGCGGCGCTCGATCACCGATATGGAACAAGGGGAGCGCATCAGCATCCCCGAGAAGGATTTGTCCGAGCCGCGTTTTCTGCATGGCTCCGGTGGCCGGCGTAACGTGGTGCACCCGGGCAACCGGGAGTTCCAGGCCGGCGACCGGGTCAAGAAGCCGTCCGGCGGCGAGGGCGGTGCCGGCGGGCGGGACGCCAGCGATTCCGGCGAGGGCGCCGACGAGTTCGCATTCGAAATCGACCAGCGTGAGTTTCTGAATTTCCTGTTCGAGGACCTGGAGCTGCCCAACCTGATCAAGCGGCATCTTGAGGGCAGCCGCTCCTTCCACCGCCGCCACGGCGGCATCGTCAGCCATGGCCTGCCGGCCAAGATCAATATCGTGCGCTCCATGCGCCAGGCGTCCATGCGCCGGCGCGCGCTCACCGCCGCCAGCCGCCGCCGGCTGCGCCTGCTTGAGGAAGAGCGTGACGCGCTGCTGGACCAGGACCAGTCGCCGGAGCGCAACGAACGCGTCAACGAACTGGACGATCAGATCGACCGGGTGCGCCGGCGCATCGAGCGCATTCCGTTTCTCGATGAGGTGGACCTGCGCTTCAACCACCACGTCAAAGTCCCGGTGCCGGTGAGCCGGGCGGTGATGTTCTGCATCATGGACGTGTCCGGCTCCATGAACCAGGACATGAAGGACCTGGCAAAGCGCTTCTTCCTGCTGCTCTACCTGTTTCTGCAGCGCAACTACGAACACACCGAGGTGGTGTTTATCCGCCACCACACCAGCGCCAAGGAAGTCAGCGAGGAAGAATTCTTCTACTCCCGGGAAACCGGCGGCACCATCGTGTCGAGCGCGCTGAAGCTGACCCTGGATACCATCAAGGCACGCTACCCGGTGGACGAGTGGAACCTGTACGGCGCCCAGGCCTCGGACGGCGACAACTGGAACGACGATTCGCCGGGCTGCGCCGCGCTGCTTGAAAAGGAACTGCTGCCGCGCATGCAGCACTTCTCCTATGTGGAAGTGATGCCGCGCAGTCACCAGGCGCTGTGGGAACATTACCAGAGCGTGCAGGAGCGCCATGGTGATGTGTTTTCCATGGCTCAGATCGACGACCCGGGCGACATCTACCCGGTCTTCCGGCGCCTGTTCAAAAAGCGTATGGAGGTGGCATGACCGTGGCCGACAGCACACTGATCTCCAGCGGTTCCGACTGGGACTTCGACACCCTGGCCGAATACGACCACGCCATCGCCGAGCTGGCCCACGGCAAGTTCGGGCTCGACACCTACCCCAACCAGATCGAAGTGATTTCCTCGGAACAAATGATGGATGCCTATTCCTCGGTGGGTATGCCGGTGGGCTACAACCACTGGTCGTTCGGCAAACAGTTCGTGGAGGTGGAAAACCGCTACCGACGCGGTCAGATGGGCCTCGCCTACGAAATCGTGATCAATTCCAACCCCTGCATCGCCTACCTGATGGAAGAGAACACCATCACCATGCAGGCGCTGGTGATCGCCCACGCCGGCTACGGCCACAACTCCTTCTTCAAGGGCAACTACCTGTTCAAAACCTGGACCGACGCCTCGGCGATCATCGATTACCTGGTGTTCGCCCGCCACTACCTGGCCGAGTGTGAGCAACGCCACGGCGTCACCGCGGTGGAAGAAACCCTGGATTCCTGCCACGCCCTGATGAACTACGGCGTCGACCGCTACAAACGGCCCACGCCGATTTCCGCCCACGAAGAAAAGCGTCGCCAGCGCGACCGGGAAGAGGCCCTGCAACGGCAGGTCTCGGAATTGTGGAAGACCTTTCCCGATATGCAGCCGATGGTGCAGCGCCGCGAACCCAGCCGGCGCTTCCCCTCCGAACCCCAGGAAAACCTGCTCTACTTCCTGGAAAAGAACGCCCCGTTGCTGGAGCCGTGGCAACGGGAAGTGATCCGCATCGTGCGCAAGATGGCACAGTACTTTTACCCCCAACGCCAGACCCAGGTGATGAACGAGGGTTGGGCCACCTTCTGGCACTACACGCTGCTCAATGAGCTCTACGACCAGGGGCGTGTGGACGACGGCTTCATGCTCGAATTCCTGCAAAACCACAGCCAGGTGATTTACCAGCCGCCGTTCGATTCGCCCTATTATTCCGGCATCAACCCCTACGCTCTGGGGTTCGCCATGTTCCAGGACATCCGCCGCATCTGCGAAGCGCCCACCGACGAGGACCGCCAGTGGTTCCCGGACATCGCCGGCAGCGACTGGCTGGCGACGCTCAAGTTCGCCATGGAAAGCTTCAAGGACGAAAGCTTTATCCAGCAGTTTCTGTCGCCACGGCTGATCCGCGAATTCAAGCTGTTCAGCCTGATGGACGATTCCGAGCGTGACTACATCGAAATCAACGCCATCCATAACGAACCCGGTTACCAGGCAATCCGTAACCGGCTGTCCGAGCAGTACAACCTGAGCATCCAGGAACCCAACATCCAGGTGTACTCGGCGGACGTGCGCGGCGACCGCTCCCTGACCCTGCAGCACCTGCGCCAGCACCACCGCCCCCTGGAGGCGGACACCGCCCAGGAAGTGTTGCGCCACCTGCACCGTTTGTGGGGCTTTGACGTGCACCTGGAGAGCGTCGACAACGGCAGCGTGGTGGAGCGGCTGTCGATCCCCCTACGCTGAACCGGGAGGCGGGCAAGCTTCACACAACCTTTATTGATAAACGTTCTCATTAATGTTTATATCCGGCGCAACCCTATTCGTTCATTCGCCGGAGACCCTTTTCATGCGTCGACTCAGTGTCCTCTTCTCGCTAATGGCCGCCCTGGTGGTGACCGGATGCAGCTCGCAAAGCGAAGAAGTGAACGTCTACTCCGCCCGTAAGGAAGCACTGATCAAGCCCTTGCTGGACCGCTTCACCTCGGAAACCGGGATCACCGTCAACCTGATCACCGGCAGCGCCGACGCCCTGGTGGAGCGCATGAAAGCCGAAGGCGAACACAGCCCCGCCGATGTGCTGATCACCACCGACGCCGGCCGTCTGTACCGCGCCCAACAGGAAGGCCAGCTGGCCACCACGGAAAGCGACACCCTCACCGATCAGGTGCCGGCGGCATTGCGTGACCCCGCCGGCCACTGGTACGGCCTGTCCGTGCGCGCCCGGGTGGTGGTCTACGCCCCGGACCGGGTGGATCCGTCCGAGCTCTCCACCTACGAAGCCCTGGCCGACCAGCAGTGGGACGACCGCATCTGCATTCGCTCCTCGGACAACATCTATAACCAGTCCCTCACCGCCAGCCTGATCGCCCACAACGGCGAAGCGGACACCGAGCAATGGGCCGAGGGCCTGGTGTCCAACATGGCCCGCGATCCGGTGGGCGGTGACCGCGACCAGATCAAGGCGCTGGCCGCCGGCGAGTGCGACCTGGCGGTGGTCAACACCTACTACCTGGGCATGATGCAAGGCGGCGACGACGCCGACAGCCGCGAGATCGCCAACCAGGTGGCGGTGTTCTGGCCCAACCAGGACGGCCGCGGCGCCCACATCAACATTTCCGGCGCCGGCGTGGCCGCCAACGCCCCCAACCCGGACAACGCCGTGCGTCTGATCGAGTTCCTGGTCAACGACGAGTCCCAACAGTGGTACGCCGAGACCAACTACGAGTACCCGGTGCGCGCCGATGTGCCGGTGAGCGACCTGCTGCAAGAATGGGGCGAGTTCAAGCAGGACGGCCTGCCACTGGTCAAGCTGGGTGAATTGAACGCCGACGCGGTCAAAGTGATGGATCGCGCCGGCTGGAAATAACCGATCAAGACGGGCAAGGCGGCGGCGGATCGGTATAATCCGGCCATGTTTTCGTCGCCCGCCCTGCGCTCCCTGTGTCTTCTGCTGCTGGCCCTGGCGCTGGCCACACCGGTATTGGTGGTGGCCGGCAGCTGGCTGGCCGGCGCCTCGCCCAATTGGGCCCATCTGAGCAGCACGGTGCTGCCGTCATACCTGCGCCACTCCTTGTTTCTGGCTATGTTCACCGGCACCGGGACGCTACTGATCGGTGTGTCCGCCGCCTGGGCGGTGGCCCGCTTTCGGTTCCCCGGGCGCCGGGTGCTGGAATGGGCACTGCTGCTGCCACTGGCCTGCCCGGCCTACCTGATCGCCTACACCTGGACCGGCATGCTGGCCAGCGAGGGCGCCCTGCAGCAGGCGCTGCCGCTGCCCCTGCCGGACATCCGCAGCCCGGCCGGGGCCGGCCTGATGCTGACGCTGGTGCTCTATCCCTATGTGTATCTGATGACCCGCGCCGCCTTTGTCAGCCAGTCCGCGGTGGCGTTGGAAGTGGCGCGCACCCTGGGCGCCGGGCCCTGGCGGCGGTTCTTCCGGGTGGCCCTGCCGCTGGCACGCCCGGCGATCATCGCCGGGCTGGCGCTGGTGTTGATGGAAACCCTGGCGGACTACGGCACCGTGGCCTACTTCGGCGTGCCCACCCTGAGCACCGGCATCTACCGCACCTGGTTTGGCCTGGGCGACGCCCTGGCGGCGGCGCAACTGGCCGGGGTACTGCTGCTCGCCATGGTGGTGCTGCTCACCCTGGAGCGGCGCGCCCGCAAGGAACGGCGCATCAGCGTCGCCTCGGCGCGGGCGGCGGTGCCCTTGCCGCTGGGCCGGGGGCCGGGCCTGCTGCTGGCGGCGACGCTGTGGCTGCCGGTACTGCTGGGGTTCATCCTGCCCGCCCTGCAATTGCTGGTCTGGAGCCTGCCGCGCTGGCGCGACCTGGCGGAGCCGGGCTTCCTGGGCCTGCTCGGCACCAGCCTGCTGATCGCCCTGTGCACCGCGCTGGCCGCCACCGGCCTGGGCCTGCTGTTGATCTGGGCGCGGCGGCTGCGCGGCGACCGCCCGCGCCGCCTGGCCGCCGGGCTCGCCGGCTTCGGCTACGCGGTGCCGGGCACCGTGCTGGCGGTGGGCGTGGTGCTGGTGCTCGCCAGCCTGGATCGCGGCCTCAACGATCTGCTGGCGTCCGTCGGCTTGCCGGAGCCGGGGCTGCTGTTCTCCGGCACCCTGTTCGCGGTGGTGTTCGCCTGCACGGTGCGCTTTCTGACCATTCCCATCCAGGGGCTGGACGCCGGCCTGCAGGCCCTGTCGCCCAACCTGGATAACGCCGCGCGCTCCCTGGGCACGGCGCCGCTGCCGATGATGCGGCGGGTGCATCTGCCCTTGCTGCGGGTGCCGTTGGCCACCAGCGCGCTGCTGGTGTTCGTGGATACCCTCAAGGAGCTGCCCGCCGCGCTGGTATTGCGACCCTTCAACACCAACACCCTGGCGGTGCGCGCCTTCGAGCTGGCATCCGACGAGCGGCTGGCGGACGCGGCGCTGCCGGCGCTGACCATTTTGCTCGCCGGCGTGGCGCCGGTGATACTGCTGACCCGCTCAATACGGAGCCCCGATCGAGAGAGCCCCCATGCTGACCATTGACGACCTGAACGTGCGGTTCGACGGCCAGCCGGTGCTGGAAGACGTTTCCCTGGCCCTGGACCAGGGCCTGATCGGCTGCCTGATCGGCCCCTCCGGCTGCGGCAAGACCACCCTGCTGCGCCTGGTGGCCGGCTTCCTGGCCCCCGACCGTGGACGGATCGCCCTGCACGGCGAGATCGTCACCGGCGACCGGCTGCGGGTGCCCGCCGAGCAGCGCCGGGTGGGCATGGTGTTCCAGGACATCGCCCTGTTTCCGCACCTGGACGTGGCCGCCAACATCGGCTTCGGCCTGGACCGCTGGAGCGCGGACCAGCGCCGCGCGCGAATCGAGGCCCTGCTCACCCTGGTGGGCCTGCCCGGCATGGGCGGGCGTTATCCCCATCAACTTTCCGGCGGCCAGCAACAGCGGGTGGCGCTGGCGCGGGCGCTGGCACCGAAGCCCCGCCTGCTGCTGCTGGACGAACCCTTCTCGGCACTGGACGCGGAACTGCGCGAACAGATCAGCCGTGATGTGCGCGCCATCCTGCTGGAAGAAGGCATCACCGCCCTGTTCGTCACCCACGATCAAAACGAGGCGTTCGCCATCGCCGACCGGGTGGGTGTGATGGACGCCGGACGGCTGGCGCAGTGGGACACGCCCTACCGCATCTACCACCGGCCGCGCACCCGCTTCGTGGCCGACTTTATCGGCCGCAGCAGCTTTATCCCCGGCACCGTAACCGCCGACGCCAGGGTGGAAACCTGCCTGGGCGTCTTCGCCGGCGCCCTGCCGGACGGCGCCGGGCCCGGTGATCGGGTGGACGTGATGATCCGCCCGGACGACATCCTCCACAACGACGACAGCCCACGCACCGCCCGGGTGGTGGACCGCGCCTTTCGTGGCGCCCACATGCTTTATACGTTGGAGTTGGACGGCGGCGTGCGGGTGCCGTGCATGGCACCCAGCCACCACGCCCACCCGGTCGGGGGGCGCATCGGTATCGAGCTGGAAATGGACCACCTGGTGACCTTCACCCCGGTCGGTCGGTAGCCCTCTCCTCCACAATCAGGAAGCGGCGAACACCGACAGCCGATCGCGGATGGTGCCTTCGCACTCGCGGATGATTTCCTGCACCAGATCCTCGCAGGACGGAATCGCGTCGATCAGCCCCTGCACCATACCGCTGGTCCAGATGCCGTAATCCACGTCGCCCTCGGTGAGCGCCACCTTGCCCTTGGCGCCGGCCACCATGTCGCTGATCAGCTCGAACTTCATGTCCTTGCCCTGCTCGCGCTCGATCTCGTTGACCCGCTCGGCGACCTTGTTCTTGTAGACCCGGGCGGTGTTGCGCAACGGCCGGTAGACCAGGGCGGTGTCGCGCTCGCTGCCTTCAACGATGGCGCGCTTGATGTTCTCGTGGATGGGCGCTTCCTTGGTGGCCATGAAGCGCGTGCCCATGTTGATGCCGTCGGCACCCAGGGCCAGGCAGGCGGCCATCTGCGCGCCGGTGCCGATGCCGCCGGAAGCGACCATGGGGATATCCAGCACGCGGGCGGCGGCGGGCAGCAGCACCAGGTTGGTGACGTCGTCCTCGCCGGGGTGGCCGGCGCACTCGAAGCCGTCCACGGACACCGCCGCGCAGCCCAGGCTCTGAGCTTTCAGGGAGTGGCGCACCGAGGTGCACTTGTGGATCACCTTGATGCCGTGCTCGTTGAACAGGGGCATGAAGGGCTCCGGGCTGCGCCCGGCGGTTTCCACGATCTTAACGCCGGCGTCGACGATCACCTGGGCGTACTCTTCGTAGGGCACCGGCTTGATGGTCGGCAGCAAGGTCAGATTGACGCCGAACGGCTGGTCGGTCATCTCCTTGCAGCGGGCGATCTCCTTGGCGAGATCTTCCGGCGTGGGCTGCGTCAGCCCGGTGATGATGCCCAGCGCGCCGGCGTTGGATACCGCCGCCGCCAGTTCCGCGTAGCCGACATTCTGCATGCCGCCCTGGATAATCGGGTAGCGGGTACCCAGCAATTCTGTAAGACGTGTTTTCATTGATTCACTCTCCCGTCGTGACCCAGTGACCCTACTCAGAGGCCGCCGTGGGCGCAATGATCTTATCCGTCGCCTGCGGCGGTGGAAACGACACCGCGCCGCACCCGCCGGTCGCCGAGCAGGTACAGCCCCAGCGCCGCAACGATCACGGCGGCCCCGGCCAGTACCCGCCCGCCGAGCAATTCATCGTTGAGCGCGGCGCCCAGCATTAACGCCAGCACCGGCGTGATCAGGGTCACCAGCGCCACCGTGGCGGCGGGCAACCGGGCCAGCACCTGGAAGTAGCAATAGAAGCCCAGCAGCGAACCGAACACCGCCAGATAGACGATCGCGCCCAGGCCGCGCTGGTCGCCGCTGTAATCGAACCCCTGACCACTCAACAACATGGCCAGGGCGTACAGCGGCAGGGAAAACAGCAGGCCGCCCACGGTCTGCTGCATCGGCGCCAGCCCGGCACCGACCCGCTGCACCACGATGCCGGACGCCGCGAACAAGGTCACCGCGCTGAGAATCCACAGCAGCCCGCGCCCGCGCCGCGCCTCGTCGCCGACCGGCGCGGCGCCGTCCTGGAACAACAGCGCGAAGCTGTCCCCGAACACCAGCGCCAGGCCGGCCAGGCCCAGCAGGCAGGCCAGCCAGTGCCAGCGGTTCAGCCGGGTGCCGCCGGGCAACCACTGCATCATCAACCCGGAGATCAACGGCGCCAGCCCGAACACCACCGAGATCAGGCCGGACGGCAAGTCCCGCGCCGCCATGTAGCTGCAGCCCATGGCGCCGAAAATCCCCGGCAGCGCCGCCGCGTAGCTGGACAAGGCGCGGCGGTGCAGGGGCAGCCCCTGACGCCGCGCCGCCAGCCACAGCAACCCCAGGGCGGCGGCGATCGCCATCCGCGAACCGGCGGCGGCGAACGCCGGCAGCGCCTCGCCACTCCACTTAATGCCCAGTGGCGTGGTCGCCCAAACGGCGATCACGATCAAATAGGCGGCCAGGGTATTCATGGTGTTTATCCGTTCGTAAAACTTGTACCTCGGGGGCGCCCCAGTGAAAATGCGTTCACTAAGGAGCCCACCGACCTGGAATAAGGTTCCGGAAACAAAAAAGCCGCGGGCTTAACAGCGCCGCGGCCTGGGTCGGTACAAACCGGTCAGGCACACGGCGGCGACCCACGCACGCACCACGCATGCGGGCGGCGGGCCGTATTCAGCCGAAATGCCATTCCCGGTTTGCTAATAAAAACAGACATGCCACCATTCTGCGTTAAAGGGTTGGTAACAACAACATGGACATTTATCTGGTAGGCGGTGCCGTGCGCGATCAACTGCTCGGGCTGCCGGTCAAGGAAAGAGACTGGGTAGTGGTCGGCGCCACGCCACAACAGCTGGTGGACCAGGGTTTTAAACCGGTGGGTAACGACTTCCCCGTGTTTCTGCACCCGGACACTCGCGAGGAGTACGCGCTCGCCCGCACCGAACGCAAAAGCGGCCACGGTTACGGCGGCTTTGTGTTCCATACCGACGTCGATGTGACGCTGGAAGACGACCTGATCCGGCGCGACCTGACCATCAACGCCATGGCGAAGACGCCGGGCGGCGAGGTCGTCGACCCCTTTAACGGCAAGCGCGACCTGAAGGCACGTATTCTGCGCCATGTGTCGCCGGCCTTCGCCGAAGACCCCCTGCGCGTGCTGCGCGTGGCCCGCTTCGCCGCCCGCTATCACTGGATGGGCTTCCGGGTGGCGGACACCACCCTGGAACTGATGGGCGATATCGTGATGAGCGGCGAGATGACGCATCTGGCCGCCGAGCGGGTCTGGAAGGAAACCAGCCGCGCCATGATGGAGCGCTCGCCCCAGGTCTTTTTCCAGGTGCTGCACGAATGCGGGGCGCTCGCCGAACTGTTTCCCGAGGTGGCCAACCTGGACGGTATCCCGCAGTCGCCGGACCACCAACCGGCCCTGGATGTGCTCAGCCACCAGTGGCGCTGTCTGGCCCAGGCGGCGCGTCTGAAACTGCCGTTGACGTCGCGCTACGCCCTGCTCTGCCACGATTTTGGCAAAGCGGAAACGCCGCCGGACGGCTGGCCGGAACACCGTGGCCATGAACGCCGCGGCATGCACGTGGCCAAGACCATGTCCCAGCGGCTGCGCGTACCGAAGGAAATGACCGACGCCGCCATGACCATGGCGCGCTGGCAATCACGGGTGCAGCGGGTGCTGAAGCTGCGCCCGCCGGAAGTGTGGGAGTTGCTGCATAACCTGGACGTGTTACGGCGCCCCCGGCGGCTGAAGTTTCTGGTCGACGCCTGCGAGGCGGACGCCCGGGTGTGCACGGCGGACTACAAAACGCCCTACATTCAGGGGGCGTTTTTGCTCGGCCTCAGTGACGCGGTGCGCGACGTGGACGTGGCCGGCCTGCGGGAAGCGGGCCTCACCGGCCCGGCGCTCGGCCGTGCGCTGGACGACAAACGCATTAAACGCATCAAGGAATACAAAAAGGAGTTCCTGGAAAAATGGCAGCAGCCCCCATCGCCCTGATCACAGGCAGCGCCCGGCGCATCGGCGCCCGCATCGCGGAAGCCCTGCACCGGAAAGGCTGCCGGGTGGTGATTCACTACCACCGGAGCGAACAGGAGGCGCGCCAACTGGCCGACGGCCTCAACCGGGAACGACCGGACAGCGCCGTGTGCCTGGCCGCCGATCTGCGCGACCCGGTGGCGGTGCGCGATCTGGCGGTGCGCGCCCGCGACGCCTTCGGCGGTCTTGATGTGCTGATCAATAACGCCTCCAGCTTCTACCCCACCCCACTGGGCGAGGCGTCCGACGACGACTGGGACACGCTGATGCACAGCAACCTGCGCGCCCCCTTCCTGCTCAGCCAGCAGTTGGCCGGCGATCTCAAGGCGTCCGGCGGGGCGATCGTGAATATTGTCGACGTCTACGCGGAAAAGCCGCTGGCCGGTCACCCGCTGTACTGCATGGCGAAGGCCGGGCTGGCGATGATGACCAAGAGCCTGGCCCGTGAACTGGGGCCGGCGGTGCGCGTCAACGGCGTGTCGCCGGGGGCCATTCTGTGGCCGGAGCAGGGCCAGGAAAACCAGCAAGACATCCTCGACGCCACCGCCCTGGGCCGCGCCGGCGATCCCGACGATATCGCCGCCACCGTGGCCTGGCTGGCCCTGGAAGCGCCCTACATCACCGGCCAGATTGTGGCCGTGGACGGCGGCCGCTCGCTCTCCTTCCCCGGCGCCTGATCCGCTTCAGGGCCAGACGAACGGCACCTGCCAGAGGCGCTGCTCGGGGAAACGGTATTCATCGAACAGTGCCGCGTAGGTACGGCCAAGCTGGGGATGGGTGGCTTCCGGCGCCAGATCGGCCAGCGGCCGCAGCACGAAAGCGTGCTTGAGGATTTCGTCGCGGGGCAGGCTGACGCCGTCGATCTCGCCGGTGAGATCGCCGTAGGTAAGAATGTCGATATCCAGGGTCCGGCTGGCGAATTTCTTTTCACCACGCACCCGGCCGTGGGCGCGCTCGATATCGCGCAGCCGGTCCGCCAGTGCCGCCACCGGCAGATCGGTGTCCAGCGCCACCACCAGATTAAAGAACGGGCTGCCCTTGAAGCCCACCGCCTCGCTTTCATACACCGGGCTCAAGCGCAGCTCGCCAAAGGCGGTGGCGAGATCATCCAGCCCCGAGCCGATGTTGTGCTGCCGGTCGATGTTGGAGCCGAGGCTGAGAAATACCGTGGTCATCAGGTGCGCTCCCCCCGTTCGATAATCACGCCCACATCCCGCGACCCGCGCAGGGCGCCGGGCTTGCTCAGGCGCAGCTTCAGCCAGGCCACCCCGAATTCCTCGCGGACCACATCGGCCACCCGCTCGGCCAGGGTTTCCACCAACTGGAAGTCGCTATCTTCGATGAACTGAATCACCCGCTTGCCGATACTCTTATAGTCCAGAGCGTCATCAATGTGATCGCTGGCGGCGGCCTTGCGTATGTCGGTGGCCATTTCCAGATCCAGGCTCACGGTCTGGCGGATGCGGCGCTCCCAATCGAAAATGCCGATTACCGTGTCCACCTTCAGATCACTGATATAGACGATATCCATGTTGGTCCTTGATAATGCCCGGGGTTTCGAGACTTTGAAAAAACAGGATTATAGCCGGTGGACACCATAGCATTACAGGAAAGCTGGGGCTGGTTGCTGCCTTTGTGCGCGGCCGCTTACCTGCTGGGTTCGATCTCCAGCGCCATTCTGGTGTGCCGGCTGTTCGGCTATCCGGACCCGCGCACCCAGGGGTCCAGCAACCCCGGCGCCACCAATGTGCTGCGCATCGGCGGCAAACCCGCCGCCGCCCTGACCCTGCTGGGCGACGTGCTCAAGGGCACC
>DGNT01000193.1:0-2382 GCA_002389055.1 Alcanivorax sp. UBA4485
CCAAGGCCCAGGTGAGCCACGAACTGGAACTGCTGGAAGGCCAGCAGGACCCGGCCACCCTGTCCGCCCAGGACACTGAAATCAAAACCCAGGAGCCGGCGGTGAAGCTGGTGGCGCCGGACACCGCGCCGCCGCCGCCCAAGCCGCAGCCGGAACCGAAACCGGAAGCCGCCGCCAAGGCGCCCTCCAAGAAGCCCGCCAGCGCGCCGAAGCCGCCGCTGGAGCCGGGCCTGCTGGCCCGTTTCTTCACCTGGCTGGCAGCGCTGTTCAGCGCCTCCGAGGACGACAAGCAACAGCGTGACGGCAAGCGCGACGGACAAGCCGGTAACCGCCAGAACCGCGACGGCAAAAACGACGCCCGGGGCAACAACAACCGCGGCGGCGACAACCGTCGTGGCGGACGCCGCAACGGCGGCAACCGCAACCGTAACGCCGACGGTGACAACCGTGGCGGCGACGGTCGCGGTGGCGATAGCCGTGGCAATGATAACCGCGGCAACGATAACCGTGGAGAGAACCGCAAGGACGACAACCAGGACGGCAGAAGCGAAGGCGGCAACCGCCGTGGCGGACGCAACCGTCGTGGCGGCCGTGGCGGCAACCGGGGCGGCGATAACCGCAACGGCGACAACCGTGGTGCCGACAACCGTGGCGACGACCAGAAAAGCGCCGACACCGGCAAGCCGGAGTCCAAACAGGACGCCAAACAGGACAACAAGGGCGAGCCCAAAGGCGGCGCCGGCAAAGGCCCGCGCAAGGACGACGGCCCCAAGGCCCAGCGCCGTACCGACAGCAAGGACGACCGCCCCCTGCGCGAGCGTCAGCGTCCCGGCGCCCAGGACAAAGCGGCCCAGGATAACGCTGCCCAGAGCGACGACCCGACCACCGCCGGTGGCCCGCCCCCGCGCATGACGTCCGAGGACAACACCCCCGGCCGTGATCAGGAACGCGGTGACAGCCGTCCGCCCAAGGCCAAACTGGTGCCCGCCGAAGAGAACGGCGAGCCGCAAACCGCCGACGCCAAGCCGGACGCCGAACAGGCGGCCGAGGCCCAGGCGCCCCAGGCCGCCGCCGCCCGCCAGCAGGAAAAGCCGGCAACCAGCACGGAAGAGCCCGCCGCCAAGGCTGAAAAGCCCTCCGCACCGCAAGCCGACCAGCCCGGGCAGGAGCAACCGCCGGCTCAGGTGAAGGAAGCGCCGCAGGCGTATCAGGCCTCCGCGGATACCGGGGAAAAGCCCAAGGCCACTACCAGCGAAACTGCGCCTGCGCCTTCCGCCGAAGCCCCTGCAGCAAAAGCGCAGGAGCCCGCCAGGCAGGAAGCACCTTCGGCTAAGCCGGAAGAGCCCTCAGCCAAGGTAGAAGAGCCCTCAGCCAAGGTGGAGGAGCCCTCAGCCAAGTCAGAAGAGCCCTCAGCGAAGGTAGAAGAGCCCGCAGCCAAGGCGGAAGAGCCCGCAGCCAAAGCAGAAGAGCCTTCAGCCAAGCCAGAAGAGCCTTCAGCCAAAGTAGACGAGCCTTCAGCGAAAGCAGAAGAAACCCCGGCCAAAGAGGCACCTTCAGCTCAGGCAGAGGCGCCGTCAGCGAAGGCTGAAGAGCCATCAGCGACGGTAGAAGAGCCATCAGCCAAAGCAGAAGAACCTTCAGCCAAAGCGGAAGAGCCGTCAGCCGAGGCTGAGACGCCCGCGGCGAAGACGGAAGAACCTTCGCCCAAGCCGGAGCCTCAGGCGCCGTCAACGGCGGCGGATCAGGTCTCTCGTGCCGGCAACGACCCGCGCGACCGCACGCCGGGCCAGCCGGTACCGCAGCCGGAGCGCAAACCGGCCGCCAGCCCCGCGCCGGCCGAGCAAGCGTCGGCCGAGGCGGAGACCGGCGAAGCCGAACAGCCGGGCACCCCGGCATTCAGCAAGCCGGTGGCGCCGGAGCGCCCGGCCGGGCGCGCCAGCAATGACCCACGCCTGCGCCGCCGTCAGCAACAGGCGGAACAAGCCGCCCGGGAAAATTCCGGCGACGGCAACCCCGGTGCCTGATCGGTCCACCCGACGGTCACACCAATAAAAACCGCCCTTCGGGGCGGTTTTTTTTATGGGAGAGGGCCCTGTGGGAGCGGGCCCCGCCCGCGAAAGGGTGGCTTTAGCCACCCGGCAGGATTCCAGAGACTTTTCTCTCCAGAGAGCCCGCCCCGGGATCGGGTGTGCCCATCCAGGACACGCCACGAGTACGTCCCTGTAGGCTCGACTTTGGCCATCCCTGGCCAAAGACGGTCCTGGATGGGCACACCCGATCCCGGGGCTCCTTGGAAGATTCCAAGCTCCTCCTCCCTTGAGGGTCTGGCGGTGGTTATGACCCGTGGCGGTTACGCTGCTAAGTGAGCGGGGCAATGGTGGT
>DGNT01000193.1:2442-58364 GCA_002389055.1 Alcanivorax sp. UBA4485
GTCTCCGATACGGAGCACCGGAAACAAAAACCAAGGTCTCTGGGATCCTGCCGGTAGCTTCGCTCCCTTTCGCGGGCAGGGCCCGCTCCCACAGCCCGCTCCCACAAGGCCCGCTCCTACCCTCTTCTCAGGTGACGTCGGAATATTTGAAGGCACGGCGTCGCGTCTCAATGGCGCCCATCAGATCGTCAAGGGCCAGGTAGAGGCACGGCACCACGAACAGAATCAACGCGGTGGCGAACACGATGCCGAAGCCCAGAGAGACCGCCATGGGGATCAGATAAGCGGCCTGCAGGGAGGTCTCGAAAATGATCGGCATCAGCCCCGCGAAGGTGGTCAGGGTGGTGAGAAGAATCGGGCGGAAGCGGCGCAGGCCCGCTTCATAGACCGCCTGGGCGGCGCCCAGGCGGTGGCGCTGGCGGTTGGCATAGTCGACCATGATCAGCGAATCGTTCACCACCACCCCGGCCAGCGCGATGATGCCCATGAAACTGACCAGCGACAGGTCCAGACCCAGCAGCATATGGCCGAGCACCGCGCCCACGGCGCCGAACGGAATCGCCAGCATCACCACCAGCGGCTGCAGGTAACTGCCGAACGCCACCGCCAGCAACGCGAAGATCACCCCCAGTGCCAGGGCGAAGCCGCCCCACAATGCCGAGGTGGATTCGCGCATGTCCGCCTGACCGCCCTGGAAGGTCCAGGTCAGGCCCGGGTAGTCGGCGCGCAGTTGCGGCAGCATCTCGTCGCGCACCACGGCGAGCACCTGGCTGGTGGCGCTCTTGGGCAGCACGTCGGTGCCCACGGTGATCACCCGGCGCCCGTCACGGCGGTCGATGGAGCGGAACGATTCGCTGACGGTGACGCGGGCCACGTCGGTCAACGGCACTTCGCCGCCGTCCGGCAGCTGGACCACGAAGGTGTCCAGGTAGCGCAGGTCCTGGCGCTCTTCTTCCGGCAGCCGCACGCGGATTTCGTTTTCGTTGATCCCGCGCAACTGGCGCAGCGCGATGGCGCCGTAAAACGCATCGCGCAGTTGCCGGCCCACCTCGGCGCCGGTCAGGCCCAGGGCGTCCGCCTGCGGGGTCAGGCTGACGTCGAACTGCGGCTTGCCGGTGGTGTAGCTGTCGTTGACGTTGCGGGTCTGGGACAGGCCTTTCATGGCCGTGAGCAGCCGCTCGCTGGCCTTGGCGAGCACGTCGATGTCGGTATGGCTGAGATCCACGCTGATGTCGTCACGCCAGGAGCCTGGGCCCTGCTCCGCCTCGAAGGTAATCTGATCGACGCCCTTGAAGTCGCCGATCTGGTCACGCCACAGCTCGACGATCTGCTGCACGGTCATGTCCCGTTCGTGTTCCGGCTTTAACACCAGCTCCACATCGATTTTCTGCTCGCCGCGCACATTGGTCTTGATGCCCTCGGCGTTGCGTTCCAGGCCGTTTTCCTCGAACAACCGCTCGGTTTCCCGGGTCAGCGCCAGGGCCAGCTCACCGGCCTGGCGCGGCGTGGTGCCCACCGGCAAGCGGATGCCCGCTTCGATTTCGTCCGCCGGTACTTCGGGCATCATGATCATGCCCATGTGGTCGCTCCAGGCGTAGGCGCCCACCACCAGCATCAGGGTCAGCGCGCCGCTCAGGGTCAGATAGCGATAACGCAGCGCCCGATCCAGCAACGGCCGGTAGCCGCGCTCCACCAGCGTCTGGAAATAGCCGGAGAACCGCCGTTGCACGCGGTGCAGGGCACGCCCGTAGACGGTCACCGTGCCCTTGCCGCTGTGCGCCAGATGCGCCGGCAGAATGAACAAGGCTTCGAACAACGAGATCGCCAGCACCACGATCACCACCGCCCCCAGCGGCCACCAGAAGTTGCCGGTGACACCGGGCATGAACAGCAGCGGCATGAAGGCAACGATGTTGGTGAGAATGCTGAACGTCACCGGCCCGGCGATATCACGGGCGCCCTGCACCGCCGCGTCCATGAAGCTCATGCCCTGCTCGCGGTACTCGTAGATGTTCTCGCCCACCACGATGGCGTCGTCCACCACGATGCCCAGCACCATCAGGAAGCCGAACATGGAAATCATGTTCACGCTCACGCCCATGGCCGGCAGGAACAGCACCCCGCCGACGAAGGACACGGTCATGCCCATCATGATCCAGAACGCCAGCCGGTACTCCAGGAACAGGCTGAGAATCACCAGCACGATCACCATCGCCAGGATGCCGTTCTTCAATAGCATGTCCATGCGGCTTTCAAACTGCTCGGCGCGATTGCTGTCGATGCGCACTTGCACCGGGTCCGGCAGGGTGGTCTTGAGTTCGGCCATCACCCCTTCCACCGCCTCGGCGATGTCCAGCGGCGACTGGCTGCCGGTGCGGAAAATCTCGATCTCCACCGACGGCTGGCCGTTGAAGCGGGAATGAAAGCCGCTGTCCTCGAAACCGTCCTGGACCGTGGCGATGTCGCCCAGGGTCACCACCGCGCCGGAATCCGCCCGGCTCACCACGATGCGCGAGAACTCGTCGGCCCACTGCTTGCGTTCTTTCAGGCGCAGCAGAATCTCGCCGTTGTCGGTGGCCAGGTTGCCGGCGGGTACATCGCGGCTGGATTGCTCGATGATCGACGCCACCTGATCCAGGGTCAGGTTGTATTCGCGCAGCGTGGTCTGGGAAATTTCCACGCTGGTCAGGTAATCGGGCACATCGCTGATGTCCGCCCGGGTCACGGCGGACTCGCTGAGCAGGCGGTTGCGCACCTGCTCACCGAGCTGGCGCAGGGTCCAGATGTCCACCTCGCCGTAGAGCACCAGTTCCATCACGTCGTGGGTGCGCGCCTGCAGGCGCACGCGCGGCTCTTCCGCCTGATCCGGGAAGGTGCGCACCCGGTCCACCGCTTGCTCGATGTCCTGCAGCGCCTGCATGCGGTTGGCGCCGGCCACCAGTTCCAACTGGATCAGGCCGCTGCCTTCGCGGGCGGTGGACATCATTTCCTTGATGCTCTCGACGCCCTGGACCGCTTCTTCCACCGGCATCAGCACGCCCTGCTCCACCTCCTCGGGCGCGGCGCCGGGGTAGGTCACCTCCACTTCCACGATGTCGAGCTGGGCTTCCGGGAAAATCTCTTTCTGAACCTGCACCGCCATCCACAGACCACCGCCGAGCAGCAGGATCATCAGCAGGTTGGCGGCGATACTGTTGCGCGCCATCCACTCGATCGGGCCCACCCAGCCCTGGCGGCGCGGGGCGCTCATTCCAGAGGCTCCCCGCCGGCGGCGTTCTCGAGACGCAGGGCGGCGCCGTCCACCACGGTAGCCAGGTCGGTGGCCACCACCTGATCGCCCTGCTCGAGCCCTTCGCTGATATAGGCGTAGTCGCCATCACGCAGCAGCACGGTGACGTCGCGGATATCCAGCGCGCCGTCTTCCATCACCCAGACCGTGTCCTCGCGGCGCAGCAGATTGCGGTCCAGACGCACCACGTCGTCCAGCGCCCGGCCTTCGATGGCGGTGCGCACGAAAGCGCCAAGCATCAAACTCGGGGTGCCGGCGTCCGCCCGCAGTGCCAGCGGATCCTCGACGCTGACCAGCACCCGCGCCAGGCGCGCGTTGGCATCCAGCTCCCCCACCAGCCGTTGCAGGCGGCCCTGGCGGCTCCGTGACGGCCCCCAGGCGGCCTCGTGGCGCAGGCTCACCGGCGCGCCCTGCTCGGCGAAGCGTAACCAGCGCAGTTGCGACAGCGGTACGCTGGCCGCCACCCAGTAGCGGTCGGTGGCTACCAAACGAGCCAGACTGTCGCCGCTGCCCACCTGAGAACCGGTGGCCACGTCGCGGGACAGAATCTGAGCGTCGAAGGGCGCGCTGATGCGGGTACGCTGAAGATCCAGCTCGGCGCGACGCAGGGCCGCCTCGGCGAAATCCACCCGGGCGCGGGCCTGCTTCAACTGCGGCTGGCGCAGCACCAGGTCCCGGTTGCCCGGGTCCAGTTCCTCACCCAGCAATTCGAAATCCTGTTCGGCCACCGCCTGGCGGCCCTGCTCCAGTTCCAGATCGGCGCGCGCCTGCGCCAGTTCGCTGCGCCGTTGCCGCAGCGCCACCTGGTAATCCGCCGGGTCGATGCGCAACAGGGCGCTGCCCTCGGCCACCCGGCCACCGGGTTCGAACGCCTCGGCCAGCTCGATGACACGGCCGCTGACGCGGGGCTGCAGGGTCACTTCCCGGGCCGGCACCACCTGCCCCATCACTTCAATCACCGGGGTGAAGCGGCCGCGTTCGGCGGTGCGCACCTCCACCAGCATGGCGGTTTCCCGCGCCACATCGCCGCGCGTGGCGGTGGGCTCGGTTTTGAAGATCAGCACCATCAGGGCGACGCCGGCAAGCAGAATCATCACCGAGACCAGCGCCGTCTTGCCGCGCCCGGCGCGTCCGCTTTCCGGACGCGCCGCCTGATCGTCCTGCGTGTGGTTCATGCGCTCTCTTCCTCTTCGGGCACCGGGAAACCACCGGCCAGGGCCCGGTACAGCGCGACCCGGAAGGCCAGCAGTTCCTGGCGGGCGGTGATCAGGGTACGGCGCAGTTCCTGACGCTCCTGGAGCGCGCTCAGCACCTCCAGGTAGCCGACCGCGCCGTTAACGTACTGAATGCGCAATTGCCGGTAGGCGCTGTCCGCCAGTTCCAACTGCCGGCGCAGACTGTCCATGCGGCGCGCCTGCTGGCGCTCCTGGACCAGGGCGTCCTCCACGTCCTGGAACGCCACCAGCGCCGCCTGGCCGTACTCGTACAGCCGCTGCTCTCGCAGCGAGCGGAAGCGGCGCGCCTCGGCGCGGCGCTGGCCGCCGTCGATCAACGGCAGCACCAGATTACCCGCCAGCGTGGCCAGCCAGTCGTCAAACAGGGCTTCGCTGTCGGTGGTTTCATTGCTCAGCGACGCGGACAGAGTCAAACGGGGGAAACGCTCGGCCACCGCCGACGCCAAGTCCGCGTCCGCCGCCTGCAATTGGTAATAGGCACGGCGCAGATCCGGCCGCCGGCGCACCAGTTCCGCCGGCACCCCGGTAGCCGGCAGCGGCGGCAACGCCGGTAAGGTGCCGCCGCCGGGCAACGCCACGCCGTTGGGCGGCTCGCCCAGCAGGACCGCCAATTGATGCTCGAGGACCCGGATGCGGGCCTGCACGGTGAGCAGCTGTTCCCGGGACGCCTCCACCAGCTGGCCCTGGCGCAGCACGTCGGCGCTGGCGCTCTCGCCGATGCCGAAGCGGGCACGGATCAGCGACAGCACGTCCCGGTTAGTGTCCAGTTGGGCGCGGGCCAGTTCCCGCTGGGTGCGCTGGGTGAGCAATTGGAACCAGGTGTTGGCCACTTCGGCGGCCAGGGACAGCGCGGCGGCCTGGTAGTCGGCGCCGCTGGCCGCCACGCGGAAGGCTTCGGCGTCGGCCTGGGCGCGCACCCGGCCCCACAGATCCAGCTCGTACTCGGCGGCCAGCCCGGCGCTGAACAGATCGGTTTCACTGTCGCCGTCGTCGCGGCGCTCGGCGCCGGCGCGCGCCTCCAGGCTGGGGAACAGACCCGCTTCCTGGCGTTCGCGCACCGCGCGGGCCTGGTTGAGGCGCTCGTAGGCGGCCTGCAAATCCAGATTGGCACCCAACGCCCGGTCCACCAGACGATTGAGGGAGGCATCGTCGAAGGCCACCCACCATTGCTGAGGAGCGGCGGCCTCGCCGGAACGGGAAAACAGCTCCGGCGTGGTCACCGGCGGCAATGACGATGGCGGCGGCCCGGCACAGGCGGCCAGCACCAGCAGCAGCACGAAAAAGGCGACAGCACGGGCCGCGAACCCAGGGTCAGCGAGGGGTGGCATCAACGGAGAACAATCCTGATTTCTTATCGGTTCCGCCGCAGCGGCGAGGCCGGTTCAGGCTAACAGGCGCGCACCGCGAGAACCACTGGCCGCGGGCGCGAAAAGACAAAGCTTACACGATGGCGGGTCTGCGTCAGGGCAACGCCACCGGCTCTTGCTCCAGCGCCACGCCGAAACGGGCGAGAACGTCCTCGCGCACCGCCGCGGCCAGGGCCAGCACGTCGGCGGCGCGGGCGCCGCCATGGTTGACCAGCACCAGGGCCTGGTCCCGATGCATGCCCACCGGCCCGAGCCGGCGCCCCTTCCAGCCGGCGTGCTCGATCAGCCAGCCGGCGGCCAGCTTGGCCCCATCCGGGTGCGGGAAGGACACCAACCGTGGGTAGCGGGCGTTCAGCCGTTCCAGCTGTGCCAGGCTCACCACCGGATTCTTGAAGAAACTGCCGGCGTTGGGCAGCACCCCGGGGTCGGGCAGCTTGCTTTGCCGCAGCTCGATCACCGCCGCCCGCACCGTCGCCGGAGCCAGGGCGCGCGGATCCTGGCCGGCGAAGCGCTCCGCCAAACCGCCGTAGTCCACCCGGCGGGCGCCGTGGCGGTGCAGCCGTAGCGTGATGCCGGTGATAATGAATTCGCCCCGCCGGCGGCTCTTGAACAGGCTGTCGCGGTAGTCGAATTCGCACTGGTCGGCGTGGAAGCGCCCTGCCCGGCCGTCGGCCACCGCCACGGTGTCCACGCTTTCCAGGCAATCGGCCAGCTCCACGCCGTAGGCGCCGATGTTCTGGAACGGGGCGGCGCCGGCGGTGCCGGGAATCAGGGACAGGTTTTCCAGGCCGCCCCAACCGCGCGCCACGGAGTCCGCCACCAGGCGGTCCCAGACGACCCCCGCGCCCACGCGCACCCGCACCTGATCCGCGGTCTCGTCCAGATAGTCGATCTCATCAAACGCCGGGATCACCGTGAGTCCGGGCAGGTCGCCGCGCAGCACCACGTTGCTGCCTTCGCCGAGCACGTAGAGCGGCTCGGCCGGGTCGCGCCCGGCCAGCAACTCGCCCAGCGCGGTCACATCCACCGGGCGCGCCAGCCGCTCCGCGCGGGCCGGCAGCGCCAGGGTGTTGGCGCCGCTCAGGTCGGCGTCATGCTCGATCACAGGCGTTCCCGCAGCCGCGCCAGCCACAGGTCGCTGGCGCGTTCCACCAGGTTGAGCACATGCCCAAAGCCGTCCTCGTCGCCATAGTAGGGGTCCGGCACTTCACCGGGGCCGTCCTCGCCGAGCACGTCGAGGAAACGGGCCAGCACCAGACCCTCGCGGGCGATGCCCGGCCCCGGATCCAGGGCGCGCAGGTCGGCCAGGTTGCTGTTGTCCATGGCCAGGATGTAATCGAAGTGGCGGAAGTCGTCAGCGCTCACCTGGCGCGCGCGCAGATCGTCCATGGGGTAGCCGCGCTCGGCGGCGGCGGCGCTGGCGCGCTGGTCCGGCGGCCGGCCGATGTGCCAGTCGCCGGTGCCGGCGCTTTCAATGCGAAGCGGGTCGCTCAGGCCGGCGTCCCGCACCCGTTGGCGGAACACCGCCTCGGCGGTGGGCGAGCGGCAGATGTTTCCCAGGCAAACAAACAGTATCGACAGCGACTTCATTCCCGCTCTTCCTCCGCCCGCAAATGGCGACGCATGCGCTGCAGATCCATATCCGTGTCGACCCCGCCGGGCACCGGCTCCTGGGCCGGTGCCACATGGATGGCCACGCCGTTGGCCAGGGCCCGCAACTGCTCCAGGGATTCGTGCATTTCCATGGAGGCTGGCTCCCAGCTCACGAACTGGTGCAGAAAGCCGACCCGATAGGCATAGATACCGATATGACGCCACCAGTAGCCCGGGTCCATAACAATATCGTGCGGGTTCGGTTGCTGGCTGAAGGCATCGCGATGCCAGGGGATCGGCGCCCGCGAGAAATACAGGGCGCGCCCATTGGCGTCAAACACCACTTTGCAGATGTTGGGGTTGAACAGGTCAATGCCGCGCTCAATGGGCTCGCACAGGGTGGCCATGCGGCACTCCGGATGGGCGGCCAGGTTCGCCGCCACCTGGTCGATCACGGCGGGGGGGATCAGCGGCTCGTCGCCCTGCACATTGACCACGATGTCGTCGTCGGCCAGGCCCAACTGCTCCGCCACTTCCTGCAGCCGGTCGGTACCGGAGGGATGATCGGCGCGGGTCATCACCACCTCGCACTGGTCGCCCACGGCATCGCGGACCCGTTCGTCGTCGGTGGCCACCAGTACCCGGGTGGCGCCGCTCTTGGCGCAACGTTCCGCCACCCGGGCCACCATCGGCCGGCCGGCCAGGTCCGCCAGCGGTTTGCCCGGCAGACGCGAGGACGCGTACCGGGCCGGCACTACCACATAGAAACTCATAACTGTCCTTACAGAGGCTGCGGTTGCAATGCACGATCAATCATGGCGTCCAGAGTGGCCGGCGGCAAACTGGCGTGCACCGGCAGCATCCACAGGCGCGGATCGTCGAAACCACGGCATTTTACCGCATCTTTCTCGGTCATGATCACCGGCCGGCCATCGGCGAAGTCCAGATCCTCGGCGGTGAAAGCATGATGGTCGGCAAAGGCGTGCGGGGTGACCGCCAGGCCCAGTACCGCCAGGGTGCGGAAAAACCGGTCCGGATTGCCGATGCCGGCGACACCGTGTACCGCCCCGTACCGCTCGCGGAAGCGGGCGGCGTCCAGGGTCTCGCCATCGCATAGCCGTACCAGATCACCGGGCACCAGATGCATGGTGGTGGCGCCGGGCCAGGCGCCGCCGTTGGCGACCAGGAAGTCCACCCGGGAAAGCCGGGACGCCGGCTCGCGCAGCGGACCGGCCGGCAGGCAGCGCTGGTTGCCGAGGCCACGGCGGGCGTCGATCACGACCACCTCACTGGAGCGCGGCAAAGCGTAGTGCTGCAGGCCATCGTCGCTGATCACCAGATCGGGATGGAATTCCGTTATCGCGCGTTGCAGAGCCCGGTCACGGTGTGGATCAAGCACCACCGGCACCGCCGCGCGGCGGGCGATCAGCAGCGGCTCGTCACCCACTTCCCGAGGGTCGTCGTCCAACGCCACGACGCGCGGCCAGGCGTCCGACTGGCCGCCGTAGCCCCGCGAAATCACCACCGGGTTCAGGCCCCGCTGGCGGGCGCGCTCGGCCAGAGCGATCACCAGCGGCGTTTTGCCGGTGCCGCCCACCGCCACGTTGCCGACCACCAGCACCGGCACCGGCGGCCGCTCGGCACGGTCCCGGAAACGGCGCAGCCGGCGCCCGGCCACGCGCCCCACCAGCCAGCCCAGCGGGCGCAGCGGCGTCAGCCAGGCACTGCCTTCGTACCAGCCGCGCTCTACGCGGCGGCGCCAATCAACCATGGCCGTTGTCGGCGAAATCCATTTTGTAGAGCTGGGTGTAGAGTCCATTCTTTTCCAACAATTCGGTATGAGTGCCCTGCTCGACCAACTGCCCCTGGTCCAGCACCAGGATGCGGTCCGCTTTTTCGATGGTGGACAGGCGGTGGGCGATCACCAGGGTGGTGCGCCCTTCCATCAGGCGCTCCAGCGCCTGCTGAATGTGGTGTTCCGATTCCGTGTCCAGGGCGCTGGTGGCCTCGTCGAGAATCAGGATCGGGGCGTCCTTGAGCAGCGCCCGTGCGATCGCGATGCGCTGACGCTGGCCGCCGGAAAGCTGGGCGCCGTCCTGGCCCACTTCCGTGTCGAGGCCGTGCTCCAGGCCCTGAATGAAGTCCCAGGCGTAGGCGTTGCGCGCGGCCTGTTCCACCTGGGCGTCGTCGGCGTCGCGCATCTCGCCGTAGGCGATGTTATGGCGCACGGTGTCGTTAAACAGCACCACCTTCTGGCTGACCATGGCGATCTGACGGCGCAGATGGGCCAGCTTGTAGTCCGGAAGCGGCACGCCATCGAGCAACACCTGGCCCTGGTCCGGGTCGAAGAACCGCGGCAGCATCGCCGAAATGGTGCTCTTGCCGGCGCCGGAACGGCCGATCAGCGCCACGGTCTCGCCACTGTTGACGCTGAGACTGAGATTACGCAGCACCGGCTGCGCCGGGTCATAGCCGAAGGTGACCTCGCGGAACTCGATGTTGCCGTCGGTGTGCGGTAACTCCTGGTCGCCTTCGTCGCGCTCTTCCGGGCGGTCCATCAGCTCGAACAACGAGGCCGCGCCGGTGACGCCGCGCTGGATTTTCACGTTGACGTCGGTGAGCTGCTTGAGCGGTTTCTGGATCATCCCGGCGGCGGCGATGTAAGACAGGAACCCGCCGACGGTGAGGTTTTCGCCCATCATCGTGATGTACAGATAGGTGACCGCGCCGATCGCCAGCGAGACGAACAGCTGCACGATCACCGTGGACCCGATTTTGCTGGCGTTGAGCTTGGTGTTCTGGCGCGAAAAACGGCGGCTCACCGAATGGAAGCGGTCCGCCTCCAGCTTCTGGCCACCGAAAATCTTCACCGCCTGGTTGCCCTCGATGGCTTCACCGAGGAACTGGGTGATGTTGCCCATGGAGCCCTGGATGCGGCGGCTGATGTGTCGGAAGCGCTTACTGGTGAGGTTCACCACCAGACCCACCAGGGGTGCGGCGATCAGCAGAATCAGCGTCAGTTTCCAATTCTGATAGAGCAGGAAGGTGAGCAGCCCGATCACGGTAAGGCCTTCGCGCAACATCACGATCAGCGCGTCGGTGCCGGCGCTGGTGATCTGCTGGGCGTCGAAGATGATCTTCGACATGATGCGCCCGGAGGCGTTGTTGTTGTATTCCGACTGCGGCAAACGCAGCACATGACCGAACACGTCGTTGCGCAGCCGGTAGACGATTTCCTGCGCTACCCAGGTCATCGAGTAGCTGCCCATGAACTGGCCGATCCCCTGCGCCAAGGCGATAAAAAACGGCGCGATGGAGACGATGATTACCCGGCGCGGTTCCGGGTTGACCACGGTTTCACCCAGGTAGCCCGCCAGTTGCGCCGCGCCGGCCTGGGTAGCGGCGTAGATCGCGTAGCCGATGAAACTGGCGAACAGGATCAGGGCATGGGGTCGTACATACGACAGCAGACGTTTGTAGGTCTGCCAGGCGTCATCGGGTTGTTGGCTCATTGGCCCTCTTCGTCGGCTTCACGGGTGGTCAGTGACAGCTTATCAAAGCCCAGCTGCCCGGCCACATCCATCACCCGCACCACCGCCTGATAGCTGGCGTTGGCGTCGGCGGTGATGATCATTGGCAAGGCGGCTTTGTCCTGCCCCAACCGTAGCAGGGCCGAACGCAGGCCCGCTTCACTGTTGTCGGTGAGCTTTTCACCGTTGATCAGGTACTCGCCGAGCGGCGAAACCAGTACCTCCACCGCCTGCGCCGGGCTTTCCGGCGGCATGCCCTGGGCTTCCGGCAGGGTAAGCGAAAGCTGGGTCTCACGGGTGAAGGTGGTGGAGACCATGAAGAAAATCAGCAGCAGGAACACCACATCGATCAGCGGCGTCAGGTTGACGCTGATCTCTTCCTGGCGCGGGCGCGGGAACTTCACGTCTTCTCTCCAGGAGTCTGTCCTGGTGTCGCCTCCCGCTCCCCATGGACCAGGTCCACCAGGTGCACGGCGCTCTGCTCCATGCCCACGGTGATTTCTTCCACCCGGCGCACGAAAAAGCGATGGAAGAAAATCGCCGGAATCGCCACCACCAAACCGGCGGCGGTGGTCAGCAGCGCCTGGGAGATCCCCCCGGCCAGCTGCGCCGCGTCGCCGGTGCCGTGCATCATGATCGCGGCGAACACGTCGATCATACCGATCACCGTGCCCAGCAGGCCGAGCAGCGGCGCGATGGCGGCGATCGACCCGAGCGTGGAGAGGTACTTCTCCAGGTCGTGGACCACCCCGGTGGCCTCCTCCTGGATGCTCTCCTTCATGATGTCCCGGCCGTGGCGGGCATTGGCCAGCCCGGTGGCGAGAATCCGCCCCAACGGCGACTCCTCGCGCAGCGTCTTGAGCCGCTGGGCGTTCAACTGGCCTTTTTTCAGCCAGCCGCGCACCTGCGGCAAGGTACCCGGCGGCGTCAGCTTGCTCGGACGCAGAGTCCAGAAGCGCTCACCGACGATGGCCAGCGCCACCACCGAGCTGATCAGGATCGGGAGCATCATCCAGCCCCCGGACTGCACAAGATCCTGCACGTTGCGATCCCCTTTTCACGGTTCCGGCTCGCGGTGCCAGGGCCGACCATGGGCCCGGCGCCACTTTGTTATAAGCGCGGCATTATCAGGGCCGCCCAGGCGAAACACAATCATGCCGGTCCGGTCGGTGCGCAGAAGCGTGACGCCGGCCGCGTCCAACCGGTCCACCACGTCCGGGTCGGGATGATTGAAGCGGTTGGCGTAACCCATCGAAGCCACCGCCCAGCGCGGCGACACAGCGCGCAACCAGGCGCTGGAGGACGACGAGCCACTGCCGTGATGGGCGAGCTGCAGCACGGTCACCGGCGCCACGCGTCCCAGCAGCCGGTATTCCACCTGTTTAGGGATATCGCCGGTCAGCAAGACGCTGGCGCCGAAGGCCTCCACTCGCAGCACGCAACTGGCGGCGTTGCCCTGGTAATCCCCGTCCGGCGGCGGCCACAGGACCTCGAAGCGCACCCCGTCGAACCGCCATTGCTGGCCGGCCCGGCACGGCTGTGAGCCGTCCACGCGGTCCGGCTCGCCGCTCAGCAGGCGCCCGGTGCGCTGCAGATCCGCCAGGCCGCCGGCGTGGTCGCCATCGCCATGGCTGACAATGGTGATGTCCGGGGTCAGCCCATGGCGGCGCAGCCAGGGCAGCAACACGCTTTTCGCCGCCGATCCGCCGGACCAGCCCGGCCCCAGATCGTAGAGCACCAGATGGTGCTGGGTACGCAGCGCCAGCGCCTGCCCCTGCCCCACTTCAAACACGATCAGATCCAGCTGACCCCGGGCTGGCGGCTCGTCGCCCGGCAACCACCAGGGCAGCAACCCCAGCAGCAACAACCAGCGCGGCCAGGGCCAGGCCGGCAATAACCCCAGCAGCGCCGACACCAACAACGCCAAACCGGCCCAACCGGGCGCCGGCGGCAGAGCCGGCGACGGCCACCCGTGCAGGCACTCCATCAGGAGCACCGAGGCCTCCACGCCGGTGGCGGCGGCCAGCAGGATGGCGGGGGCGTCCAACGCCACGCCGAGCAGCGCCGCGGGCACCACCAAAAGGCTGAACAGCGGCACAAGCAACAGATTGGCCAGCGGGCTGAGCCAGGCCCAGGCATCGAACAACCAGGCGCCCAGCACCGCCATCACGAGCGGCAAACTGATCATCACCGGCAAACGGCTACCGTCGATCAACAGCAGAATCACCGCCACCGCCGTGAACGACAACCACAGCCCGGCGGACAACGCCGCCAGCGGTTGCAGCAGCAGCACCGTCAACAGGGCCAGCCCCAGCACCGCCCCGGCCTGCGGTCGGGCCCGGCACAGCCGGCAGGCGGCGAGCACCGCCACCATGATCAAAGCGCGCTGGGTGGGCAGCGCGAAGCCGGCCAGCGCCGCGTAGCCGAGCGCCCCGGCCAGCGCCGGCCCCCAGGCCCATTGCTGCAGGCTGAAACGCCGCGCCGGCGGGCACACCAGCCACAGCAGCGGCGCCAGCAGCCAACGCCCCAGCCCCCAGAGCAAGCCAGTGACCAGCGTCAAATGCAGGCCCGAAATCGCCAGCAGGTGGGCGGTGCCAAGATCGCGGAACAGCCGCCACAGCGGCGGATCCAGGCCGCGGCGGTCGCCGGTGACCAGGGCCGGAATCACGGCGGCGGCGAAGGGGCTCAGGGACAATTGCTCGCGGACGCGGCGGGACAGCCGGGCGCGGTGCGCGTCCAGGCTGGCCGGCCGGGCCCGCTGGCGGGTCACCGCCGTGAGCACGCCTCGGGCGTCAATGCGGTTAGCGAGATCGAAACGGGCGCGGTCCGGCCCGGTCTGGTTGTACCAGCCGTGGGGAAAGAAAAGACGCACCTTGCCGCGCAGACGGTCGCCGGCGTTAAGCGCCGGCAGCGGCGCCCAGGCCGTGACTCGAACCCGGTGACGGCCCGGCCAGGGCCGCTCGTCGATGGCCAGGCGCAGGTCCAGAATCATCCGCTGACGACGGGACATCCGCCCGAAACGGGGGCGCGTATCAGTAACCGGCAGCCCCACCACCCGGGCCTCCACGGTCAGGGTGGTGCCGTTAAGGTGCTCCGGCAGCCGGCGGTCCAGCCCGCGCTCCAGGGCCACCAGCCCGTGGACCCAGGACAACGCCAGCAGCAGGCAAAACCAGCGGACGCGCGGAACCGCCAGTGCCGGCGCCGCTAGCACCGCCAGGGGCCACCAAACGCCGCTCCAGACCGCCACGATCATGGCGACAGGGGAAAACCAGTATCGCATCCTTGCTCACCGGGTTGTTATGATCACGCTTCCATGTAACGGCGCGGCGTCACCACAGGTCGATGTAGGCGTACGCCGCCCGGGTCGGCATAATAGCGCCCGTCTTCCAGGGACCTTGCAGTTTCACATGCCCAAACATTTGTTCCGCAAATACCTGCCCTCGCCGGATCGCCTCAAAGGACATAAATCCCTGAGCTTCCTGGGAGAGGTATTGTCGGACCCCAACCTCTGGCACATAAACCGGCATTCACTGGCCGGCGCCGCCTTTATCGGGGTGTTCACCGGGCTGTTGCCGATTCCCCTGCAAATGGGCCTGGCCGCTTTGCTGGCGGTGCGCTTCCATTGCAACCTGCCGCTTTCGGTGATGCTGGTGTGGATCTCCAACCCGGTCACCTATGTGCCGATCTTTTATTTCACCTACCGGGTGGGCGCCTGGATGATCGGCATGACGCCCAGTTCCCCGCACGGCATCAATGTCGCCTGGTTCGTGGAGCAGCTGGTGCCGCTGTGGGTGGGCTCTATGGCCTGCGCGCTGATCGCCGGCCTGGCCTCCTATTTCACCGTCAAGCTGTTCTGGCGGCTGGCGGTGGTGCGCAGCTGGAATCTTCGCGCCCGCCGCCGGCAACGGCATCAATAGCCTTCCGATTCTCATAGCCTAACGTCGACGGCACCGTTGGCCTGTCAGCCAGCGGCGATAACCCGGGAAGGAAAAAGCGGAAAGTATTGTGCGAAAGTGTTGTGCGACGGCGGCTCAGGCCACCGGTCGCAGCAGACCGTCGTGCAGCTCGTGGCGGCTCTGGCAACGGCCGGCGAAGTGATGGTCGTGGGTGACCACCAGAAAGGCGGTGCCCAGACGCTGGTTGAGTTCCAGCATCAAGTCCTGCACTTGGTCGGCGGTGCGCTCGTCCAGGTTGCCGGTGGGTTCGTCGGCCATCACCAGCGCCGGGTCGGTCACCAGTGCCCGGGCAATCGCCACCCGTTGCCGCTCGCCGCCGCTCAGCTGGGCGGGTTTATGCTCGGCGCGCGGCGCCAGGCCCACCTGATCCAGCAACCGCTCGGCCCTTTGCGCGGCTTGCGCCGGCTTCAGGCCACGGATCAGTAACGGCATGGCCACATTCTCCCGGGCGGTGAACTCCGGCAGCAGATGGTGGAACTGATAGACAAAGCCAAGATAGTGATTGCGCAGGCGGCCCAGCGCCCGGTCGTTGAGACCGGCCAACGGCTGGCCGCCGATTTCCACGCTGCCCTCGCTGGGCACGTCCAGCCCACCGAGCAGATTGAGCAGCGTCGATTTACCGGACCCGGAGGTGCCGATAATCGCGGCGATATCGCCCCGGCGGATGGTCAGCTCCACCCCATTGAGCACCTGCAGCTCGCCCCGGCCTTCCGGGTAGCGCTTGATCAGACCACGGGCCGCCAGGACCGGGTCGGCGTGTTCAGCGTCACTCATAGCGCAGGGCCTCCGCGGGTCGCACCCGGCTGGCACGCCAGGACGGATACAGCGTGGCCGAGAAACTGATCAACATGGCGATGCCGACAATCGCGCTGACGTCGCTCCACTTCAATTGCGACGGCAGGTAATTAACGAAATAGGCATCGAACAGACGGGTGTTGAAGGTGGTCTCCACCCAGGCCGCCACCTCGCTCACGTTGGTCGCCAGCAGCACCCCGAGCACCGTGCCCAGGAAGGTGCCGGCCAGGCCGATCACCGTGCCCTGGACCATGAAGATGCGCATGATGGTGCCGGGCGAGGCGCCCAGGGTGCGCAACACGGCGATGTTGCCGCGCTTCTCGGTAACCAGCATCACCTGGCTGGAAATAATATTGAACGCGGCCACCGCGACAATGAAGCTGAGCAACAGCGTCATCATGCTCTTTTCCATCTTGATGGCCTGGAACAGGTTGCCGTGGCTGCGGGTCCAGTCGCTGGTGTAGTAATCCGGGCCCAGCGCCTGCTGCAGTTGCCAGCCGATTTCCGGCGCGGCGAACAGATCGGTGAGGCGCAGATGGATGCCTTCCACCGTGCCCGCCTGTCGCTCCAGTCGGGCGGCGTCTTCGTTGGCCACATAGGCGTACAGGCCATCGACCTCGGCCCGGGCCCGGAATTGTCCAACCACGGTGAAGCGTTTGAAACGCGGCATCACCCCCGCCGGCGAGACGCTCGCCTCCGGCAGCACCAGGGTGATCTTGTCACCGGTTTCCGCGCCCAGCTTGCGGGCCAGCGCGTAGCCCAGCACGATACCGAACTCTCCGGGCTGCAGGGCTTGAAGATCACCGTCCCACATCATCTCATCGACAATGGACACGTCCTTCTCCGCCTCCGGCTCAATGCCGTTGACCAACACCCCGGCCACGTTGCCCTGGTAGGTGAGCATGCCCTCGAGCTTGATGAACGGCGCCGCCGCTTCCACGCCCGGGTAGTCGCGCACCTGATCGGCCAGCGCCTGCCAGTCGGTCACCGGCTCGCGGCCGTGCACGGACAAATGGGTGACCATCCCCAGGATGCGGGTCTGAAGTTCCCGGTCGAAGCCGTTCATCACCGACAGCACGGTAATCAAAACGGCGACGCCGAGCATCAGCCCGAGCGCGGAGATCAGGGTGATCACGGAGATAAAACTATTGCGGGCCCGGGCGCCGGTGTAGCGCAGACCCACGAACAGGGCAAAGGGTCGAAACATGGCGCGCATTTAAGCACTAAAACGGCGGCCTGTGCCAGTCGCTTTGTGACCACTATCCGCGACCGCGGAACCGCGATTTGATTCAATTCCGGCTCAACAATAATCGCTAAAGCCGGCGGCGGCGCGGAGCGGGCTAAACACCGTTTTACTTGAACAGAGGTTCACGCTGTCCGTACTATCAGTACCGGCTTATCCAAGGGGGAAGAGGTAATGGGCAAGATATTCAAGGCGTTGGCAATGGCGACCGCGGTGTGCTGGCCGGCCACGGTGCTGGCCGCATCGGATGGCGACGTGCCCGGGCGCGGCATGAGCAAGGCCGAGGTGCGCGCCCAGTTCGGTCAGCCCCGGCATACCCGGCCGGCGGTGGGGCAGCCGCCGATCACCCGCTGGGACTACGACGGCTTCAGCGTCTATTTCGAAAACGACACCACCCTGCACAGCGTGCGCGAAAAGCAACGCGCGCCGGCGGCGGAGCCGTCGCCGGCCGGCGGCGCGCCGGGCGAACAGCCGCAAACGCATTCCACCCTGGAAGCGGAGGTGGGGGTCTCACCGGCCAACGGCGAGGAGCCGCCGACGGAAAAGGAAGAGCAGGAAACCAATATCGAAGTGGAAACCTTCGAGCCGCCCCGCAATAAAGAGGAAGAGGACGACGAAACCAGCACCGAATCCGATTCCGCGCCGGGCAGCACGGCGGTGCGCGCCAACGCGGAGGGCTCCGAAGAGCGGAGCGAAGAGGACACCGAGCGGGATGCACGGGAAAACACCGATGACGGCGCCTCGGACGAAGGGCGTTTCCGGTTTGATCCGGCCACCGGCCGCATTGTCGTGGACGACCCCCAGGAAGACGAAGACAGTGACGCATCACCGGCCCGCTGAGCGCCGCCTGTTACCGGAATGGCACCCGCAGTGGGGCGTGCTGCTGGCCTGGCCCGACGACCATACCGACTGGGCCGGCCGGCTGGCGGCGGCTCGCCACACCTATCTCGCCCTGATCAAGGCGCTGCTCGACCATGAAGCGGTGCTGCTGGTATGCCGCGACAACGAAGCGGCGGAAACCGCCCGCACCCTGATCGACGACAGCGGCGCCGACAGCCGCCGGCTGCGTATCCGCATCGCCGCCTACAACGACACCTGGGCGCGGGATTTCGGCCCCATCGGCGTGCATGAGAACGGCGCCCCGGCGTTGCTGGATTTCCACTTCACCGGCTGGGGCGGCAAATTCGAAGCCACCCTCGACGACCGGCTCAACCGCGCCCTGCCCTGGCGCGTGGCCCTGCATACGCAGGACCTGGTTCTCGAAGGCGGCGCCATTGATACCGACGGCCACGGCACGCTGCTCACCACCCGGGCCTGCCTGCGCAACCCCAACCGCAACCCGGCACTGGACGAAGCGGCCCTGGAAACCCGACTGCGCGAATCCCTGGGTGTGAACCGCATTTGGTGGCTGGACCACGGCCATCTGGAGGGTGACGACACCGACGCCCATGTGGACACCCTGGCCCGCTTCGTGAACCCCACCACCGTTGCCTATGTGCACTGCGACGACCCGGACGACAGCCATTACCCGGCGCTCTCGGCGATGGCGGCGCAATTGCGCGAGCTGGCCGACCGCGAGGGCCTCACCCTGGTGCCGTTGCCCATGGCCCGCGCCCAGCACAACGACGACGGCGAGCGGCTGCCGGCCACCTACGCCAACTTCCTGATCACCAACCGCAAGATTCTGGTGCCGCTGTACGATTGCGACACCGATGACGCCGCCCTGAAGGCCTTCGCCGCCGTGGCCGGCGACCGCCAGGTGCAGGGCATCCCCTGCCGGCCGCTGATCGAACAGGGCGGCAGCCTGCATTGCATTACCATGCAGCTGCCCGAGGGCGTGCTGGCCTGAGCCGGAAGCTGCTATCCTCTTTGCAAACGCAGACCTTTTCACCTCCGCACCGGAAGAAACCCACATGCGCGTTGCCGTGATACAGCAACAGAACACCGCGGACCTGGACGCCAACCTGGCCCGTTCCATGGACAAGATCCGCGAGGCCGCCGCCCAGGGGGCCCAGCTGGTGATGCTCCAGGAGCTGCACCGCAGCCTGTATTTCTGCCAGAGCGAAGACACCGCCATGTTCGACCTGGCGGAGCCGGTGCCCGGCCCCAGCACCGACGTTCTCGGGGCGCTCGCCCGGGAACTGCAGGTGGTGATTGTCGCCAGCCTGTTTGAAAAGCGCGCCACCGGCCTCTACCACAACACCGCGGTGGTGCTGGAAAGCGACGGCCACCTCGCCGGCCTGTACCGCAAGATGCACATTCCCGACGACCCGGGCTTCTATGAGAAGTTTTATTTCACCCCCGGCGACGCCACCTTCAACGCCGGCCATTCCGGGTTCACGCCGATCCGCACCAGCGTCGGCAAGCTGGGGCTGCTGGTGTGCTGGGATCAGTGGTACCCGGAGGCCGCCCGCCTGATGGCACTGGCCGGAGCCGACCTGCTGCTCTACCCCACCGCCATCGGCTGGGACCGCACCGACGACCCGGAAGAACAGAGCCGTCAGCTGGACGCCTGGATCACCGTGCAGCGCGCCCATGCGGTGGCCAACGGCCTGCCGGTGCTGGTCGCCAACCGCACCGGCTTCGAACCCGGCCCGGACGGCAATGGCGGCATCGACTTCTGGGGCAACAGCTTCGTTTGCGGGCCCCAGGGCGAATACCTGGCACGCGCCGACCGGGACCAGGAACAAACGCTGCTGGTCGACCTGGACATGGCCCGCTCGGAAGAGGTGCGTCGCATCTGGCCCTATCTGCGCGACCGGCGTGTGGACGCCTACCAGGACCTCACCAAGCGCTACCGGGACTAACGCGCCCGGGACTAGGGCAACAGCGCCCAGGCCAGATACAGCATGATCAGCACCTGCGCCACGAACAGGGTGGCGCGGACCAGCACCAGCGGCAGGCTGGTGCCGACCAAATGCGCCCCGCTCTGCCCCAGACGGCAGAAAATGAAGGCACCGGCAAGGCCGTCAACCACGGCGCTCTGCCCCGTGGCCGCGGCGGTCAGCACCAGGGCCGCGAACAGCGGCAGGTTTTCCAGACAGTTCAGATGAGCGCCCTTGGCACGCACCAGAAAGGCGGGATCATCCACCGGTTGATTGCGCTCCCAATGATTCGCACTTTTCTTACCCAGGAAAATCTGCGGCACTCGGTAGCCCGCATAGGTCATCGCCAGCACCAAACTCAGAATCACGAAGATCAGCAAAGCGGTAAATCCAGTCATTATTGTTTTCCTTGTCGCAATGGGAAAAACGGGCCAAAGGCCCCCAACAAGCCCAAAATGACACAGCGGAAATGAAAATGACGTTACCGAGTGTAGCGGCGCTTCAGGGGCGCTTTTTCTCTATCCAGTAGAGGAACAGATCGCCCTGCTGGCGATGTTCAAGGAGAGTGTGGCCGAGAAACTGGCAGAACTTGGGGATGTCGCGCTCGGTGGACGGGTCGGTGGCGCGCACTTCCAGCACCTCGCCGGCGCCCATGTCGCGCACCTTGCCGTGCAGCAGCATCACCGGTTCCGGGCAAACCAGGCCGGTGGCGTCGAGGTGGTGTTCAGCGCGCGGGGTGTCGGTCATAGCAATGCGGTCAGCCCAGTCGTTGCGGCGGCGGGCGCCAGAAAAGGGCCGCTATTATAACCAAGCCGCCAAGGCCCGCCGCAAGCAGGAAATGGCCGGCGTAGCCCAGCGCCGAGGCGCTGAAACCGCTGCCCAGCGTGAATAGCCCCACCGCCATCAGATACACCGACGCCTGCAGGGTATAATCACCGCCCTCCCGGTCGCGACGGCAGTAGTCCATCATCACCACGAACAGGGCCACCGTGGAGAGGCCGTCCGCGAACTGCTCGAACAGCGCCACCGGCCAGATCCAGCCCGCCGCGCCGGCGGCCACCGCCCACCAGCCGACGAACGCCAGCGCCTGCAGCAGACCGAAACCGACCAGCGCCGCCTTGCGGCTCAGCCGCAGCATCAGCAGACCGGCCAGCGCCGCCGCCAGCAGCCCGGTCAGGGACGCCACCAGATCCAACCGGCCGATGGCCGCCTGACTCCAGCCCTCGTCCACCAGAAACGGCTTGATCATGCGCGTGCCGAAGCCGTCACCGACCTTATAGCCGAGCAGAATCACCACCCACAACAGCAGACCGGGACGCCGCCAGAAGCCGCGCCACTGGCGCCACCACCAGTGGCGCGATGCCCGTTCCGGCGCCGTCGGGCTCGACGGCGCCGGCTCCAACGGCTCCCGGAACAACGCCACCGGTATCAGCAACAGCGCCACCGTCGCCGCCAGCAACCACAGGCTGGCACGCCAGCCGATCCAATCGTTGGCCATTAGCAACAGGGCGCCGCTGAGAATCAGGCCGACTTTATAACCCAGTACTTGCACGCTGTTACCCGGCCCCCGCCACTCCGGGCGCAGCAACCGCACGGCCAGGCCATCGGCGGCGATATCCTGGGTGGCGCTGGCGGTATTCAGCAGCAACAGCAGCAATAACAGCAGAGGAAAGGCATCGGCGAACCAGACCGCCCGCTCGGTAAACGAAAGCAGCAGCAGGATGAGCACCACCAGCGCCTGACAACCGACCACCCAGCGCTTGCGATGACCGGGACGGCCCCGCCCAAGCCGGTCCACCCAGGGCGCCCACAGGAACTTCAGCGCCCAGGGCGCGGCGGCCAGACCCAGCAGACCGATCCACTCCCGGGACAGGCCGCTTTCGCGCGCCAGGGACGGCACCGCCTTGGCCAGCAGACCGGCGGGCAGGCCCTGCAGGAAATACAGCACCGCCAGGGTGCCGAGCAGCACCGGCAGCGCCGGCCGCCGCGCTTCAGCCATCGCGGGCATCCACCCAGATGGTGATTTCCTCGCGGTCATGGTAGAGGTGAGCGGCCTGGATACGGGCGTCCGGGTGCTGACGCGCCAGCCCCTCCTGCAAACGCTCCAGCAGCGTCGCCGTCTCCCGGTAGCGGCGTGCCATCGGCAGCTTGAGATTGAACAGGGCGGCACGGGCCCAGCCCTGCTGCAGCCATTTCTGCATCAGCGCCAGGGTACGCGCCGGCTTATCCACCACGTCACAGACCACCAGATCCACCGGGCGCTCCGGGCGCCAGGTGAAAGCGTCGCCGGCCACATGGCGCACCGGGTATTCGTCCATCAGGCGTGCGTCCAGCCGGCCGTGGTCGACGCCGGTGACCTTGATGCCGAGCCGCGCCAGATGCCAGCTCCAGCCGCCGGGCGCCGCGCCCAGATCCACGGCCGTGTGCAGCCCCGGCGGCCGGCCCCGACCACAAAAGCGCAACAGCGCCTCTTCCAGCTTTAGCGCCGAACGGCTGGGCGCCTCCGGCGACAGCCGCAAGCGCATCAGGCCGCTCTCCGGCAACGGCAACGCCGCCGGGCTCACGCCGATCAAGCCGTTGCGGGAATCATCGAAAAACAAATGCAGCCGCTGCCGTGCGTTGGCGCGCAGCAGACCGTCCTTGCGCAAGCGGGGCTCCAGCGCTTTACGGAAGCCGCGCAGAAAACGGGCCAACTCGCGGCCGTCGTTGCTGTCCGCATGCTCCAGATAAAGCTCGCTGAACGGGCCCAGCGCGCGTAGCGACGGCCACAGGGCGCCAATGCGGTCGGTGTCCGGCAGATCGTCAAAACGATCCGGACACGGATAGAGGCTGCGCGCGAACACCAGCCCCGAGTCCATCAGCGGCATGGCGGTGCCCTGCTGGCTGTGCCAGAGCACATAGCCCTTGTTCTTGTCCGCACGCGGGTAACCGGCCACGCCCAGGTCGGCGGCGCGCTCGGTGAATTCCGCGGCCAGATCCGACTCGAACCCCGGCCGACACAACGCCAGAAAAGTCTCCATAAAACGACAACTAGTGGTGAAGAGTTAATAGTTAACAGTGAATAGTTAATAGCGAAAAAACCCGGCTGCGGAGCCGCCAGCTGTTAACTGTTCACTATTAACTATTCACTGACAGTGGTGTTCGTTACTTAACGAACACCACTGTCTTGTTCCCGTCGACGATGACCCGGTCTTCCAGGTGCCAGCGCACCGCGCGCAGCATCACCTGGCGCTCCACGTCCTGGCCCAGACCGCGCAGCTCCGCCGCCGAATGGCGGTGCGAGACGCGCTGCACGTTCTGTTCGATGATCGGCCCCTGGTCCAGATCCTCGGTGACGTAATGGCTGGTGGCGCCGATCAGCTTGACGCCCCGGTCGTGGGCCTGCTGGTAGGGGTTGGCGCCGACGAAGGCGGGCAGAAACGAGTGGTGAATATTGATGATCCGATGCGGGTGCCGGGCCACGAAGGTGGGGCTGAGAATCTGCATGTAACGGGCCAGCACGATCACGTCCACCTGCCCTTCCAGCAATTCCAGCGCCTGGGCTTCCGCCTCTTCCTTATTGTCCCGGGTGACCGGAATGTGGTGATAGGGAATCCCGAAGCGCTCCACTTCGCCGCGCAGGTCGTCGTGGTTGCTGATCACCATCGGAATCACCGCCGGCAGATCGCCCCGCGACACCCGCCACAACAGATCCATGATCACATGGTCGTGGCGGGACACCAGCACCGCCATGCGCTTTTTATCGGCGGCGTAGCTGATGTGCCACTGCATGCCATAGCGGGTGGCGACGCGATTGCGGAAATTGTTTTCCAGGGCTTCGTGGCTGCAATCCAGGCCCGGCGTCTGGAATTCCAGACGCAGAAAGAAAGTGCCGTCCTGATGATCGCTGGAATGCTGATCCAGGTCGGTGATGTTGGCGCCGTGGTTGTACAGGAAGGTGGACACCGCGCTGATGATGCCGGGTTGATCCGGACAGGTCACCAGCAGGCGGGCGGTGGCCGCGTCCTCGGGTTTTTCAGCGGGGTTCATGGAGGTCTCCGTGCGGATTGCCGAAATGGTCGCGCCGGTAGGCGGACGGGGTCTGACCGGTCCACTTCTTGAACGCCCGATGGAAAGAGCTGGCCTCGCTGAAACCCATCAGCAATGCGATTTCGTCGATGCTCAATTCCGGTTTGGAAAGGTAATACACCGAGGCGTCCTTGCGGATCGAATCCTTGATTTCCTGATAGCTGGTGTTGCCTTCCTTGAGACGGCGACGCAGGGTCTGTGGCGTCATGCCGAGCTTTTCGCAGATCTCGCCGAAGTCAGGAAAGTGGTTGCCGTACTCGTTGGAAATAATCGCGCGGATCTGCGCCGGCAGGCCCACGTTATGAACGTTGCCGTCGAACAATTGCGCCAGCGAGTCGCGCAGGAACTTGGACAGCGACAGTTCGTTCTGCACCAGCGGCAGATCAAGGAACCAGGCCGGGAACACCACCTGGTTCACCTCGCTGTTGTAGTGGGTGGGGCAATCGAACATAAACCGGTATTCGTCGTCCTCGCGCACCGGTTCGTAATCCAGATACACCGCCTGCGGCTCCACCGCCTTGCCCACCAGCCAGCTCATGAAACGCAGCGACAGAAACAGCATCGCCTCGATGATCACATCGCGGAAATCCAGCCGTCGGTCCACCCGCACCGCCAGGCAGGCCTGTTCCCCGTCACGCAGCAGGCGGCTGTCCATGCTCAGATTGAACAGGCTGTAGAAACGGATGCCCCGGTCCACCGCCGCTTCCAGGTTGGGGCAGTTAACCACCGCGTGGGCCATCATCGAAAAGGTGCCGGGCTTGGACTTGCGGCCCTGGCCGAAGCCCAGGAACTCATCCTGGGTCTGCTCCATGACCAGCAACATCAACCGGATAAAGGTATCACGCTCGATGCGCGCATCCGGCTCCTCCAGCACGCGCCGCTCGATGCCGCACTGGTCAAGCAGCGCGGGAATGCTCACGCCACCACGGGCGGCGCCCTGCAGCACCTTCACCACCCGCTGTACGTTGATCGTTCTTCGCTGAATCATTGGCCATCCTGAAACGTCACGTGCCCTGCCCCCCTCGGGCAAGCGCCCCATGATAAATACTTTTGACCCCGGCTTCATCGCCCGGCGCTACCCTGGGTGACGCAACCCATCGCTCAAGGACCACCGCCATGGCCGCACCCCGCCTGATACTGATTCTCGGCGACCAGCTCAGCACCGCTATCAGCAGCCTCGCCGAGGGCGACCCGGCCCGCGACCGGGTGGTGATGGCGGAAGTGGCGGGCGAATGCGACTACGTGCCCCACCACCGCAAGAAGATCGCGTTTCTGTTCGCCGCCATGCGCCATTTCGCCGAGCGCCTGCGCCAGGCCGGCTGGCGGGTGGACTACTATACCCTGGACCAGGACCATCAGGAGCTCACCGACGCCCTGCTTGCCAGCCGCCGGGCCAGCGGCGCCCGCCAGCTACTGGTCACCGCCCCCGGCGAGTGGCGCCTGCTCGACGCCATGAAGCGGCAGTGGCCGCAAAAGCTCGGTTGTGCGGTGCGCATTCTTGATGACCGGCGCTTCCTTTGCACCTCGAACGCGTTCCGCGACTGGGCCGAGGGCCGCAAGCAACCGCGCATGGAATACTTCTACCGCACCATGCGCCGCGCCACCGGCCTGCTGATGGAGGCGGACGGCCAGCCGCGGGGTGGCCGCTGGAACTTCGATAAGGAAAACCGCAAGCGCTTCGACGGCGAAACCCCGCCCCCGGGCCCCAAGCGCTTCCCCCCCGACGCCACCACCCGGGACGTGCTCGACCTGGTGGGAGCCCGCTTCCCCGACCGCTTCGGCGACCTGCAACCGTTCTGGTTCGCGGTCACCGAAGAACAGGCCCAGGACGCGCTGAACCACTTTCTGGAGCACGCCCTGCCCCACTTCGGCGATTACCAGGACGCCATGGACAGCGGCGACGACTTTCTCTTCCACAGCGTGCTCAGCCAGTACATCAACGCCGGCCTGCTCGACCCCCTGGCGGTGTGCGAGGCCGCCGAACAGCGCTATCTGCAGGGCCAGGCGCCGCTCAACGCGGTGGAGGGCTTTATCCGCCAGATACTGGGCTGGCGCGAATACGTGCGCGGCCTGTACTGGCTGCTGATGCCCGGCTACCTGGAAGAGAACCGGCTGGCCAGCCACCGCGACCTGCCCTGGTTCTACTGGAGCGGCGAAACCCGCATGCGCTGTGTCGCCGAATCCGTGCGCGCCACCCGCGAGCACGCCTACGCCCATCACATCCAAAGACTGATGGTCACCGGCAACCTGGCGCTGCTACTGGGCGTGGAGGTGAAGCAGATCCACGAATGGTATCTGGCGGTCTACGCGGACGCCTACGAATGGGTGGAACTGCCCAACACCCTGGGCATGGTGATGCACGCCGACGGCGGCTATCTGGGCTCCAAGCCCTACGCCGCCAGCGGCAAGTACATCCAGCGCATGTCCAATTACTGCGGCGATTGCCCCTACAAGGTCAGCAGCGCCGAGGAGGACAACAGCTGCCCGTTCAACAGCCTCTACTGGCATTTCATCCATCGCCACCGCGGGCGCTTCGAGAAGCACCCGCGCATGAGCATGATCTACAAAGCCTGGGAACGCATGGCGGCACCCAAACGGGAGGCCATCCTGGCCCGCGCCGAACAGCTCCTCGACGACCCCGAACACCTTTAAGCAGCCCCGCTAAAGCATGACAAGATTTTTTGTAGTACGTTGTCGTGACCTGAACCAACACGCCGTGACCGACCACCATGACCGACAAGCCGCGAAAAACCCGCCGTGGAAGACGCCCGGCGCCGGAAAGCGAACGCAAGGACCGGGTGATCCAGACCCGCGTACCCCAGGACCTGGAAGACAGCCTGCGCCACGCCGCCGAGCGCGAGCGGGTAACGGTGTCCCACCTGATCCGTAATGTGCTGGAAGACAGCTTCCGGCTGGTGGACGGCATCGTCGCCGATTCCTCGCAACTGGTGGATAACGTGGCCCGCGACGCGCGCCGCCTGGCCTCCGCCGCCAAGGGCCAGGCCCGCGCGCCGGCCACCTTCGTGCCCGCCGACCAGGGCGGCACCGTGGCCCGTGCCCTGCTCGACGCCGTCGACGCCTGGCAGGAAGTGATCGTCAACAAAACCACCCAGTGCACCCAATGCGGTACCTCCCTCTCCCGTGGGCAGAAGGCGCTGCGCGGGCTGACCACGGAGCCCGCCGCCCCAGTGGTGTGGCTGTGCCAGGGCTGCCTCGACAACGACCCCGCCGGGTAATTTTGTAACAAGTGTTCACATCGCCATTGTCAGACGCCCCGGACTGCCCTATTTTGTAATACATTAAATGACAAGGGGTATCCGTATGACCGTGACCCGGAAAGCCGTCGAGACCGACGACGTCGAGCGCCACGACCGCAACTGGCCGGCGCTGAAAGCCTTCAGCGGCCACCAGCAGGACAGCGGTCTGCGCGCCTGGCTGGCGGTGATGGAGGGCACGCTGAAAGCCATCGAACGTACCGCCTGGCAGGGCCGCGAGCTGGCCCAGCAGGGGCTGGCCGCCTGGCGCGCCATCGAAAGCGGTGCCGGCGATGTGGCCGGCGAATGCCAGGAACTGGCCCGCGAGGCAAAGCGCTGGCCGGCCCGCCTCAAACGCCTGTCGGTGACCGGCTGGATGCTCACCCGGGTGGTCGCCAGCTACCGGCTTTGGGGCACCCGTTCAGCGTTTCTGCCCTCCGGCATGCAACAGGCGGCGCTGACCGCTTTGCACCGCAAGAACGCGCGGCGCTTCCGCAAAACCTCCCTGGAACAGGGCGGTGCCTTCCTCAAGATCGGGCAAATCCTGTCCAGCCGCCCGGACCTGCTGCCCGCCGCCTGGGTGGAAGAACTGGCCCAGCTGCAGGACCAGGCCCGCCCGGAAACCTTCGAGGCGGTGCGCGCCGTCATCGAGGAGGAATTCGGTACGCCTCTGGAAGAACTGTTCCAGAGCTTCGATCCGCAGCCGCTGGCCGCCGCCAGCATCGGCCAGGTGCACCGGGCCCGGCTGGCGGACGGCCGCGAGGTGGCGGTAAAAATCCAGCGGCCCGGCCTGGATGAGGTGATCGAACTGGATATGACGCTGTTGAAGGTGTTCATCGACAGCGTGCGTGGCGCCCTGCCGCCGATGGATTTCGACACCATTATCGGCGAGATCCAGCGTACCGTCCGCGACGAGCTGGACTATCGGGGCGAAGCCCGCGCCATGCGCGAAGTACGTGCCCTGCTGGCCGATAAGCCCGCTGTCACGGTGCCCGCCACCGTGGACACGCTCTGCGGCGGCCGGGTCCTGACCAGTGAATTCATCCACGGCCGCAAACTGACCACGGTGCTCGACGAGTACCGGCAACAGGGCAACGAAGAGGCCATCGCCGACGCGCTGCATACGCTGCTGGATGCCTGGTTCCACCAGGTCCTGGTGGGCGGCGTGTTCCAGGCTGATCCGCACCCCGGCAACCTGATGGTGGACGACGGCCGGCGCTTGGTGGTGTTGGATTTCGGTTGCACCATGACCCTGCCCGAAAGCTTCCGGCGCGGCTATTTCCGAGTGCTGCAAGCGGCCATCGTCGGCGAGCGGCAAGTGATCGCCGAAACCCTCAATGAACTCGGCTTCGTCACCCGCAGCGGCAACCCGGATACCTTGCTGGCCTTCACCGACGCCTTGCTCGACCAGTTGCGCGACGCCATGCTCACGCCCGGCGACGGCGGCACGGAATGGCCCAGCGCCGAGCAGCTCATGGCCCAGGTGCGCGAGTTGTTGATTCGCATGGGCGACGACCCGGTGGAAAAAATTCCGGCGGAATTCGTCATGCTGGCCCGGGTGTTCGGCACCGTCGGCGGCCTGTTCCTGCACTACCAACCGCGTGTGGACGTGGCCCGCCTGGTGCTCGGCTACCTGAGCAACCCGGCCACCCTTGGCCCGGCACGGCCGGCGGCGCCGAACACCACCCCACTGCCCTGGTGGCAGCGTTGGGGGCTGCTCCCACGCCCCGAGGCCGGTTCACTTTCCTAAAACCATCCTCTATATTGATTTGCCGACGGTCCGCGGTCGTGCGCTTCATGGGGAAAGCCACGAGCGGGCCGGAACAAGGCCCCACCGCAATGGACAAAATGCTCGATCTGATCGGGGAGATCTACGAGGCATCGTTTAACCCCGGTCACTGGAACGCCGCCATCACCCGGCTTTGTGAGTACATGCAGGCACGCTCCGGCGCCCTCTTCATTGAAGATCACGGCGCCGGCACCCGTGGCATGATCGGCGCCCACGGCCTGTCCGGTGCGGTACGCCTGTCCTACCGTCTGGGCATGGGCAAGCATGACCAGACCTTTAAGCTGCAGCGCGCCCAACCCCTGGGCGAGGCCCGGCAGCTAGTGGAATCCCGCCTTATTCGCCGCGAGCATCCGCTCTATTACAGCTTGATTCTGCGCCCCCACGACATCGGCCATATCGCCGTCATGAATATCTATAACGACGACGAATGGCATGTTGGCCTGGGGCTGCACCGGTCCTTCAAAGCGGACGCCTTCTCCGCTGACGAACTCCGCGACCTGAACCGCCTTTACCCTCATCTCAGCCGCGCGTTGCGCATCCACAAAGAATTCCACCGGCTTCGTCATCGTCAGCAAAGCATTGACGCGGCGCTGTCCCGGGTGCTCATGGGGTTGATCATCCTGGGGCCGGACGGCACCGCGCTCTACAGTAACCCGGTGGCCGACAGCCTGCTTAAACGTCACCCCGGCCTGGTGCTTAATGGCGGCCGCCCTCAGGCCCACTTCGCCCACGAAAACCGGCGCCTGCAGGCCATGCTGGACGATCTCGCCCTGGCGGACCCGGCCGACATCGACCGCCACGACCTGGCCCTGGGGCTGCATCATCCAGAGCGGGACCAGCCCCTCAACGTGGTGCTCGCCACACTCAACGCGCCGTATGGCGAACATGCCGACATGGCCCGCGGCAATGTGGCGCTGTATCTGTGCGATCCGGCTTCCCGTTTTCATTTTTCCCTAGACACACTGCACGCGCTGTACGACCTGACCCCCGCCGAGGCGCGGGTGGCCATGGCCCTCACCAACGGGCAAACCCCGAAGCAGATCGCGGAGAGCCAGGGCGTGGTGGTGGACACGGTGCGTTCCCAGCTGAAAAGTCTGTACGTGAAGATGGGCGTGAATAAACAACAGGATGTGATCCGCGTTCTGCTGTCCGGCGCCGTGACGCGCCCGGCCCGGACAGTGATCGACTAGCCCAGCCGGGAATCAGTCCACCCAGGCGCGCTCCAGGGCCGCGCCGAGCCGCTCGTTACCCCAGAACAATTCCCCGTTCACCACGAACGACGGGGCGCCGAAAATGTCCCGCTGGCGGGCCTGGGCGACGTCGGCCCGGGTGCGCTCACCGCCACCCTCCGCCAGCGCCCGCTCCAGGGGCGCGCGGTCCAGCCCGGCCTGGCGCAGGCACTCCTCGATCACCGTCGGCGTGGCCGGATCACGGCGCTCGGCGAAACCGGCCCGGAACACCGCCCGGCAGTACGCCGGCAAGCGGAACTCGGTATCGATCCAGGTGGCGGTTTTGGTGGCCAGGGTGCTGTTGAACGGAAAGCGCGCGGGTCGCCGCCAGGCGAGCCCCAGACGCCGGGTCTCGCGCTGCAGATCCAACCACAGATAACGGCCCCGCGCCGGGTACAGATTAAAGGGGGAATCGGTCCAGCCCTGCTCGCTGAAAATCGGGCCCAGCAGGAACGGCTTCCAGCGCACCCGCACGCCCGCCTCGGCGGCCGCCGGCTCGATGGTCTCCGCCGCCAGATAGGCGTACGGGCTGGCGAAATCAAACCAGAATTCCAGATCGGCCATATCAGCGCACCGCCACGATGGCCAGGGTCACGGTGGCCTTGGCGATCAGCTTACGACCGCCAAGGCCGTCCTCGGCGAACACCTCGGATTCCGCCACCGTCAGGGTCTTGCCCATTTTCAGCACCGTCGCTTCGCACACCAGCGCCACGCCCTGCGCCGGGCGCAGCAGGTTGACCTTGAACTCGGCGGTCAACGGCATGTGCCCGTCGTCCAGCAGCGTGCCGCAGGCGGCGCCGGCGGTATGGTCCGCCAGGGTGCCCACCGCGCCGGCGTGCACATAGCCGTTCTGCTGATTGAGTTCCTCGCGCACCAGCAGGCGCGATACCACCCTGCCCGGTTCGATGCTGTCCACTTCCACCCCCAGCAGCCGCAAAAACGGCGCCTGCATCAGGGTGCGCACCTGGTCCTGGTCGGCCATTCCAATTATCCCCCTGTTGTTATATCCCATGCGGGCAAGCGCCAAGCATTCCGCATCGGGCCGGCTTTGACCAGCCCTCCGAAAGGCCAGACGCCTCAGAAGAAGCCGGCGCTGGCCGCGCCCGGCTGCTGCAGCGCGTCGCCGATCACATGCAAAGCATGGCTTAGATCCTGCCGGCTGGCGGGGCCGCCCAGACAAAGCCGCACCGCCTCCGGCGGCTTGCCGTTCACTGCGAAGGCATCGCTGACCACCACATTGATGCCCTGGGCGCGCAGCCGGGCGGCGAACGCCACCCGGCTCCAGGCGGGCGGCATTCTCAGCCAGACATGGAACGCCTCCGGGTGCGACCGATAATCCGCGCCGGCAAGAATCTCGGCCACCAGCTCCTGGCGCACCTGGGACTCGCGGCGGGTCAGCGTCAGCGCCAGGTCGGCGGTGCCGTCCTGGACCCAACAGGACGCCAGGGCCGCGGTGATCGGCGACGCCATCACCGTGGTGGCGCGCAGGGTTACCGCCAGCCGCGAGCGCAAACGGGCCGAGGGCAGCGCCAGATAGGCGATGCGCAGGCCGGCCCCCAACGACTTGCTGAAACCGCACAGGTAGTAGGTCAGCTCCGGCGCCAGCGCCGCCAGGGCCGGCGGCCGGTGGGTGGGCAGCAGCCCGTAGGCGTCGTCTTCGATAATCGGCAGATTATGGCGGCGGGCGATCTGCACCACCCGGTGCCGGCGCTCTTCACTGAGCGTTACCGCCGCCGGGTTAAGCAGCACCGGATTACAATACAACGCCTTGGGATGGTGTTCCGCGCACAGCTTCGCCAGCGCGCCCGAATCAATGCCCTCGTCATCCAGCGGCAGCCCCACCAGACGCAGACCCAACTGCCCGGCGATGGCGCGCAACCCCGGATAGGTCAGCGCTTCGCACAACACCACATCGCCGGGCCGGGCCAGATTACCCAGCACCGCCAGCAACGCGCTTTGCACCCCGGGGCACACCAGCACCCGGTCGACATCCACGCTCAGCGGACGGCGTTCCAGCCAGGCCACCGCCGCTTCGCGGTCCTCCATGGAGCCGCCGAATTCCTGATAGCGCATCAAGGGCTGGAGGTCCGGCCCCAACGCCCGTAACCCGGCTTCCATCCGCTCGCGCAATAACGGGTCATGGGGTTCCGGCGGCAGGTTCATGGTCATGTCCACCGCCCGGTCGGCGCTGGCGCTGCGGCGGCTGGCGCTGCCCGGCCGGCATACGAAAGAGCCCTGCCCGACCCGCGAGTAAATCAGACCGCGGCGCTGCGCTTCGCCGTACCCGCGTGACACGGTGGCGTAGTTGAGTTGCAGGGTCTCGGCGAGATCACGCAGCGGTGGCAGGCGCTCACCGACCCCCAGCCGACCGGCCAGAATGTCATCGCCGATGGCGTCGGCGATACGAATATAGACGGGCTGCCCGCTGTTCTTGAGAACCGGTCGCCAGGCCTCCTGGGAAGAGGTCATCGGCACACTCCACGCAAACGCCACGCCGCACGGCGGCGCCTTTTCGCACTGATCGGAGCCACCCCGTGCACCACTGTCGCTCATCCGGGAGGGCGCCGTCCGGCGCTTTGATTGGTTGCCCGCCGGCCAGTTACTCGCGGCACCACGGGATTCGCCGCCTATTGAGCCACAAGGGACCCGACCAATCAATCATTTCACCCATTGGTTGGCATATTGATTGCAATTGAACGGCTACGGCGCGTGGCCCCATGGGCGCCGCCTTCGATCCATCTCAAAAGCATCCTCACAAGCATAGGGAGACGGTTATGCCCACCGTAGAGAAAGCAGCGCATCAGAAAGGCGATTTTTTCGTCGACTACGAAGAAAAGGTGTTCGAGGACGTCAAGGCGGAACCCGGGGAGAAAGCCCTGGTGACCTTCCACACGGTCGCGTTCGAAGGGTCCATCGGGCTGGTCAACATGTTGCAGGCCACGCGGTTGCAGCGCAAAGGGTTCGACACCTCGGTACTGCTGTACGGCCCCGGTGTCACCCTGGGCGTGCAGCGCGGCTTCCCGACCCTCGGCGACGAGGCGTTCCCCGGCCATATGGCGGTGAACAACCAGATCACCAAGTTCATGGGGGAAGGCGGCAAGGTATACGCCTGTCGGTTCGCGCTGCAGGCGCTGTACGGTCATGGCGAACCGTCATTGATTGAGGGCATACGGCCAATCAATCCGCTGGACGTACTCGACATCGTCCTGCTGCACCGCCGCGACGGCGCCTTCATCCTCGATACCTGGACCACCTGAGGGAGCGGCGCCATGAACGAAGCCGGCACGGTACGGGCGGCGGCGGCGCAGATCGCGCCGGATCTGCGCACCCCCGGGGGCACGCTGGACAAGGTGTGCGCCACCATCGAGGAGGCCGCCGGGCGGAGCGTGGCGCTGATCGTCTTCCCGGAAACTCTGCTGCCCTACTACCCGTATTTTTCGTTCGTGCGCGCCCCGGCGTTCTCCGGCGCGGACCACCTCGCCCTGTATCAACAAGCGGTGACGGTGCCCGGCCCGGAGCTTGACCGGGTCGCCGCCCTCGCCGCCCGCCATTCGATGGTGGTGGTCCTGGGCGTCAACGAGCGGGACCGGGGTACCCTCTACAACACCCAGGTGGTGTTCGACCGCGACGGCCGCCTGCTGCTCAAACGCCGCAAGATCACCCCCACCTACCACGAGCGGATGATCTGGGGCCAGGGCGACGCCAGCGGCCTGCGGGTGGTGGACAGCGGCGTCGGCCGGATCGGCGCGCTGGCCTGCTGGGAGCACTACAACCCGCTGGCCCGCTATGCGCTGATGACCCAGCACGAAGAAATTCACTGCGCCCAGTTTCCCGGCTCCATGGTCGGCCAGGTGTTCGCCGACCAGATCGAAGCGGCGATGCGCCACCACGCGGCCGAATCCGGCTGTTTCGTGGTCAACGCCACCGGCTGGCTGGAAGACCACCAGATCGAATCGATCACGGACGACCCGGCCCAGCAGAAGGCCCTGCGCGGCGGCTGCATGACCATGATCGTGTCGCCGGAGGGCAAGGTGCTGGGCGAGCCAATCACCGAAGGCGAAGGCCTGTGCGTGGCCGACCTGGACATGGCCCTGATTCTCAAGCGCAAACGGATGATGGATTCGGTGGGCCATTACGCCCGCCCGGAGCTGCTCAGCCTGATGATCGACCGCCGCCCGGCCGCCACCTGGCACGACGTCCCGAAACCGGACGACCAGGCGCCGACCGTGACCACTTTCCAATCTCCGCCCGAGAGGAGCGATAGCGATGACCGCGAGCAAAGCGTTGTCCACCGAACAGCTCATCAATGAGCTGCAAACCCGGGGCGTGCGGCTGGAAAACCCGGGCAACGGCGCCCCCAGCCGGCGCGGCGGCGCCGGCCCGTCGGACCACAAAGCGGTGGATATCGACGGCCGGGTGGTGATGATTCCCGTGCACACCGCCGGCGCCGGTCAGTCGCCGTACAGTCTGGGTACCGCCAGCCACGACGGCGCCGCCGCCCTGTCCCAGGACGGCCGCGAAATCGCTCGGCTGGCGTTCACGCCCACACCGCGCTTTTACGACCTGCGCACCGAGGACGGCGTGCCCTATTCCCACATCGCCACCCTGCACGGACGGGACGTGCTCGCCACCACCGTGCTGCAAACCTGCATTCGCTATAACAACCGCAAGGTCTCCTGCCAGTTCTGCGCCATTGAGCAATCCCTCAAGGAGGGCCGCACCATCGCCCACAAGACGCCGGCGCAACTGGCCGAGGTGGCGCGGGCGGCGGTGGACCTGGACGGCGTCAAACACATGGTGATGACCACCGGCACCCCCAACCTGCGCGACCGGGGCGCGCGCATACTGTGCGACAGCGCCGCCGCCGTCACCGCCGCCGTGGACCTGCCGATCCAGGCGCAGTGCGAACCGCCGGACGACCCGGCCTGGTTCCACCGCCTGCGCGACAGCGGCGTGGCCAGCCTGGGCATGCACCTGGAGATCGCCACCCCGGCGCTGCGCGAGAGAATCATGCCCAGCAAGGCCTCGGTGAGCCTGGACCAGTACATGGAGGCCTTCGCCGAGGCGGTAGCGGTGTTCGGGCGCGGCCAGGTGAGTACCTATTTGCTGGCCGGACTCGGCGACACCCCGGAAACCACCCTGGCGCTTTGCCGACGGTTGATCGACCTTGGGGTTTACCCGTTCGTGGTGCCGTTCGTGCCGATCTCCGGCACGCCGCTGGCCAACCACCCGTCGCCGTCGTCCGCCCACATGGCCAGCATCCTGGAGCCGCTGGCGGGCATGCTGCGCGACGGCGCCCTGCGTTCCCGTGACATCAAAGCCGGCTGCGGACGCTGCGGCGCCTGCTCGTCGCTGTCCACCTTCGAGGACGCCCCCGCGGATCTGGAGAGCGCGTCATGATTCTTGAGCCGGTGACCCCCTTCCGCCCCCGGGAGTACGCGGTGAAAGTGGCGGACCAGGCCTGGGAGCAGCGGGCCGCCGCCACGCTGCGCCACCGCGTGTTCTGCCAGGAGCAGGGCCTGTTCCAGGACCACGACCGGGATGCCCTGGACGACCACGCCAGCACCCTGGTGGCGCTGTCCTACCTGGGCGGCGGCCCGGACGAGGTGGTCGGCACGGTGCGTATCCACAGCGACCGGCCCGGCATCTGGTACGGCTCCCGGCTGGCGGTGGCGCCGGGCTACCGGCGCGACGCTCATCTGGGCAGCGCGCTGATCCGGCTGGCCGTGGGCAGCGCCCATGCGCGCGGCTGTAACGCCTTTTTCGCCACCGTTCAGGCCGCCAACCAGGCCCTGTTCGAAAGCCTGCACTGGCGCACGCTGCGCGGCCTGGATCTGCATGGTCGGCCGCACGTGCTGATGCGCGCTGATCTGGCGCACTACCCACCGGTGCCCGACGGCATCCTGCCGCGGGTGGCGCTGGGCAGGAGGGCATCGTGACCCTGACCGCCTTGATGGACGCGCTGCGCGACAGCGCCGCCTTCCAGCACAAACAGGACATCGCGCCGATGCTGCGCAACCTGGAGCAGCGGCCCGGCGACGTGCCGGTGGGCGACGACTGCGCCGCGCTGGCCGATGGCGACGGCTACCTGCTGTTCGCCATTGAAGGCTTTCTCAACGGCTTCGTGGCCCGGGATCCGGATTTCGCCGGTTATTGCGGGGTGATGGTCAACGTCAGCGACATCTACGCCATGGGCGGCCGGCCCACGGCGGTGGTGGACGCACTCTGGAGCGCCGGCCCGGATCAGGCGGACGCGATCATGGCCGGCCTGCGCCGGGCGGCCGACAAGTACCAGGTGCCGCTGGTCGGCGGCCACAGCAATGCCCACAACGACCGGGCGCAGTTGTCGGTGGCCATCATCGGCCGCGCCAAAAAGCTGCTCACCAGTTTCGATGCCCGGCCCGGCGACCATTTGATGGTGGCCTGCGATCTGCGCGGCGCCTATCGGCCGGCGGCCCCCGACGAGCCCGACAGCCACAACTGGGACGCCAGCAGCGACGCCCCCGGCGAACGGCTACGCGGCGACCTGGAGCTGCTGCCCCTGATCGCCGAGCGCGGCCTGTGCCGCGCCGCCAAGGACATCAGCATGGCCAGCTTCGTGGGCACCACCCTGATGCTGCTCGAGTGCTCCGGCGTGGGCGGTCACCTGGAACTGGACGCCCTGCCCCGCCCCGCCGATGTGCCCCTGGAGCGCTGGCTGAGCACCTTCCCCAGTTACGGCTTCGTGCTGGCGGTGCCCGACGCCCACCGCGAGGCGGTCACCCGCCTGTTCCGCCAGCGCGACCTGGCCATCGCCAGCGTTGGTCAGGTCCATCCCGGTCACCGGCTCAGCCTCTCTCTGGAGGAAGAGGCCGGCCTGTTTTGGGACCTGAACCGGACGCCCTTTATCGGTGCCCGGGCCTTGTCCCCGACTGTTAACCCAAACCCCGGAGCGCACCATGCCCGAAGTGCATTTTGACGTCCGCTGGCCGGACCACAGCGAAAGCCACTGCTATTCGCCGTCCACGGTGATCCACGACTACCTGCGCAGCGGCGAGGCCTACCCGCTCAGCGAGTTCCTGCGTCTCAGCCGCGAGGCGCTGACCCTGGCCGCCGACCGGGTGGAGCAGAAGTTCGGCTTCCGCTGCAGCAGCGCGGAAACCCAACTGCTGGCCATCGAAACCCGGGGCCGGCAGTTCGCCAGCGTCGACGACGCCCGCGTCACCGTCACCCGCATTCGCTGACACGTATTCGATGAAAGGAGGCTCCATGACCACCCCCTTTTTCGCAGGACAGCACTACCCGGTGATCGTGGTGGGCGGCGGCCAGGCCGGCCTCTCCGCCAGTTACTGGCTTTGCCACCACGACATCGATCACCTGGTGCTGGAAAAGCACCAGGCCTTCCACGCCTGGAAAAACGAACGCTGGGACAGCTTTTCCCTGGTCACGCCGAACTGGCAGTGCCAGCTGCCCGGCCACCCCTATGACGGCGACGACCCGCACGGCTTCATGGTCAAGGACCAGATCGTCGCCTGGATGGAGCGCTTCCGGGCCGACTTCGAGCCGCCGCTGCGCGAAGGCGTCACCGTGCAACAGGTAACACCGCGATCCGGCGGCGGCTACCGGCTGCGCACCGACCGGGGCGAGCTGAGCGCCGACCGGGTGATCATGGCGGTCAGCGTCTATCACCAGCCCAAGGTGCCGCCCTGCGCGGCCGCGCTGCCAGACCGGGTGGTTCAGCTGGACGCCTCCGCCTACCGCAACCCGGACGCCCTGCCCGACGGCCCGGTGCTGGTGGTGGGCACCGGCCAGTCCGGCTGCCAGATCGCCGAGGACCTGCATCTGGCGGGCCGCGAGGTGCATCTGGCGGTGGGCCCGGCCCCGCGGGTGTCACGCTTTTACCGGGGCCGCGACGTGGTCGCCTGGCTGGACGACATGGGCCACTACCGCATTCCGGTGCGCGAGCACCTCAGCGAGGATCAGGTCAAAGCCAAGGCCAACCATTACGTCACCGGGCGTGACGGCGGCCGCGACATCGACCTGCGCCGCTTCGCCCTGGAAGGTATGCGCCTGTACGGGCGCCTGGAAGACCTGGTCGGCAACCGCGTGCGCTTCGGCGACGACCTGACGGAAAATCTCGACAACGCCGACGCCACCAACGCCCGTATCAAGGCCAGCATCGACGAACACATCGCCCGACACCATATCGAGGCGCCGGCGGAAGCGCCCTACGAGCCGGCCTGGACGCCGGCGCCGGATCACCCGCGCAGCCTGGACCTGGAAACCACCGACATCACCACGGTGATCTGGTGCATCGGTTACGCGCCGGATTTCAGTTGGGTGCAAGTGCCCGCGGCCTTCGACGACAGCGGCTACCCGAAGCACGAGCGCGGCGTCACCGCCAGCCCCGGCCTCTACTTCCTCGGCCTGCCCTGGCTACACACCTGGGGCTCCGGGCGCATCTACGCCATCGCCGAAGACGCCGAACATGTGGTCACCCACCTGGCTGATGAACACTGTGGGAGCGGGCCCGCCCGCGAAAGGCCGGCAACGCCGGCCGGCAGGATCCCAGAGGCCTGTAAAGCGGAACACCAATAAAGTCTCTGGTATCCCGCCGGGTGGCTGGCGCCACCCTTTCGCGGGCTGGGCCCGCTCCCACAAGGCCAGACAAAATTGCCGGCCACAAAAAAGCCCCACCAAAAGGCAGGGCCGAAGAATACAGAACAGGACTGAAACGGCGGCACCGAAAGTGGCCGATGCCGCCGGGTTGGCTTACTTGAAGATTTCGCCTTTCTCGGCTTTTTCCACCAACGACTTGGGCGGGGCAAACCGCTCGCCGTAGGTGTCGGCCAGTGCCTGGGCACGGGCCACGAAGCCGCGCAGGCCGCCGTCGTACTGGTTCATGTACTGAACCACGCCGCCGGTCCAGGCCGGGAAGCCGATGCCGAAGATGGAACCGATGTTGGTGTCGCCCACCGATTCGATCACGCCTTCGTCGAAGCACTTCACGGTTTCGATGGCTTCGGCGAACAGCATGCGTTCCTGCATGTCCTGGAACGGAATCGCTTCGTTTTCTCCGAACTGTTCTTTCAGGCCCGGCCAGATGTGCGCCTTGCCGTTTTCCGGATACTCGTAGAAGCCCTTGCCGTCCAGCTTGCCGGGGCGGTCCAGTTCGCGAACCATTTTCTCCATCACCGCCAGGGCGGGATGGGCCTGGCCAGCGCCTTCGCCTTTGCTGGCCGCTTCTTTGTACTCATCGGCGATTTTCAACGACAGCTTCATGTTGATTTCGTCGATCAGCTTGAGCGCACCCACCGGGTAGCCGGCCTGGGTGGCGGCCTGCTCGATGGAGTTGGCGTTCTGGCCTTCGCCGACCATGGCGATGGCTTCGTTGATGAAGGTACCGATCACGCGGCTGGTGAAGAAACCACGGGAATCGTTGACCACGATCGGCGTCTTCTTGATCTGCAGGGTGTAGTCGAACACCTTGGCGAGCACTTCATCACTGGTGTTTTCACCACGGATAATTTCCACCAGCGGCATTTTTTCCACCGGGCTGAAGAAGTGGATACCGATGAAGTTTTCCTGCTTTTTCACGCCTTCGGCCAGGCCGGTAATCGGCAGGGTCGACGTGTTGGAACCCAGTACCGCATCGGGTTTGACCACATCTTCCACTTCCTGGAACACCTTGTGCTTGAGCTCGGTGTTCTCGAACACGGCTTCGACGATAAAGTCCACGCCTTCCAGGTCCGCCGGATCGGCGGTGGGGGTGATGCGCGCGAGAATTTCTTCTTTCTTCTCTTTGCTCATCTTGCCCTTGGACACTTCCTTGTCGAGCAGCTTGGCGGAGTACGCCTTGCCCTTCTCCGCGTTCTCGGCGGAAATATCCTTGAGCACCACCTGGGCGCCGGAGCGCGCGGTGACGTAGGCGATGCCCGCGCCCATCATGCCCGCGCCCAGCACCGCCACTTTTTCGGCCTTGTACTTGGGCACGTCGTTGGGACGGCTGGCGCCGGCGTTGATCGCCTGCAGGTTAAAGAAGAAGGCGGTGATCATGTTCTTGGAAACCTGGCCGCAGGCCAGTTCCACGAAGTAACGGCCTTCGATGGTGAGGGCGTCGTCGAAGCTCACCTGGGCGCCTTCCACGGCGGCCGCCATGATGTTGCGCGGTGCCGGGTAGTTGGCGCCTTTCAGCTGCTTGCGCAGGTTGGCCGGGAATGCCGGCAGGTTCTGCGCCATGGCGGGAGTGCTGGGGGTGCCGCCGGGGATCTTGTAGCCCTTTTCGTCCCAGGGTTGCTTGGACTTGGGGTTGGCTTTGATCCACTCGCGGGCGTTGGCCAGCATCTGTTCCTGGCTGTCCACCACCTCGTCGATGAGGCCCACGGATTTGGCCTTTTCCACTTTCAGCCGCTGGCCCTGCATCAATACCTGCATCAGCGCGTTCTGGATGCCCAGCATGCGCACGCTGCGCACCACGCCGCCGGCACCGGGCAGCAGGCCCAGGCTGACTTCCGGGAAGCCGAATTGCGCTTTCGGGTTGTTCAGCGCGATACGACGGTGACAGGCCAGCGCGATTTCCAGACCGCCACCCAGGGCGGTGCCGTTGAGCGCCGCGACCACCGGCTTGCCGAGGGTTTCCAGGCGACGCAGTTGCGCCTTGCCGGCTTCCACGCCCTTGGCGAATTCGGCGGCGTGCTCCGGGGTCACTTTGATCAGGTCGTTGAGGTCGCCGCCGGCGAAAAAGGTACTTTTCGCGGAGGTCACGATGACGCCGGCGATCTGGTCTTTTTCTTTTTCCAGACGGGCGACCATCTCTTCCATGGAACGCATGTAGCGCTCGTTCATGGTGTTGGCGGACTGCTGGGGATCGTCCAGGATCAGGGTAACGATGTTATCCGCGTCCTGTTCCCAGCGGATGGTTGCTTCACTCATATTCTGTCTCCGAATCCGTTGGGTTTACAGACGCTCGATAATGGTGGCGATGCCCATGCCGCCGCCCACGCACAGGGTGCACAGGGCGAATTTCTTATCACGGCGTTCCAGTTCGTCGAGCGCGGTGCCCAGGATCATCGCGCCGGTGGCGCCCAGCGGGTGGCCCATGGCGATGGCGCCGCCGTTGACGTTGACCTTGTCGTGGTCGAGGCCCATGTCGCGCATGAAACGCATCGCCACGGAGGCGAAGGCTTCGTTGATTTCCACCAGATCCATTTGATCCACGGTCATGCCGGCTTTCTTAAGCACCTTACGGCAGGCCGGGGCCGGGCCGGTGAGCATGATGGTGGCGTCGGCGCCGCTGATCGCGGTGGCGACGATGCGCCCGCGCGGCTTCATGCCGTAGTCCTTGCCCACCTGCTCGTTGCCCAGCACCACCAGGGCGGCGCCGTCGACGATGCCGGAGGAGTTACCGCCGGTGTGCACGTGGTTGATCTTCTCCACGTGGTGGTATTTCTGCAGGGCCACGGCGTCGAAGCCGCCCATTTCGCCCATCACTTCGAAGGACGGATTGAGGTTGCCCAGCACATCGGCGGTGGTGCCGGCGCGCACGTGCTCGTCGCGGTCCAGCACGGTCATGCCGTTGCGGTCCTTGACCGGTACCACGGAGCGCTGGAAGTAGCCTTTTTCCCAGGCGCTGGCGGCACGGGCCTGGGATTCCGCGGCGAACTCGTCCACGTCGCGGCGGGAAAAGCCCTCGATGGTGGCGATCAGATCGGCGCCGATGCCCTGCGGCACGAAGCCGGTTTCATAGTTGGTGATCGGGTCCATGGCCCAGGCGCCGCCGTCGGAGCCCATCGGAATGCGGCTCATGGCTTCCACGCCACCGGCGAGAATCAGATCGTCCCACCCGGAGGCGACTTTCTGGGCACCGGTGTTCACCGCTTCCAGACCAGAGGCGCAGAAACGGTTGAGCTGGTAACCGGCCACGGTATCGGGCAGACCGGCGGCCAAGGCGGCGGTCTTGGCGATGCAGGCGCCCTGGTCGCCCACCGGAGTGACCACGCCGAGCAGCACGTCGTCGATGCGGTTCACGTCCATGTCGGGGAAACGGCCGCGAACTTCGTCGATCAGGCCAACCACCAGGTCCAGCGGTTTAACGGTGTGCAGGGAGCCGTCCCGCTTACCCCGGCCACGCGGGGTACGGATAGCGTCATAAATATAGGCTTCGGTCATGTAACCTTCCTCTCGCCTTGGGCCAATGCCGGCGGCGCCCGTGGATCGGGAGCGCCGGCTCCTGTGAAAATCAGGCGCTCAGAGTGCCCCACCGGCGCCGCCTCAACAATGACAGGAGTGCTCAACGGCCCTGAGCGGAAAGGACACGCCCTTTCCGATAACGCCCGCGCCGGCGGCGGCACGGCCATTGCGGGCTCCGCCGGCAGGCCCTAGCGTAGCGTCAACCGATCAAGGAGTTACCCATGTCTTCACCCCTGCCCCGCACCCTGGACGTCGCCCGTTCCCTGGCCTCCACGCTGGCCCAGCAAGGCCGTGGCATCGCCACCCGTCCCGCCGGCCGGCAACCCGCCGAGCCATTGGAGCTTTACGACATGGAGGGCTGCCCGTTCTGCCGCCTGGTCCGCGAAGCGCTCACCGACCTGGACCTGGACGTGCTGATCTACCCCTGCCCCAAGGGCGGCGACCGCTACCGGCCGCTGGTGGAAAGGCTCGGTGGCAAGCAGATGTTCCCTTATCTGATGGACCCCAACACCGGCGTGGACCTGTACGAATCCGCCGATATTATTGATTACCTGTACCGCGAGTACGGCGGCCGCCCGGCGCCCGCCGCCTGGCGTCTGCGCACCTTGCGCACGGCCAGCTCCTTCGCCGCCTCGGTGCCGCGCGGCGGGCGCGGTTTGCGCAGCCAGGACAGCGACGTGGCCAAACAGCCGCTGATTCTCTATTCCTTCGAGGCCAGCCCGTTCGCGCGGCTGGTACGCGAGCGCCTGTGCGAGCTGCAGCTGCCGTTCCTGGTGCGCCAGTGCGGACGGGATCAATGGCAGGACTGGCTGTTGCCACAGGTGCGCGCGGCGCTGGATATGGACTACCAGCCGAGCCAGCGTCACCGCCAGGAACTGGTGGCCCGCACCGGCCGGGTGGCGATTCCCTATCTGATTGATCCAAATACCGGCGAAGAACACTTTGAGTCCGGACACATTCTTGACTACCTGGAGGAAACCTACGCGCGTTAAATAACAACGCGGCCTTCTCCGGGACCGCTTTCGGTGCTATATAAGACTCAGTTTATTGCGATATCGATATTGCGACATAGCCACTGTGATATAGAGAGTACCGAACATGAGTCGTCGCCAATTTGATGACTACGACGCCCAGGAATGGCGGGAAGAACACGAGCGGGCCGACAAGGAACGTCGTAAACGGGAAGCCAAGAAACAGCGCCATCACCTGGATGATGACGACACGGCTCCCGCGGGACGGTCCCGACCCCAGCGCGACACGCACTGACGGGTCTTTGTGGGAGCGGGCCCTGCCCGCGAAAGGGAAGCACCCGGCACGGTCTCTGGAATCCCGCCGGCCGGCTTTGCCGCCCTTTCGCGGGCAAGGCCCGCTCGCACAAAACCCGCTTCCCGCTTCGTAGCTATTTTGGCGGCCAGATGGCCGGACGGCAGCCCATTGATGTCACTTTCCTGTCGTTTTGGTAGGATTTCTAGCAGAGATTTCTTTCCAGGAGAGGGGCCATGGCCGACTTCGACGATGATTTATTCCGTCAGGAAATGACCGGGGTGGCCCCTCTCAAGGACGACGACCGGGTGCGCGACTTCCGTCGCGGCGAGCCCACCTTGACCCAGCGCCTGCGCCGCGCTTCCGCGGTGGCCCGCCCCGACCGCGACCCCAACCCGCTGACCCTGCCCGACCAGGTGCCACAGGCCGGCCCCTACGACATTGTCGGTTTGAAAAAGAACGGCGTGCAGGAAGGCGTCTACCGCAAGCTGCGCCTGGGCAAGTACGAGCCCCAGGCCAGTCTGGATCTGCACCGCGTGCGGCTGGTGGAAGCCCGCGACCGGGTCTATCTGTTTATTCAGGAATCCCAGCAAAACGGTCTGCGCACCGTGCTGATCAGCCACGGCAAGGGCGAGCACAGCGAGCGCCCGGCGCTACTGAAGAGCTATGTCCTGTTCTGGCTGGAGCAGTTTGAACAGGTGCTGGCGTTTCACAGCGCGCCGGCCAACCGGGGCGGCGCCGGCGTCACTCTGGCGCTGCTGCGTAAATCCACCAGCGCCAGCCAGAAAACCCGGGAATTCTTCCACGAACGCAGCCGGGCCCAGCGCTAGCGGCTGACCCGGTTCATGCCGTTGATCGCCGCCACCCGGTACCCTTCCGCCATGGTCGGGTAGTTGAAGGTGGTGTCGACAAAATAATGCAGCGTGTTGTTGGGCGCGGGCTGGCGCATCACCGCCTGCCCCACATGGACGATTTCCATGGCCTGGTAACCGAAGCAGTGAATCCCCAGCACTTCCAGCGTTTCCCGGTGGAACAGTATTTTCAGCATGCCCACCCGCTCGCCGGTGATCTGCGCCCGGGCGAGATTCTTGAAAAACGCCTGGCCCACTTCGTAGGGCACGCGGGCCTCGGTGAGTTCCTGTTCGCTGCGGCCCACGGAGCTGATGCCGGGAATGGTGTAGATGCCGGTGGGCACGTCGGTGACCTGTTTGACCGGGCCGCCCTCGACGATGCCCTGGGCGCAGAACCGGCCCTGGTCGTAGGAGGCACTCGCCAGTGACGGCGAGCCGATCACATCGCCCACCGCGTAGACGCCGGGCACTTCCGTTTGGTAGCGCTCGTCCACCGCCAGCTGGCCCCGGCTGTTGGGCTTGAGCGCCAGGTTTTCCAGACCGATATTCCGGGTGTTCCCCGATCGGCCGTTGCTCCACATCAAGGCGTCGGCGCGCAACCGTTTGCCGGAGCGCAGCACCAGGGTGACGCCGTCGTCGTCCGCCTCGATATGGGTGTATTCCTCGCTATGGCGAATGGTGGCGCCCTGATCGCGCAGGTGATAACTGAGCGCGTCGGAGATTTCCGCATCAAGGAAATCAAGCAAATGCTGACGGTTATTGATCAGGTCCACGCGAATGCCCAGGCCGGTGAACAGGCAGCTGTATTCGCAACCGATCACGCCGGCGCCGTAGACAATCATATTGCGCGGCGTGTGCTTCATTTCCAGAATGGTGTCGGAGTCGTAGATGCGCGGGTGATCGAAGTCCACGTCCGCCGGACGGTACGGCCGCGAGCCGGTGGCGATCAGAATGTTGCGGGTGCGCAGGGACCACTGACGACCGGCCTGGTCATCCACCCGCACTTCACCGGCGCTTTCAATCCGACCCTCGCCGTTGAACAAACGCACCCGGTTGCGCACGTAGAAGTCGGTGCGCACCTGCACCTGGCTGTCCACCACTTCGCGGGAACGCTGAATCAGATCCTGCCAGCGTACCTGGCGCGGGCTGATCAGACCGCGCAGCAACGGGTTGCGTTGGGAGCGCACCACCTGACGCACCTGATGGCGCAACGCCTTCGAAGGGATAGTGCCCCAGTGGGTGCAATTGCCGCCCATCTGGTCGTCACGGTCGACCATGGCGACGCGCAGGCCGCCTTTGGCCGCCTGCATGGCGGCGGCTTCCCCGGCCGGGCCGCTGCCCAGCACCACTAGATCCCATCCCGAGCTGATATCCATAACCGGCTGTTACCTCCCGCGTCGCCCGCGCCTCCCAGGAGGCGCCTTGATAAATATTTGACCGAGACCGTGATAGTCTGGAGCTTCGTTACCGTACCGCCGCAAGCGGACCGTCCGCAGCGAACCGAAGGAGCCGACCTATGGAAACGGACCCCTATGACAGCCAGCGTTCATCGTCCTCCCTGGGCCGCACCGCGCGCGGCGCCGGCGGCTGGTTGCGCCGTCACCCGCTGGGCGCGCTGCAGATAGTGCTGTTGATTCTGGTGCTGATCGTGATTGCCCAGAATCTGGAAACCACCTCCATCGATGTGCTGTTCTGGACCCTGGCGAGCCTGCCCAAACTGGTGCTGATTCTGATCAGCATGGTGATCGGCGCTCTGGTCTGGGAAGGGCTGCGGCGCAAGCTGCTGAAGCCCGACCGGACCCGGGGAGCCACGGTCACCAGCCGAACACGTCCTTAACGAAAGGAATGGTCAGCGCCCGCTGGCGGGCCAGCGCCACCCGGTCCAGGGTGGCCAGCCGCTGAATCAGCGCCGCCGGCGAGCGCTCGCTGCGCAGCACCATGAAGCGCGCCACGTCACCGCCCAGCTTGAGGCCACGCTCGCTGGCCCGCTCGATCAACAGCGTCACCAGATCGTCCTCTTCCAGGGCCTGCAGCCGGAACACCGGGCCCGCCGCCAGCCGCGTGGCCAGGTCCGGCAGCCCCCAGGGCACGCCGCCCGGGGACGCACCGGCGCTGAACAGCAGGGTTCCGCCCAGGGCCATCACCCGGTTATAGAGGTGGAACAGCGCTTCCTCCCATTCGCCATGGCCGGCGAACAAATCCACGTCGTCCACCGCCAGCAATTGGAACTGCTCCATGGATTCGAGCACGTCCGGTACCAGCGGCAGCAGTTCGGCGGCGGGTAACAGGCAGGCGCCGCGCCCCTGCTCCTGGGCCCGGCGCACCGCGCCCTCAAGCAAATGGCTGCGGCCCTGGCCGGCGGTGCTCCACACGAACACCTGACGCTCGTCGCCGTCGCCGGCGGCGGACACCGTGGCCCAGGCGGCGCGGTTCGGCCCGGCGTGGAAGTTCTCCAGGGCGTGGCCTTCGCGTAACTCAAGGGCGAGGGGCAGTTGACCGGTCACGGGCGGCTAGCGGAAACAGAAAGTGGGTGACTCGGCGGCCGGGTCGTCGCATTCGCTGAGCCCCTCCACGCCGGTCACGCTGCGTATCAATTGCGAGCGGCCGCCGGCGAAGTCCACCTCGAACTGGACACGGTCGTCACTGGCCACCCGCAACGCCACCGACCGCATCGGCCCCAGGTCCGCCAGGGCCTGACGCAGCTGCTGCCAGTCGCTGAGGCTGCGCACACCGCGCACGGTGATCCAGCCGGACCGGTCCACCAGCGCCTCGGTGGTGGGCGCCGGCCGGGCCGGCCCGCAATCGCCGGCATCACCGACACCGTTGTCAGTGCCGGAACCCACCGAGTAGCGCTCGGCGATACGGTCGGCGATCACGTCCACCAGACGGTCCAGAGCGGCACCGCTGTCGTCGGCGCGATCGCGGCTGTTGGCCACGGCATCGCCATCCTGCAGTAAACGCCAGTTCAGTGTGGTGGCGCCGTCCTGGCCGCTGTCGTACAACACCGCCGTGGCCACCCAGTCGGTGTCGTAACGGCGGGACGCCTGCAGCAGGGGGCCGTCAAAGCGGCCGCGAATATCGGCGACGGCGAGCGTGTCGCGGTCGCGCTGGTCCCACTCCGGCAACGTCAGGGCGACGCCGCGCCGGGCCGCCGCCGAGGTGAGTTTTTCCGCCAGCGGATCGCCGGCCGCCACCATCCGGCCCCGGCCGGCGCCTTCCGACACCAGCCACACCAGCACCGGCGGCCGCTCGCCGCTCCACACCGGTGCGCCCTGGTCGGACAGATGACGCACCAGCGCCCGGTCGTCGAAGACCGCTCTCAGGCGCGGCGGCGTGCCGCCCTCGTAGGCGTAGCGCATCAGCCAGCGGGACGGATCCTCAAGCACGCCGGCGACGCCGGGCAAGTCCGCCACCTGATCACGGCCGGTAACCCGCCGGATGATCGTCTCCAGGCCCTGCCGCAGCGCCTGTTCACGGGCTTCCGCGCCGCGCGGCTGCTCGCCCTGCAGGGGCACCGACACCTCGCCGGCATCGGCGGCGAACACGGGAGAGGCGCAAAGAAACCCGACAATCAGGGCTAACAGCAAGCGATACATCGAACCATTCCGAATCAGAGAACTTCAGGGCGCGACATTATCACTGATATGGCCGGCGCTGGCGAATATCCACTCGCCGGTTCCCCCGCAGGGACGGCGGTTGCTAGAATAGCGCGCCCTCACCTTCCTGGAGCCTGCCATGAGCGAACAAAAACGGCCGCTGACGTACCGCGACGCCGGCGTGGACATCGATGCCGGTAATGACCTGGTTAAGCGCATCGGCCCGATAGCCAAGCGTACCCTGCGCCCGGAAGTGATGGGCGGGCTGGGCGGCTTCGGCGCGCTCTGCGCCCTGCCCGAGGGGTACAAGAACCCGGTCCTGGTGGCCGGCACCGACGGCGTCGGCACCAAGCTGCGCCTGGCCATGGAGCACGACAGCCACGACACCGTGGGCATCGACCTGGTGGCCATGTGCGTCAACGATCTGGTGGTGGGCGGCGCGGAACCGCTGTTTTTCCTGGATTACTACGCCACCGGCAAGCTGGATGTGGACACCGCCGCCCGGGTGGTTTCCGGCATCGGTGAAGGCTGCGAGCAAGCCGGTTGCGCGCTGATCGGCGGCGAGACCGCGGAAATGCCCGGCATGTACGAGGGCGAGGACTACGACCTGGCCGGCTTCTGCGTCGGCGTGGTGGAGCGCGACGGCATCATCGACGGCAGCCAGGTGGAACCCGGCGACACCATCATCGGCCTGGGCGCGTCCGGCCCGCATTCCAACGGCTACTCCCTGGTGCGACGCATCCTCGAGCAGGCCGACAACACCGACGACCTGGACGGCAAACCGCTGATGGAGCACCTGTTGGCGCCCACCCGCATTTACGTAAAAAGCCTTCTCGATCTGATCAAGCAGGTTCCGGTGCACGCCCTGGCGCACATCACCGGCGGCGGCCTGCCGGAAAACCTGCCGCGGGTGCTGCCCAAGGGCACCCGGGCGGTGATCGATACCCAGGCCTGGCAGTGGCCGCCCGTGTTCCGCTGGCTGCAGGAGCAGGGCCAGGTACCGACCAGTGAGATGTACCGCACCTTCAACTGCGGTGTCGGCATGGTGGTGGTGGTGCCCCAGGCCCAGGTCGACCAGACCCTGGCGCTTCTGGAAGCCAGCGGCGAGGACGCCTTTGTGATCGGCGAGATCCGCGCCAGCGATAACGACGAACCAGAAGTGTCCCTGGAAGGCCTGGCGTCATGACCCACCGGCTTGCGGTGCTGATCAGCGGCACCGGCTCCAACCTGCAAGCCATTGTTGACGCCATTGACGCCGGTGAGTTGCCCGCCCGGATCAGCCTGGTGCTGAGTAACAAAGCCGGCGCCGCCGGCCTGGCCCGCGCCGAGCGGGCCGGCGTGCCGGCGGAAGCGATTGACCACCGGGGTTTTCCGGACCGCGCCGCGTTCGACCAGGCGATGATCGAACGGATCGACGCCCACGGCGCCGATACCGTGGTGCTGGCCGGGTTCATGCGTATTCTCAGCCCCGGCTTCGTGCGCCACTACCAGGGCCGGCTGATCAACATCCACCCTTCCCTGCTGCCCAAGTACCCGGGCCTCAACACCCATGCCCGGGCGCTGGAAGCCGGCGACCAGGAGCACGGCTGCTCGCTGCACTTCGTTACCGACGAGCTGGACGGGGGTCCGCTGATCGCCCAGGCCCGTTTCCCGGTGACCGCGAACGATAGCGCGGAAACTCTGTCAAAAAAGGTTCAAGCCCAGGAGCACCGCTTGTACCCTCAGGTGTTGCGCTGGCGCGCCCAACAGCGCTTACAGATGACCGACCAGGGAGTGGAATTGGATGGCGAACGCCTGCCCCCGCAGGGCTTTCAAATGGACACGCACGGCTAGCGCGATCCTCGCCGGCCTGCTGGCCGCGGCCCCCGCTTTGGCGCAATCCCCGGTGGACAGTTTCGACACCCGGTACCGGCTCAAGGCCGCCGGCTTCCCGTTCACCGTGGGCGCGCAACGTACCCTCTCCCCGGCCGGCGGTGACCGCTGGGAAATGGTGGTGACGGCCAGTAATTTTCTCGGCGAAATCCGCGAGACCTCGGTGTTCACCTGGCAGGATTGCCTGCCCGTGACCCAGTACTACGGCTACCACCGGGAAGGCCTGGGCCGCGTCAAGGCGGCGGAGCTGCGCATCGCGGAGCAGCAGGCCACCAGCGAACGCACCGAGCACAAGCCCTACCGCTACGCGGTGGACCAACCGGCCACCGACAAGATCGCGCTGACCCTGGCGCTGCAATGCCGGCTGGCCCGTGGCGACCGGGACATCACTCTGAACGTGGCCGACGAGCGCGGCGTGGAGAAACAACGCTTTCAGGTGGAAGGCCGGGAAACGCTGGAGATCGACGGCAAGGACCTGGCGACCGTGAAAGTGCGGCGGCTGCGCGAAGCCGGCAGTGAGCGGCAAACCTGGCTGTGGTTCGCGCCGGGCAGTGATTACACCCTGGTGCAACTGGTGCAGGAAAACGACGATGGCCGCCACGTCATGAACCTGGAGAGCCTGCCATGACATACCGGCTCAGCGGGTTGGCCCTGCTGGTGGCGGTGAGCCTGTTACCGGCCCTGGCGGCGGGCGCGTCGCTGCCGCCCTTCTCCGCCGAATACCGCATTTACGTCAATAAAATTCCCACGCCGATCAAGGCCGACCTGGTGCTCGAACCCGCCAGCGGCGACGACCGCTACCACATGCGCTTCGAGGCGCACTCCTGGCTGCTCAACAACCGCGAGGAAAGCTGGTTCCACTGGAACGACTGCGCCCCGCGCACCGAACGCTACACCCACGAGTTCAAGGGCTTCGGCAAGCACCGCTACCACGATACCGAGTTCAACTGGCAAAAAGGCCGGGCGATAAGCGAATCGGATTCCGGCGAGGAGTCCTTCCCGATTCCCGACGAGGCACTGGATGAGCTGAGCATGCTGCTGCGCGCGCGTTGCGTGTTCGCCACCGGCGACAAGGAATACACCGCCACCAGCGTGTACGGCGACGATATCCGCGAGCATCACTTTATCGTTATCGACCGGGAAACCATCGACACACCGATGGGCGAGCTGGACACCCTGGTGGTGGAAAAGAAACGCGAAGAAGACAAGGAAGAAAGCCGCCGCACCCTGTTCTGGGTGGCACCGGAAGTGGGCTATATGGTGGTCAAAGCGCGCCACATTGAAAGCGCGCTGTTGCACGGTGAACTGATCATGACCGAATACAACGGTCCGGTACCGGAGTAATCCGGATCAGGTGCGCGGCAGCGTCACGCCGCGCTGACCCTGATATTTACCGCCGCGATCCTTATACGACGTCTCGCAGACTTCATCGGATTCCAGGAACAGCATCTGCGCCACGCCTTCGTGGGCGTAGATGCGCGCCGGCAGATTGGTGGTGTTGGAAAATTCCAGCGTCACGTGCCCTTCCCACTCCGGCTCCAGCGGCGTCACGTTAACGATGATGCCGCAACGGGCGTAGGTGGATTTGCCCAGGCAGATGGTCAGCACGCTGCGCGGAATGCGGAAGTACTCCACGGTGCGGGCCAGGGCGAAGGAATTGGGCGGAATGGTGCAGTAGTCCCCTTTGATGTCGACGAAGCTTTTCTCGTCGAAATGCTTGGGGTCCACGGTGGCCGAGTGAATATTGGTGAACACCTTGAATTCATCGGCGCAGCGCACGTCATAGCCGTAACTGGAAACCCCGTAGGAAATCAGTTTTTCCCCGTTGGCATCGGTGCGCACCTGGCCGGCCTGGAACGGCTCTATCATGCCGTGCTCGGTGGCCATGCGGGTGATCCAGCGGTCGGATTTGATGCTCATTGGAATCCTTTATTGGTTCGGCGACCCGAAACGTTTAATGGTACCCGGAATCAGTGCTGCATCACCACCTTGGGGAACGGGCGCCGGCCCTCGCGGGTCAGTGACAGACGCGCCGCCATGCGCCGCGCGGTGTCCAGGTAAAGACGGGCCTCGGCGCTGTCCGGGTCCGCCGCCACGGTGGGCGTGCCGCCGTCCGCCTGCTCGCGGATACGCAGCGACAACGGCAGCGAGCCCAGCACCGGGGTGTCGTAATCACGGCCCATGCGGTCGGCACCGCCCTGGCCGAACACATGCTCCTCGTGGCCGCAATTCGAGCAGATGTGCACCGCCATGTTCTCGACGATACCCAGCACGCCGATGTCCACCTTGCGGAACATTTCCACGCCCTTCACCGCGTCCAGCAGGGCGATGTCCTGGGGCGTGGTGACCACCACCGCCCCGGCCACCGGAATTTTCTGCGCCAGGGTCAGTTGGATGTCGCCGGTGCCCGGCGGCAGGTCGACGATCAGATAATCCAGGTCATGCCACAGTGTCTGCTGCATCATCTGGGTGAGCGCGCCACTGGCCTTGGGCCCGCGCCACACCACCGGGGTCTGCTCGGTGACCAGGTAGCCCATGGACATGGTCTGGATACCGTGCGCCATCACCGGCACAAAGGCGTTGCCGTCGCGGGTCTCCGGGCGGGTGCCCTTGGGCAGGCCGAGCATGATCGGCTGGCTGGGCCCGAAGATATCCGCGTCCAGCAAACCCACCTTGGCGCCTTCCGCGTGCAACGCCAGGGCCAGGTTCACGGCGGTGGTGGATTTACCCACCCCGCCCTTTCCGGAGGCCACCGCGATCACATTGGCCGCCTGCATCATCGCCGGCATATCGTGCTGGGCGCGGTGCGGTTTAATACGCACCGACAAATCCAACGCCAGCTCACGGCCTTCCAGCAGCGGGGTCACCCGCTCTTCGATGTCCCGGCGCAGCGCCGGCAGCCGCGAGGCGCAGGGGTACCCGGGGTGCACCGCCAGACGCACGCGCCCTTCCTGTTCCTCGATTTCCGTCACGATGCCGGCGGAAATCAGGTCGACGCCGAGTTCCTCGGGGATGATTTCACCCAGGGACTGTCTAATCGCCTGCTCAATACGCGTCATGGTACCTCCTGCAACTCAGGAGGGGATGATAGAGTTAGCGCAGTCCACAACCAAGGGCCGCATAGCCGGACCCGCGAAATTCGACCGCACTCAACAGCAATGGAGAACCCCCCATGAGGAAGACCGCCCACCTTTTGACCGGCCTGCTGGCCGCGCTGGTGCTCACCGCCTGTGGCGGCAACGGCCAGCCACTCGCCGACCGCGATACCGTCAGCGTGTCCGGCGAGGGCACCATCAAGGCACGTCCGGACATCTTTACCCTGGTGGCCGTGGCCCGCCAGCGTGGCGACGACGTGGCGGCCATGAAGGACGAGGTGGACCGGCAGGTGCAGGCGATGCTGGATCTGGCCGGGCAATTGCAGATCGACGACAAGCACATCACCGCCAGCGACATCCAGATCGCCCCGGAATGGGAGTACCAGCCGGAACGCAAGCTGATCGGCCACCAGGTGAGCCGCGAAGTGAGCTTCCGCACCTCCGGCGTGGAGCGCTACGCGGAACTGGCCGACGGCCTCGCCGGCCTGGGCCTTAAGGAAGTGCGCCCCGGCGGCAGCGAAATCAGCAACGCCGACGAGCTCGCCAACCAGGCCCTGGAAAAGGCGGTGCGCGCCGCCCGTGAAAAGGCCGAAATACTGGCCCGCGCCGCCGGTCGCGAGCTGGGCGAGGCGATGCAGATCAACGCCCAGGGCCACAATATCCCCGGCCCGATGCCGATGCGCGCCGCCATGGCCAAGGAAGACGCCTCGCAGAGCTACCGCCCCGGCGAGCAGGACGTGACCGCCAGCGTTCAGATCACCTTCCAGCTGAACTGACCCCCATGGGCTCGCCAGGCTTTGTCTCCTCAGCCGGGATGCGCGCCTATCTTGCCGCCGCCCGGGCCGCCGGCGTGGACAACGCCGACGCCCTGACGGCGGCGGGCATTGATCCGCGAATACTCGGTCTCCCGGATGTCCATGTGCAGGGCGACCGCTTCGCAGCCTTGATCACGGCGCTGGCCGACCGCAGCGGGGATCCGCTGTTCGGCCTGCACGCCAGTGAGTATCTGCCGCCGGGCGTCTTCAATGTGCTCGGCTACATCGCACTGAGCGCCAGTACCCTGCTGGAGGCGCTGGCCAAGGTGGCGCGCTACGAAAAACGGGTCGGCGACCTGGGCCGCGTGGAGACTCAATTGCGCGGCAACGAGTCGCGGATACTCTGGCACTGCCACTTTACCCGCCAGCCGGTGCGGCGCCATCTGGTGGAGGCGGTGTTCGCCGGCTGGCTGGGCTACACCCGCTGGCTGGCCGACGACCCGGCGCTCACCCCGGAGCGGGTCTGGTTCGAGCATGCCGGGCCCACCGATGCCCGCCAAACCCGGGAATACCAGCGGCTGTTCGGCTGCCCGGTGGATTTCAGTCAGCCGTACTCCGCCCTGATCGGCGACCGCGACATGCTCGCCCGCCCACCACGCCGACCCCAGCCGCACCAGCTGGGCCCGCTTGAAGACCACGCCGCCCGGCACCTGGAAACCCTGGGCATCGCCACCACCCTGTCCCTGCGCGTACGGCATTACCTGCAGGCGGCGCTGGGCGGCCCCCTGCCCGACCGCGACCAGGTGGCCCACGCCCTGCGCCTTAACACCCGCACCCTGCACCGGCATCTGGTCGCGGAAGGCACCGGCTGGCGGGAAATCCTCGACAGCGTGCGCCTGGAGCGCGCCAAGGCCCGCCTGCTGGAAAGCCGATGCCCGCAAGCGGAGATCGCCGCGGACCTGGGTTACGCGGACATCCGCTGCTTCCAGCGCAGCTTCAAGCGCCATACCGGCGTCACACCCGGGCAGTACCGTCGCGGCGTGGACAGCGACGGCCAATAGCCACAATATTTACATCGCCTGATGGCAATATTATGGCTTTGTCGGACAATCCAGGCCTCAGGGGCCGGTCCGGCGCGGCTAGACTCGGGGACAACGATAAAAACAGTATCCGCCAGGGAGAACCGCATGAAACGCACGCTCAAGCAGCTTGAGCGCGCTATCGCGCAAGCCAGCAGCTACGATGAATGGTGCCACGCCAGCCGTGAATACGACCGGCTCGGCGGCGCCGACGAGTGGAAAGACATCGACCGCTCGCCCCACTACGATTACGAGCTGATCCGTAACCGCCTGTGGCAGATCCGCCAGGCCCGCGAGCGCAACGACGTCAACAAACTGGTCTTTCACCTGCATGAAGGCCTGCACGGCAACCTGGGGAATATCTCCAACCCCGCCCTGTACGGCCACAGCCGCACCGGCACCAAACGGCTGATCGAGCGCTACCTGGAAGAGGTGTGCACCGCCCTGGACTATCTCTGCGACGGCGACTTCGCCGAGTTCGGCCTCAAGCAGAAACTGGATTTCTTCGAAACCACCGGCCAGGCCTTCGGGCAAAGCTGCCTGATGTTCTCCGGCGGCGCCGCCCTTGGGTTGTTTCACATCGGCGTGGCGAAAACCCTCTGGGAACAGGGCCTGCTGCCTTCGGTGATCTCCGGCTCCAGCGCCGGCAGCATCGTTGCCGCCGTGGTCGGCACCCACGACAACGACGAACTGGCCGCCAAGCTGGAACCGGAAAACATCTACCTGGAAGCGTTCAAGGCGATCGGCTGGAAAGGCCTGCTGCGCGGCACCCCGGTGCTCGACGGCGACCATCTGGAAGCCTGTCTGGAAGAGAATATCAAGGACCTGACGTTCGAAGAGGCCTACCGAAAAACCGGCCGCGAGATCAACATCACCGTCAGCCCCTACGACCGCAACCAGCAAAGCCGCCTGCTCAACTGGCGCACCTCGCCCAATGTGCTGATCCGTAAAGCGGCGCTGGCGAGCTGTGCGATTCCCGGCATCTACCCGCCGGTGAGCCTGTGGGCCAAGAACCTGGACGGCGAGCGGGTGCCCTATATCCCCGGGCGCAAATTCGTCGACGGCTCGAT
>DGNT01000063.1 GCA_002389055.1 Alcanivorax sp. UBA4485
AAATATGGCCGTTGCGCGCGTTACGCGTGGGCATCACGCAGTCGAACATATCCACGCCGCGCCGCACCGCTTCGACGATGTCCTCGGGCCGCCCTACCCCCATCAGATAGCGGGGCCGGTCCTCGGGCATGTGCGGCGTCAGCGCGCCCAGGGTGCGCAGCATCTCTTCCTGGGGCTCGCCCACGCTCAGGCCGCCCACCGCGTAGCCGTCGAAGCCGATATCCACCAGCCCGTCCAGCGATTCGCGGCGCAGGGCGTCATACATGCCCCCCTGTACGATGCCGAAACAGGCCGCATCGTTCCCCAGATCGTCGAAATGGGCCTGCTTGGAGCGCTTCGCCCAGCGCAGCGACAGGCGCATGGAGTCGGCAGCCTGGGTCTCGGTGGCCGGATACGGCGTGCACTCGTCGAAGATCATGCAGATGTCGCTGTCCAGGTCCGCCTGCACGCGCATGGCGATTTCCGGCGTCATCTCGATCCGGTCGCCGTTGATCGGGCTCTGGAACACCACGCCCTGCTCGGAGATCTTGCGCATCTCACCCAGGCTGAACACCTGGAAGCCGCCGGAATCGGTGAGGATCGGCCGCTGCCACTGCATGAAACCGTGCAGGCCGCCGTGGGCGCCGATCACTTCGGTGCCCGGCCGCAACATCAAATGAAAGGTATTGCCGAGGCAGATTTCCGCGCCGATGTCCTCGAGGTCCCGGGGCAGCATGCCCTTGACGGTGCCGTAGGTGCCCACCGGCATGAACGCCGGTGTTTCAACGCTGCCGCGCGGGAAGGTCAGCCGCCCGCGCCGGGCGGCGCCGTCACTGGCAAGGTGCTGGAATGTCATTCGGGACATGAGAAACCTCGCTGAGCGTCGGGCGCTCTTTCAATGAACATGGCGTCGCCGTAGCTGAAAAAGCGGTAGCGTTCGCGGATCGCCTCCCGGTACGCCGCCAGCACGCGCTCGCGACCGGCGAACGCGCTCACCAGCATCAGCAGCGTGGAACGCGGCAAATGGAAGTTGGTGACCAGCGCGTCCACCTGGCGGAATTGATAGCCCGGATAGATAAAGATATCGGTTTCCGATTCACCGGCTTCAAGCGCGCCGCCGGCGGAGGCCGCCTCCAAGGTGCGCAGGGCGGTGGTGCCCACCGCCACCACCCGGCCGCCCCGGGCGCGCGTCGCCTCGACCTGCTCCACCAGCGCGGCCTCGACGCGGAACCGTTCGCTGTGCATGGGGTGGTCCTCGACCCGCTCCACCCGCACCGGCTGAAAGGTGCCGGCGCCCACATGCAGGGTCACGAAGCCGGTTTCCACCCCCATCGCCCGCAACTGGTCCAGCATCGGCTGGTCGAAATGCAGGCCGGCGGTGGGCGCCGCCACGGCGCCGGGCTCGCGGGCGTACACGGTCTGGTAGCGCTCCTGGTCCGCGCCCTCGTCGGGACGGTCGATATAGGGCGGCAGCGGCACATGACCGATGCGCTCCAGGGCTTCCAGGGCGGTCTCGCAGCCGCTGAAATCCAGCTCGAACAGCTCGCCACGGCGGCCCTCGACCCGGGCACCGATGCCCTGTTCGAACACCAGCCCGGTGTCCGGCTTGGGCGACTTGGAGGCACGCACATGGGCCAGCGCCCGGGTGCCCTCCAGCAGCCGTTCGATCAGCACTTCCACCCGACCGCCGGAGCTTTTGTGCCCGAACAGACGCGCCGGAATCACCCGGGTGTCGTTGAACACCAGCAGGTCGCCGGGGCGCAGGTGGCCGGCAAGATCGGGAAAGCGCTGGTGGGCCACGCCATCCCCGGTGAGCGCCAGAAGCCGGGCGTCACGGCGCCGCTCGGGGGGATGCCGGGCAATCAGCTCTTCGGGCAGGTCAAAATCGAAATCGTCCACTCTCACGCGGTTATTCCTCCACCCTGGTCAGACCGCCTTGGCGCCCTTGGGCAGCACCACGGTAGCGGTGAGCGACAGGCGGTCGTGCAGGGTCTGGTGCGGGTGCACCAGCACCACCAGATAGCCAGCGCCGAGGGTCAGCCAGGACAGCCCGGCGGCGGCGAAGCGTGCCACCGTCTGCCAGAAACGCATGGGCCCGCCCCGGTAGTCGCGCACCTGCAGGCGCCAGGCGCGCATGCCCAGGGTCTGGCCGCCGTGCAGCCAGAACCAGGCGTAGAAGGCCCAGGTTTCCAGTATCAGCAGGGGGAACAGAACACCTTGGAGAACTTGCTGGGGGGGGGCAGTTACGGCAGCACCCTCTTCGGGCAATCCCGTATGGTTATAAACGATAACGAACAGCCCAGTGGTCATAAACCAAAGCGCCGCAACCAGGAAGCCGTCGTAAACCAGGGCCATAAAGCGTTTGAGCAAACCGGCGGGTTTGGCGTCTTCAATCATGGGGGCTCCGACGGGCGGACCAGCGTCTGGCGACGAACGGATACGGAATAAAAAGCCCGCGTGTAACGGGGGCTTCGTTTCATGCTGGGTAGCAGAGCGGGACTTGGCCCAATGCGCGAGTGTAGCAGAAACCGACTCAAAACCGCCAATGATCCGCCACCGGGCGCCTCTTCCCCAGACCCACTTCTGGCGAACTTTCTGTCGTGATCAATCCAAAGACCGTGCCTATGCCGAAGCTGGGTTTCACCGAGGCGCTCATGCTCCCGGGGGCCTGACGTTAGAGCCATAGGGGCGCCGATCAACCGTATTCAGTCCGCACATCGTGCCGGCGCTCCTTTAGCACCGCGTC
>DGNT01000043.1 GCA_002389055.1 Alcanivorax sp. UBA4485
GGGGCTTGAGCGGTCCCGGAAGGCACCACCATCGCACCGCGCCTCGGATACGGAGCACCGAACCTTACAGGATACGGTCGAGGACCTCGGCCAGGTTGGCGGAGGCGGCGGGCCGAAGCTCGCGCAGGGCGTCGCCGAGCTGCTCGGCCAGGGCCGGCTCCAGGCGCTGCAGGCGGGCGGCGCCGTTGGCCAGCCGCGCGGCGATCTGCGGGTTGATGCCGTCGAGCTTCTTCAGCGCCCGGGCGAAGAACGCATAGCCGCTGCCGTCCGGCGCGTGGAACGCGGACGGGTTGCCGTTGACCAGGGTGCCGACCACGGCGCGCACCCGGTTGGGCAGGGTCCACTCAAAGGCCTCGTGGGCCAGCAGGCCCTCCGCCCGCGCCACGGTGTCGGCGCCGGGCACCGTGGCCTGGACCGCGAACCACTGGTCCATCACCAGGGCCTCGTCGCGCCAGCGCCCGGCGAACGCCGCCAGCGCCGGGTCGGCGCCGGGCAGCTGGTTGTGCACCAGGGCGCGCAGGGCGCCGAGCTCCTCGGTCATGCAGGTGGGGGCGTCCAGCATGCCCTGCAATTGCGCCACCAGCTTGTCGCGGTCGCCACGACCGGCACCGGCGGCGGCGGACAGATACGCCAGCGCCACCTGGCGCAGACGGCGTTTGCCCATGGCTTCGCCGTCGGCGCGGTATTCGGTTTCACCCAGCTCGTCGACCAGACGCCACCAGGACGCGGCCAGGGCCTCGCCAAGACCGGCGCGCAGCGCGCTCAGAGCGTCGTGCACGGCCTGCGGGCGCAGCGGGGTATGCCGGTCGCCGACCGCGGTTTCCGTGGGCAGGGTGAGCAGCAGCGCGGCCTGCGCCGGGTCTTCGCTGGCGCGCTGGATCACCTGCTCCAGCACCGGGGTGAGCCGGTCCAGTTGCGCGGCGGCGTCTTCGCCGTCATCGATGATCCGCGCCAGGGCGGCGAAATAGAGCCGCTGCGCCGCGTCCCAGCGGCAGAAGCCGTCGCTGTCGTGGGCCAGCAACGTGATCAGCTGGGCTTCCTTGAACGGGTAGCGCAGCGATACCGGCGCCGAGAACGCGCGCAGCAGCGACGGCGTCGGGGCGCTGTCCGTTGCCACCGGGAAACGGAAGGTTTGTTCGCGATCACGCAGGATCACCACGGTTTCGGTGGCGCCGTTGTCGTCCAGCGGCAGCGCGCGGCCCTGGCCGTCGAGCAGCGACAGCTTGACCGGAATCATCAGCGGCTGCTTATCGCTCTGCCCCGGCGTCGGCGGCGTTTCCTGGCGCAGCGTGAGCTGGTATTCGCCGTCGGCGAACCGGTCGGAGGCGGTCACCAGCGGCGTGCCCGCCTGGCTGTACCAGCGCTTGAACCGGCTCAGGTCCAGGCCGGACACCTCTTCCATGCAGGCGACGAAGTCGTCGCAGGTCACCGCCTGGCCGTCGAACCGCTCGAAGTAGAGATCGCTGGCGCGGCGGAAGTCCTCGGCGCCCAGCAGCTCGTGCTGCATGCGCACGATTTCCGAGCCCTTCTCGTAGACGGTGAGGGTGTAGAAGTTGTCGATCTTCTGGTATTCCGAGGGCCGCACCGGATGCGCCATGGGCCCCTGGTCTTCGGGAAACTGATGGTTGACCAGGAAATCCACGTTCTCCACCCGGGTCACCGCGCGGGAGTTCATGTCCGAGGAGAACTCCTGGTCGCGGAACACCGTGAAGCCTTCCTTAAGGCTGAGCTGGAACCAGTCCCGGCAGGTCACCCGGTTGCCGCTCCAGTTATGGAAGTACTCATGGGCGACCACCGATTCCACCCGCTCGAAGCCGGCGTCGGTGGTGGTGGCGGGATGGGCCAGCACGCAGGAGGTGTTGAAGATGTTCAGGCCCTTGTTTTCCATGGCGCCCATGTTGAAGTGGCTGACCGCCACCACCTGGAAGATATCCAGGTCGTATTCGCGGCCGAACACCTGCTCGTCCCAGGCCATGGCCCGTTTGAGCGAATCCATGGCGTGGCCGAGTTTGTCCAGATCGCGGTGCTCGGCGTACAGACGCAGCGCCACGTTCCGACCGGAGGCGGTGCGGAAGCTGTCTTCCAGGCAGGCCAGGTCGCCGGCCACCAGCGCGAACAGATAACAGGGCTTGGGGAACGGGTCTTCCCAGGTGGCGAAATGGCGGCCGCCGTCGTCGTCGCCGCCGTCCACCGGGTTGCCGTTGGAAAGCAGCAGCGGGTAGGCGGCGCGGTCGGCGTGGATAGTGGTGGTGAAACGGCTGAGCACGTCCGGGCGGTCCGGGAAGTAGGTGATGCGGCGGAAGCCTTCCGCTTCGCACTGGGTGCAGTACATGCCGTTGGAACGGTACAGGCCTTCCAGGGCGGTGTTGCTCTCCGGATGGATGCGCACCTCGGAGGTCAGGGTGAACTGATCCGGCACGCCGGGCACCGTGAGCCGGCCTTCCTCGAGGCGGTAGTCTTGCTCGCCGAGCACGCGGTCGTCGACGCGCAGGGCGCGCAGCTGCAACTGATCGCCGTCCAGCACCAGGTCCGCCGGACGGTCGTCGCGGGCCGGGTTGCGGCGCACCGCCAGCTCGGCGGTGACGGTGGCGTGGCCGTCACGCAGATCCACATCCAGACGGGTGTGATCCACCAGCCAGGCCGGCGGGCGGTAATCGATCAGCCGGGTGGCCGGCGCGGAGTTGCCGTCTCTCATCAGTGTTCTCCGTGTCGGCGCGCGGGGCGCAGGTCCACCGGCTGTTCCGGGTCCTCGCCGTCGGCGCTCTTGCAGTGACTGGGAACGTAACCGGTACGCTCTTCCTCGGGCAGGTTGCGCGTCTCCCAGGCGATCACCGCCTGCAGGCACAGGGCGCGCTGCTCGTCGCTGACCCGGCGGCCGTCCGGCCAGCGGCCGGTCTCCACCGCGGTGCGCATGTTGTGCCACACCTCCAGGGTCATGCCGTCGATAAGATCGTCGAAGGAAGGGGAAGAAGCCATGGCGTACCTATCTACCTATCAATCGCTATGCGTGGAGTAATGGGGCTTAGGATACAGGATGCAAGTGAAGCTTGCGGCTAGTTCCCGTCGCCGGGGCGGGTGCTCCAGCCGAGCTTGGAACGGCAGGCCTGGTAGAAATCGTGGCCGGGCGGGTGGATCAGCCGCAGGCGGTGGGGTTTCTTGCGGATCGCGATCACGTCCTCGGCCTGCAGGCGGATGCCGGCGGTGCCGTCGCAGCTGACCAGCGGGTTCACCTTCTCGGTGGTAATGTGGATCTTGAGCTCGCTGTTGCCGTCCACCACCAGCGGCCGGCTGGTCAGGGTGTGGGGGTTGAGCGGCACCAGCACCATGGCGTCCAGGCGCGGGTGCATGATCGGCCCGCCGCCGGACAGGGCGTAGGCGGTGGAGCCGGTGGGCGTGGAAATGATCAGGCCGTCGGAGCGCTGACCGTAGACGAACAGGCCGTCGATGGTGAGCTCGAAGTCGATCATATGCACGCTGTCACCGGACAGCAGCACCACGTCGTTGAGGGCACTGCCCTCGCCCATCACGGTCTTGCCGCGCCGCACTTCCATATCCAGCAGGAAGCGGCGCTCGGTGGTGTAATCGCCGTCCAGCACCTGGCCGACCCGGGATTCGATCTCCGAGGGCAGGATGTCGGTGAGAAAGCCCAGATGGCCGCGGTTGATGCCCAGCACCGGTACATCGAAGCGGGCCAGATCACGGGCGGCGCCCAGCAGGCTGCCGTCGCCGCCCACCACGATCACCAGGTCGCAGGCGTCGCCCATCTGCGACGCCTTGGCGGCCTGCAGGCCGGATTCCGGGAGGCTGCCGGCGATCGCCCGGTCAAGGATCACGGTGCAGTCGCGACCGTGCAGAAAGTGGATCAGCTGCCGCACCGAATACAGCGTTTGTTCACTCTCGGTGCGGGCGATCAGACCGATATTGCGAAATTTTTCCTGGGACACGTTGTTCCTGCAACTAAGTAGACGCCGTCGGCGTGCTATTTCAGATAGTCCTGCAGGGTATCAGCATTGTTATTGAGACCGCCATCCAGCACGAACACATCCAGCCCGGCGTTTTTTAGCAGAAAGGCGGCGGTGGCGCTACGCCGGCCAGTGTCGCAGTAGGCCACGTAGCGGCCGGCGGGGTCGAGCAGCCGGGATTTCAGGCGCAACGCCCCCAGCGGAATATTGGTGGCGCCGGCCAGATGCTGCTGGTCGAACTCATCGGCGGTGCGCACATCCAGCCAGCGGGCGCCCTCGTCGATACGCTCGCGGGCGTCGACGGGGGCCAGGGTGTGGATCACCGGTTCGCGCAGCAGGGCATCGAAATCCTGGCGGTCCAGGCGCATCAGCACGCCGTCGGTGGCCATGGTCACGGTGGCGTTGCGCGGTTTGCCGGAGAGCAGCGCCTCTTCGCCGAACCACTGGCCTTCTTCCAGCATCGCCACCGGCATGGCTTCGCTGCTTTCACCGCCCAGGGTGATCGCCACTTCGCACACCCCTTCCTTGATGATGTAACAGCAATCCGCCTGCTCGCCCTGGGTGACGATGGCTTCGCCCTCCTTGCAGCGGCGCGCGCGCAGGCGGCGGAAGATTTCCAGGATATTGGCCGGCGGCACCCGGTGGAACAGCTTGGATTTCAGCAGCCGGATCATCCATTCCCGGTCATGCTGATAGGCGGCGTTGGCGTTGATGTCGAGAATCACATAGCCGGCGGACTGGTCCCAGGAAAGGATGGTGTCCAGACGGAAGCTGTCGAAGCGCACCACGCTCACCTCGCCGACCGCCTTGCAGTCGTCCCGGCGCGGCTGAAAATGGCCCAGCGGATGCCAGGAGGCGCTGTCGCCGGCGCTGATCAGGGTGCGCTCGCCGTGCTCGCTGAACAGTTCCACTTCGCCGCTCAGCAGGTAAATGGTGGTATTGTCCCGGTCCCCCTGACGGAACAACACATCGCCGGCCTCGTAGCGGCGCACTTCCTGCTGATCCAGCAGCCAGTCCAGCTGATCACCCGACAGGGCGTTCACCGGCACGAAGGTCTGCAGGAGACTCTTGTCGATGGATTGATGAGCCATTCGAGCTCCCCCTGATTGATTCTTATGATGCGGCGTTGTCGCCGTTCGATAACGCCCATACCTGCAAAAAACTTACCAACTCGCGACATCACCCTGCCACGGTCTGCTTCAGCGGAAGCGGAGTACGTTATCGATGGACGAATCCGACCGGCAGTGCGGGCAGCGGTTGGAGTTGCAATCCGACACCCCCGGCTTGAACTGGTTGGGCACGTCCACGCGGATCACGCGCTTGCCGCAACAGGCCTGGTCCGGCCCCACGGACACCTGGCACACCGGGTTTTCGTAGTGCGCCAGCCAGGCCCGGTAGTGGTCCTCGGTGACCAGGCATTTGCGGGCGGCGAACGCCACCGGATTGTCCATATAATCGGCGATCTGGTCGGCGGCCACGGACACATGCCCGGCCCCCGGGTGGAAGGCGATAAAGCTGAGGCCCAGGTTCTCCAGCTTATCGAGGATTTTCTGGCCGCCGGAGTGGGCCACCTTCATCTGGTCGCGCTTAAGCTCGGAAATCTCCGCGCGCAGCTGGTTGACCAGATCGTCCCGGTTGAGCACGTCCATTTCGCGGCTGTGGATCTCGTCGGCCAGCCGGGCGCGCTCTTCCTCCAGGCGCTGCTCCAGGGACAGCTTGTACTGCTCGGCCAGGCGCTCCACCTCGCTGCCCTGCTCCGCGTTGCGGCCGGCGTGCTCTTCCAGGCTGCGGTTGAGCGACTCCACCTGCGCCTTGAGCGAGCTATTCTGCTCGCGCAGCGCCGCGTTCTGGGATTTCAGGGTTTTGAACTGCATCAGCACCTTTTCCAGCTGGGCGCTGAGAATCTCTTCCTTCTGCTGCTGGGCGTAGCGCAGCTGCGCCAGCTCCTCTTTCTGGCCGGTTTCCAGGGTGTGGATACGCAGCCGCAGTTCCTTGATGGTGCGCGCCAGGCGCACCCGCTCGTCCTCGTCCTTCCTGTGCCGAGCGCCGTCGGCGGGGCGTACGGTGGGCACGTCCTCGCCGGACAGGGTGGGCACCGCGGTGGGCGGCGGCAGATCGTCATCCACTTCCAGGCCCATCTTCGAGCCCCGGCCGCGCAGCAGGTCCCGCGCCGCCACGAAATCATTGGCGCCGGGCTTCATCACCGGGTCCCACAGCTGGTCCTGGTGCCAGGCCACCGGGCACTGGCTGCGGCAGGCCAGGCGAATCGGGCCGGCGCCCATGTCGGGGCCCGGGCCACCGTGCTCCGCCAGGTGTCGCAAAGGCACATTCCAGGTGGTATCGGCCATGCCGTCGGCATCGAAATCGATCAGAAACAGCACCATGGCCTTGGCCCGCAGCCGGCCGTTGACCAGGCAATACGCCCCGCGCATTTCTTTACCGGCGAACTCCGGCACCCCCACCATGCCGTCCAGAATGGCTTCGAAATCGGCGTACAACATGCTCTTGCTGATGCCCTTCCCGCAATAGAACAGCACCGCTTCGGAGGTCACTGACGAACCCGCCATAAGCCTTCCCTTCATTGTTTTTTCTTCGCTGTTATCCGCGCGGCCAGTGCCCCAGTGCGTCACTCCTTGCCGCTGCCCGTCAGATTCAGAGGCAGCATATTCACAGCGGTCAGGGCAAAACAAGGAAGCCGGTCACCAAAAAGGGACCTTTTATCGAGGGGCGGGGTGTTCCCCAGAGGGGGGTTACTGCATCGGGAGGGGTGTTCGGGGTGGGTATTAAAGCTCTACGCCGTCGTCGGCCACATCGTCGTCCAGTTCGTCGAGGCTTTCCAGCCACAGCTTCTCTTCCAGTTGGTCTTCCAGATATTCATCCATAGGGATTCTCCATTCGGCCACGGGGGCCTGTTTCAGTGTATTCATCGGTAAGGCTAGCGCAGCGTCCGTGACGGCTTGATGACAATCGTCACTGCAAAAGGGCTACAGGGGATTAGAACGGTGCCGGCGGGAAAGGTTCAGACAAA
>DGNT01000034.1 GCA_002389055.1 Alcanivorax sp. UBA4485
CGCCGATGATGTTCAGAAAGCCCGAGTCCGCCCACTCGCCGATCTCCCGCGCCATGGTGTCGGCGTCCAGGTCGTACTCGCCCATTTCGTTGGGCAGGCCGGCGTTGGGGTGCGCGGAGACATGGAACTCGCTGATCCGCGACAGCTCTTCCACATAGGTGCGCAGTTCCATCGGTCCCAGGGCGCAGTTCAGGCCCATGGAGATCGGCCGGGCGTGACGCAACGAGTTATAGAACGCCTCGGTGGTCTGGCCGGTCAGCGTCCGGCCCGAGGCGTCGGTGATGGTCCCGGAGATCATCACCGGCAAATCCAGGCCCCTCTCGTAGCAGTACTGATCCACGGCGAACACCGCCGCCTTGGCATTGAGGGTGTCGAAGATGGTTTCGATCAGGATCAGGTCGATGCCGCCTTCCACCAGGCCGTCGATGGCGTCGAGATAGGACGCCACCAGCCGGTCGAAATCGGTGTTGCGGTAGCCCGGGTCGTTCACGTCCGGGCTGATGCTGGCCGTGCGGTTGGTGGGACCGAGCACGCCGGCCACGAAGCGCGGGCGCTCCGGGGTGGCGACGGCGTCCGCCGCGCGGCGCGCCACCCGGGCGGCGGCCACGTTGATCTCGCGTGCGAGATCTTGCATATCGTAGTCCGCCATGGCGATGGCGGTACTGTTGAAGGAGTTGGTCTCGATGATGTCCGCGCCGGCGTTCAGATAATCGCGATGCAGCTGTTCGATCATCTCCGGCTGGGTGATGCTCAGCAGGTCGTTGTTGCCCTTCAGGTCGGAAGGCCAGTCCGCGTACTGGCTGCCGCGATATTGCGCTTCGGAGAGCGCCAGGCGCTGGATCATCGTGCCCATACCGCCGTCGAGAATGACGATTCGCTCCCGGAGGAGGGCGGTGAGTTGTTCGCGGCGGTTCGAGGACATGCAAGGCTCCATCATTGTGTGACCCGTGGAAAACCGGGGCGCGCATTATACCGGCTGTGGCCGGGTTACCCAACGTGGCAGGTGCGTTATACTCCCGCCCATCGAACAATGCCGCTCTCCCGCGGCGGTTTAGGACAGTGTAAGGGGAGTTTGATGCGCCGTACCGTGATCGTAGTGCTGGCTTTGGCCGGTTTCGCTTTTCTGTGGCGCGTGGTGCCGCACGATTTCAATATGACGCCGATGGGCGCGCTGGCATTGTTCGCCGGCGCTTATTTGCGCCACCCCCTGGGCCGGGTACTGGTGCCGCTCGCCACCCTGGTGGCGTCCGACCTGATTCTCGGCTTCCATGATACCGCGTTGTACGTCTACGGCGCCTTCGCCTTGATCGCCCTGGGCGGGGTGGTGCTGCGTCAACAGGGCTTGCTGGCCCACACCGGCGGCGCGGTGGCCGCGGCGCTGCTGTTCTACGCCGTGACCAACTTCGGCGTCTGGGCCGCCGGCGTGCTCTATCCGGTGGACGCATCCGGTCTGCTGGCCAGTTATGTCGCCGGTCTGCCGTTCCTGTGGAAGACCCTGGCCGGCAATCTGTTCTTCACCGTGCTCTTTTTCGCTGTTTTTCAGCTGGTGGAGCGCTACCAGCCCCAAACCCAGAGTACTGAACCCCGCTGATCAAGGCCCACGGCAGGCGCGTTTACGCTGACTTGTCGTGGAGGCCCGTACCTTGAGCATGGCGGAGCTTTGCCTGTTTGATGAGCGATGTCCCGGGTACCTGATCATCATCACTTCGAGGAGGAATAATGCGCAAAAAATGGTTGGCCCTGGCGTGCGGGGCGGCGGTAATGCCGGCACTGATTCACGCCCAGGAAGCGGAGCAGGAGAGTGCCCAGGAGCGCGCCTGGGACATCGAGATGGAGGCCTCCTACCTCCTCAAACGCGGCAACAGTGAATCCGAGTCGGTGATCGGTAAGGCCAACGCCGCCCACGACGGGGTCAACTGGCGCCAGACCGCCAAGGCGGAAGCCGTCAATACCGTGGGCGAGAACGACGACGGCGAGGAAGAGCGCACCGCGGAACGCTACTACGCTTCCTACAAGCTTGATCGCAAGCTGACCGACAACAATTACCTGTTCAACGTGCTGACCTACGACAAGGACAACTTCTCCGGCTTTCACTACCAGGCCAGCTACGCGCTCGGTCTCGGTCGCCGCTTCCTGGAAACGCCGTCGCACACCCTGGACCTTGAAGCCGGTCCCGGTTACCGCGTCGAGTGTCTCGAGCCGGAAGAATCCTACGGCGGTTGTGACGACAAGAACGAGAGCGTGATCGCCCGTTTCGCCGGCAACTACAAATGGACCATCAACGAAAACGCCTCGTTCCGCCAGAGCGTTGCCACGGAAGTCGGCGAGGACAACACCTCGATCCGCTCCGAGACGTCGTTGACCTCCAAGATCAACGATCACTTCGCCATGCGCCTCAGCCATCTGATCACGCGTGATTCCGAAGTGCCCGCGGGCACCCACAACACCGATCAGGAAACCACGGTATCGCTGGTGTACACCTTCTGATTACCGATCGACGGGCAATAAAAAAGCCGACCCGAGGGTCGGCTTTTTTAATTTGGTCGGAGTAGCAGGATTCGAACCTGCGACCCCTACGTCCCGAACGTAGTGCTCTACCAGGCTGAGCTATACTCCGAATGTGCGGCGTATTCTAGCAGCGAAATTTCAGAATGCCACCGTTTTAACCCGGTGGATGTGCCGGTTGCGCATATTCTGGCCAAAGCCCGGGGCCACGGGCACAATGCGGCCTTCCTGAGCTTGCTCCCACACTGATTATGGCCGAAGCCACTCTGGGCCCGCTGGCCCTCAAACGCTGGCCGCACCGACGCGGCGACCCTTTGTTGCCGTTCGACGCGGCCGACCGTTATCTGCTCAAACAGCTGGAGGAGCACCGGCGTGGACCGTCCACGCTGGTAGTGAACGATCAATGCGGCGCCCTCTGGCTCACCGCCGCCGCGTCCGGCCCGGCCTGGAGCGCCGGCGATGACTGGCTGTGCTGGCGCGCCGCCGTCGCCAACGCCGAGGAGAACGGGCGCCCGGCCCCCGACGACGCCTGGCTGTGGCCCTGGCAAACGCCGCCCCGGGCGCCGGATCAGGTGTTATTGAGATTGCCCAAGGCGGTCTCCCTGCTGGAAGCGCAGCTCGCCTGGCTGGCGGACTGTCTGCCGGCGGGCACGCCGGTGTGGCTGGCGGGCATGGACAAGCATCTGCCCAAGCAACTGTTGCCGCTGCTGGAACACTGGCTCGGCAACGGCCGCGCCGGGCTCGGCTGGAAAAAAGCGCGGCTGTTCACCGCCGACGCGCCCGGCGCCGCCCTGCGCGAGGCGCCGGAGCCGGCCCGCGTCGCCGTTCCAGAACGCGGTTGGACGCTGCAGGCCGGGCCTGGCGTGTTCGGCCGCCGTCATCTGGACATCGGCGCCCGCTTTCTGCTCGATCATCCGCCCACCGAGGTCAGCGGCGACGTGGCCGACCTGGGCTGCGGCAACGGCGTGCTGGGGCTGAGCCTGGCGGTGGACAACCCGGCGGCGCGGGTCACCTTCTGCGACGTGTCCTTCCTGGCGGTGGAAAGCGCCCGGGCCAATGTGGCCGACCACGACCGGCAACCGCAGCGCCACCACTTCCACCTCGGCAACGGCCTGGAAGGCGTGGACAAGCACTTCGATCTGATCCTGCTCAACCCGCCGTTCCATCGCGGCCACGCGGTGGACGACCGGGTCGCGCTCGGCCTGTTCCGCCAGGCCGCCCGGCGGCTTGTCCCCGGCGGCGAACTCCGGGTGGTCGCCAACCAGCATCTCGGCTACCAGCGCCCGCTCGGCAAGCTGTTCCCGCGCGTCGAGACCGTGGCCCGCAACGCCAAATTCGTGATCTCCCGCTGCCTCAAAGGCAGCCCGTAGAGGGATTGGTGTCCAGATGTTCGGAGCTCCGCATCCGGGACGCGGGGCAATGGTGGTGCCTTCCGGGATCGCTCAAGCCGTCCATGGGCGCTCTCATTTGGCCATCCCTGGCCAAATAGGTCCCTACAGGCACCACCATTGCCCCGCTCACTAGGCAGCGGCACCGCCACGGGTTACAACACCCCCGGACCCTCCAGGGAGGGAAGCTTGGAATTTCCCAAGGAGCGCCGGGATCGG
>DGNT01000106.1 GCA_002389055.1 Alcanivorax sp. UBA4485
ATCGTCTGCTGGTACCGCTGGCCGGCGGCGTCGGCGAGCAGGGCCGCCTGCTTGCGCTGGCTGTTGAGGCCGCCACCGCGGAACAGCGGCACGGTTACTTCAATGCCGATAGTCTTTGAATTAGTGTCCGGTTGCGTCGAGTAGAATTGCGTGAGTTGATTGCCGGGGTCGCCCCCCGAGACGCTTGGATCGGTATTGTGGTTGTGTTGATACTCAGCGAACAACTGAACCTTTGGAAGCATGGCCCCCAGTTGTCGGTCGGCCGTAAAACCCGCTGCTTTGGCGCTGTAGCGGGCGGCGAGAATCTGCGGATTCTGGTACGCGGCCTTATCGATCCAGGCGTTCATTTTTGACGGTTGCGGCCCCTCCATCGGCAGATCGTCGCGCAACTCCGCCAGCGTCTCCCATTTACGACCAGTGAGTGTTTCTAACTGGTCGCGGGCGATATCGAATTCCTGCTCGGCGACGATCAGGTTCACCCGGGCCAGGTCGTAGGCGGCGCGCGCTTCTTCCACATCGGTGCTGGCCACCAGGCCCACATCGAAACGTTCCTGGGATTGTTCCAGCTGCCGGCTGATCGCCTTCTCCTCGGCCTGGGCGGACACCAGGGTGTCCCAGGCGCGCAGCACGCCGAAGTAGCCCTGCGCCACGCGCAGCACGAAATCCTGGCGGGACTGGTAGAACTCGGCCTGGGCTACGGAGGTCAGCGACTTGGCTTCCTTGTAGCCGTAGAAGGCATCCAGGCGGAACAGCGGTTGCGTTAGCGTCACCGAGGTGGAACGGGATCTACCGTCTATCTCCAGGTCACCCGTCGATTCGTAGGTTTGGTTGATTTCCGAATGGCGGTGGCTGGCATCGATGGTCGGCAGCAGCGCGGCCCGCCCCTGTACCAGCGTTTCCTGATCCGCTTCCCAGGTCTGGCGGTCGGCGCGCCAGGTACCGTCGTAATCCCAGGCGGCGTTGGCGACATTGGTGAGGTCCGCGGCCTGGGCGCCGCCCGCGGCCAGGGTGGCCAGCAGCAGACTCAGGGGCGTTATCGGGCTCCGCTTCATTGCATTGTCCATGGTTGGTAACGGTTTTTTTTAAAGGTGAACTGGCCAGTATGGTAATGGCAAGTAAAAGGGATTGACACTCCTGTTGCCTACCGGTTCCGGTCACACGGGTGCGGTTGTTCGACTTTGAGGCGCTGGCGTATAGTGTTGGCGTTCGCCCAGCCCGTATCGGGTCAGTGTGATACTGGCCTAAAGCGACCGGCGGCGCCTTCCTCCCCACTTACACCACTGCCTGGAGGCCGACCGTGCCAGACGAGCAACGTCACGCCGTATCCAACGCCATTGATGAAGCCTGCCAACCCATCGCCGGTTCAAGAAAAATTTATGTGACCGGCAGCCGGCAAGACATCCGGGTGCCGATGCGTGAAATCCGTCAACATCCGACGCCCCTGGCCGGCGGCAAGTTCGAGGATAACCCGCCCCTGGCGGTTTACGATACCTCCGGCCCCTATACCGACCCGGATGCGAAGATTGATATCCGCAAGGGCCTGGAGCCGGTGCGCGCTGCCTGGATCGAGGAGCGCGGCGACAGCGAGCAGCTGGACGGCCTGACCAGCGAATACGGCCGCCGGCGCGCCCGTGACCTGGCCACCGAGGGGCTGCGCTTCCCGCATATTCGCGCGCCGCGCCGCGCCAAGGCCGGCCGCAACCTGTCGCAGATGCACTATGCCCGCCAGGGTATCGTCACCCCGGAGATGGAATACATCGCCATCCGGGAAAATCAGAAGTTGCGTGAGCATCGCGAGGCGGGCCTGCCCACCGATCAGCATCCCGGGCACAGTTTCGGCGCGTCGATTCCCGCCGAGATCACCCCGGAATTCGTCCGTGACGAGGTGGCCCGCGGCCGCGCGGTGATTCCCGCCAACGTCAACCACCCGGAAATCGAGCCGATGATCATCGGCCGTAACTTCCTGACCAAGATCAACGCCAATATCGGTAACTCGGCGGTGACCTCCTCGATCGAGGAAGAAGTGTCCAAGATGACCTGGGCCACCCGCTGGGGCGGCGACACCGTGATGGATCTGTCCACCGGCCAGAACATCCACGAGACCCGCGAGTGGATTCTGCGTAACTCGCCGGTGCCGATCGGCACCGTGCCGATCTACCAGGCCCTGGAAAAGGTCAACGGCGTGGCCGAAGACCTCACCTGGGAGATTTACCGCGACACCCTGATCGAGCAGGCCGAGCAGGGCGTGGATTACTTCACCATCCACGCCGGCGTACTGCTGCGCTATGTGCCGATGACCGCCAAGCGCGTCACCGGCATCGTTTCGCGGGGCGGTTCGATCATGGCCAAGTGGTGCCTGGCCCACCACAAAGAGAGCTTCCTCTACACCCATTTCGAGGAAATCTGCGAGATCATGAAGGCCTACGACGTGACCTTCAGCCTGGGTGACGGCCTGCGCCCCGGCTCCGTGGCCGACGCCAACGACGAGGCTCAGTTCTCCGAGCTGCGCACCCTGGGCGAGCTCACCAAGATCGCCTGGAAGCACGACGTGCAGGTCATGATCGAAGGCCCCGGCCATGTGCCCATGCACATGATCAAGGAAAACATGGACGAGCAAATCAAGCATTGCGATGAGGCGCCGTTCTATACCCTGGGCCCGCTGACCCTGGATATTTCGCCGGGCTACGACCACATCAGCAGCGCCATCGGCGCCGCCATGATCGGCTGGTACGGCACCGCCATGCTCTGCTATGTGACGCCCAAGGAGCACCTGGGCCTGCCCAACCGGGATGACGTGAAGGAAGGCATCATCACCTACAAGATCGCCGCCCACGCCGCCGATCTGGGCAAGGGCGTGCCCGGGGCCCAGCTGCGCGACAACGCCATTTCCAAGGCGCGTTTCGAATTCCGCTGGGAAGACCAGTTCAACCTGGGGCTGGACCCGGACCGGGCGCGTGCCTTCCACGACGAAACCCTGCCCAAGGACGCCCACAAGGTGGCGCATTTTTGCTCCATGTGCGGCCCTAAGTTCTGCTCCATGAAGATCAGCCAGGAAGTGCGCGACTACGCCGCGGCCCAGGAGGCCGAGGAAGGCATGCAGGAAAAATCCCGGGAATTCATGGAAAAGGGGGCGGAGCTTTATCACAAAGCCGATGAATGATCCGACGCCGCAATTCACCGCCGGTGACGTCGAGGTCCTGAAGCGGGAAACCCCGTTCCAGGGCTTCTTCCGCCTGGACCGGCTGCATCTGCGCCACCGCCTGTTCGAAGGCGGCTGGAGCGGCACCATGCAGCGCGAGCTGTTCGTGCGCCCGCCGGCGGCGGCGGTGCTGCCCTACGACCCGCAACGGGGCGAGATCCTGATGGTGGAGCAGTTTCGCGTCGGCGCGCTGGACTGGCGCGACACGCCCTGGTGCCTGGAACTGATCGCCGGCCTGGCGGACAAGGAAGGCGAGCCGGTGGCTGACCTGGTGCGCCGCGAGGCCCGGGAAGAGGCGGGCGTGGACATCGGTGAGATGAAGCGGGTGGCTCACTACATGCCCAGCCCCGGCGGCTCCAACGAGCGCCTGCAGGTGTTCGTCGGGCGCGCCGATCTGCGCCACGCCGGCGGCGTGCATGGCGTGGTCGAGGAAAACGAGGATATCCGCGTGGTAGTGCGTCCGGTGTCCGAGGTGGAGGCGCTGTTGCGCAGCGGCCGGGTGGACAACGCCGCCTCGCTGATCACCCTGCAGTGGCTGCTGCTGCACCGTGAGGCGCTGGACCGGGAATGGGGCGGCGGGGCATGAGCCGCCCGAGCCGCTACCGCCTCGACTTCCGCGATCTGATGGCGCAGTGCGAGTGGAACTACGCCCGCCTTTTGCCACTGATGCGTGCGCTGGGCGACGACGACAGCCTGGAGGTGTCGCTCGGCGATGAGCGCCCGCGCACGGTGCGCATCCGGGTGCTGGAGCGGGCGCCGTACACCACCACCCTGCGCTTTGAGGATCAGGCCCTGCACGACGCCATACCGGCGCCCCGGTTCACCGTCAGGCTGTACCACGACGCGCGCGTGGCGGAGGTGACCGAAGCCACCCCATTCCGGCGGGTGCAGGCCCGCTATCCGTACCCCAACAGCCACATGCACCAGCGCGACGAAAAAGCCCAGTGGAACCGCTTTCTGGGTGAATGGCTGGCCCATGTGCACGACTTCGGGCGGGCCTCCGGCGAGCCCTGGCGCCGTTCCGGCACTGAATAAAACGAGCAATGGTTCCGAATTCGGAACCGCCTTCCTGGTCAACCGCCATCATCTTCGATATAACCAAAGGATGCTTTTCCTGGGGGAAAAGGGTGGGCCGAGAGTTTGGCCGAGGCGGGGCCGGCGTGCGTGGGACACGCGGGTATCGGGATCACGATTACAACGGGAGCGGGGATTTTGACGCATCCGGTTCAGCCGCTGCGGGTAGTGCAGCTGTCCGATTTTCACCTTTTCGCGGATACCGACGGCAAGCTTTTGGGCCTGAACACGCAGTTCAGTCTTGAAGCGGTGCTCGACCGGGTACGCCGTGAACAGCCTGATATGGACCTGATACTGGCCACCGGCGATTTGTCGCAGGACGGCTCCTATGAATCCTACCAGCGGTTGGCGAAAACCCTGTCCGGGTTTCGCGCGCCGATCTACTGGCTGGAAGGCAACCACGACAAGCCGGCCCCCATGCTGCGCGCCCTGCGCGGCCAGGATAACCGGGTCAGCCCGTGCGTGGCGGACATCGGCAACTGGACCCTGGTGCTGCTGGACTCCACCATTCCCGGCGAGGTGCCCGGCGACCTGTTCGACGAAGACCTCAAGTTCCTGGACGACGCCCTGCGCGACGCCGCCGGCGAGCATCTGCTGGTGTGCCTGCACCACCACCCGGTGCCAATGGGCAGCGAATGGCTGGATACTCAGCTGGTGGGCAGCGCGGAACGCTTCTTTGAGGTGATCGACGCCCATCCCCGGGTGCGGGGTATCCTCTGGGGGCACGTGCACCAGGAATACGACGACACCCGCAACGGCGTGCGGCTGCTGGCGGTGCCCAGCACCTGCGTGCAGTTCAAGCCCGGCAGTGTGGATTTCGCCGTGGACGACGCCAGCCCCGGTTATCGCTGGCTGGATCTGCACGCCGACGGCGGCATCGACACCGCTGTCAGTCGCGTGGAAGGCATCCGTTTCGAGGTCGACATGTCGGTAAAGGGCTACTGATTCAGTTAACAGTTGATAGTTGACAGTTGATAGTGAAGAGTGAGGCCGTTTACGCGACCGGGTGCGCCTCATGTCCGACATATCCCTGATCTATATCCATGGTTTCAACAGTTCACCGCAATCCTGGAAGGCCGGGGTGCTGCGTGACTACTTCGAGCGCCACGGCGCCGGCCACCGGTTGCACGTGCCGGCGCTGGACCCGCAGCCCAGGAAAGCCATGGCGACCCTGGAAGCGACCATTGCCGGCGCCGGTCCGGTGGCGTTGCTGGGGTCTTCCCTGGGCGGCTTCTACGCCACCTGGCTCGCCGAGCACCATGATCTGGTCACGGCGGTGGTCAATCCGGCGGTTCGTCCCTGGCAACTACTGGACAAATACACAGGTATCAATCATAACTATCACAGCGGCGAGGCGTACCAGTTCGATCCCGCCTGGCTGGATGAGCTGCGCCATTACCAGGTCGAGACGATCAGCAAGCCCGAACAGATGCTGCTGCTGACCCAGACCGGCGACGAATCCCTGGACTGGCGCGACGGCTGGGAATATTACGCCGACTGCCACCTGTTCCGGGGCCTGGGCGGCAGTCACGGCTTTGATGACTTCGACGCCTTTATTCCGCTAGTGTTGCGCTTTTGCGGAATTCGCCTGACGCCGGACACCTGAATTCATACCGATTAGAGATTTATGGCCAACACCTATACCTCCGAGAATATCGAGGTCCTTTCGGGCCTGGAGCCGGTGCGTAAACGCCCGGGTATGTACACCGACACCAGCCGTCCCAACCACCTGATCCAGGAAGTGGTGGACAACTCCGTGGACGAGGCGCTGGCCGGACACGCCAAAAGCATTCGCGTCACGCTGCTCAAGGACGGTGGCGTGGAAGTGGAAGACGACGGCCGTGGCATGCCGGTGGACCCGCACCCGGTGCAGAAGAAGCCGGGCGTCGAGGTGATCCTGGCGACGCTGCACGCCGGCGGCAAATTCTCCAATAAGAACTACCAGTTTTCCGGCGGCCTGCACGGCGTCGGCGTGTCGGTGGTCAATGCCCTGTCGAAAAAGCTGGAAGTGTTCGTCAAGCGTGACGGCGAGGTGCACCGCATCGAGTTCGCCGGCGGCGAAAAAACCGCTGACCTGGAAGTGGTGGACACGGTGGGCAAGCGCAACACCGGCACCATGATGCGCTTCTGGCCGGACGAGAAATATTTCGACTCACCCAACATCTCGGTGCCGCGCCTGCGCCACCTGTTGCGCGCCAAGGCGGTGCTCTGCCCGGGCTTGCTGGTGACCCTGGAAAACAAGCAGACCGACGAGACCGAGACCTGGCAGTTCGCCGACGGCCTGGTGGAATATCTGCTTGAGAGCACCCGCGGCTGGGAGCGCGTGCCCACCGAGCCCTTCGAAGGCGCCATGAGCGCGGAAACGGAAGCGGTGGACTGGGCGGTGCTGTGGCTGCCCGAGGGTGGCGAGCTGGTCACCGAATCCTATGTGAACCTGATTCCCACCACCCAGGGCGGCACCCATGTGAACGGGCTGCGCTCCGGGCTGCTGGAAGCGATGCGCGAGTTCTGTGAATTCCGCAACCTGCTGCCGCGCGGCGTCAAACTGACCCCGGAGGACATCTGGGACCGGGCCTGCTACGTGCTCAGCGTGAAAATGCAGGATCCCATGTTCGCCGGTCAGACCAAGGAGCGGCTCAGCTCCCGGCAGACCGCGCCGTTCGTGTCCGGCGTGGTCAAGGACGCCTTCTCACTGTGGCTCAACCAGCACACCGACGAGGCCGAACGGCTCGCCGACCTGTGCATCAACAACGCCCAGAAGCGGCTGCGCGCCGCCAAGAAAGTCACCCGTAAGAAAGTCACCAGCGGCCCGGCGCTGCCCGGCAAGCTGGCGGACTGCACCAGTGACGACCCGGCGCAAAGTGAAATCTTCCTGGTCGAAGGGGACTCCGCCGGCGGCTCCGCCAAGCAGGCCCGCGACCGGGTGTACCAGGCGATCATGCCGTTGCGCGGCAAGATCATGAACACCTGGGAAGTGGACCCGGCGGAGGTGCTCGGCAGCCAGGAAATCCACGACATCGCCGTGGCGCTGGGCATCGAGCCGGGCAGCGACGACCTGACCGCCCTGCGCTACGGCAAGGTGTGCATCCTCGCCGATGCGGACTCCGACGGCCTGCACATCGCCACCTTGTTGTGCGCCCTGTTCCTGCGCCATTTCCCGGCGCTGGTGCGCGAAGGCCATGTGTTCGTGGCGATGCCGCCGCTGTACCGCATCGACGTGGGCAAGGACGTGTACTACGCCCTCGACAAGGAAGAGCGCGCCGGCGTGCTCGACCGGATTAAGGCGGAAAAGAAGCGCGGCAAGGTCAGTGTCACCCGCTTCAAGGGCCTCGGTGAAATGAGCCCCATGCAACTGCGCGAAACCACCATGGCCCGCGATACCCGGCGGCTGGTGCGTTTGAGCGTGACCGGCGGCGACGACACTCACCTGCTGATGGACATGCTGCTCAGCAAGAAGCGCGCCTCCGACCGCAAGATCTGGCTGGAAGAGAAAGGCAACCTGGCGGAAGTATAAAAGATGGCAGACGATTTCGAAGACCTGTCCCTCAGGGACTACACCGAAAAAGCGTACCTGGACTATTCCATGTACGTGATCATGGACCGGGCGCTGCCGAAAATCGGCGACGGCCTGAAGCCGGTCCAGCGGCGCATTGTCTACGCGATGAGCGAGCTGGGCCTGAAAAGCACCGCCAAGTATAAAAAGTCCGCCCGTACGGTGGGCGACGTGCTGGGTAAGTTCCATCCGCACGGCGACTCCGCCTGTTACGAGGCCATGGTGCTGATGGCGCAGCCGTTCAGCTACCGCTATCCGCTGGTCGACGGCCAGGGCAACTGGGGCAGCCCGGATGACCCGAAATCCTTCGCCGCCATGCGCTACACGGAATCCAAGCTGGCGCCGTACGCGGAAGTGCTGCTCGCCGAGCTGGGTCAGGGCACGGTGGAATGGGTGCCCAACTTCGACGGCACCATGGACGAGCCCAAGCTATTGCCGGCGCGCCTGCCCAATGTGCTGCTGAATGGCACCACCGGCATCGCCGTGGGCATGAGCACCGACATTCCGCCGCACAACCTGCGCGAAGTGGCGCAGGCCTGTATTCATCTGCTCAAGGATCCGGGCGCGTCCCTGGACGACCTGCTCGAATACATCAAAGGCCCGGATTTTCCCACCGAGGCGGAAATCATCACGCCGCGCAACGACATCATCCGCATGTACGCGGAAGGCAAGGGCAGCCTTAAGCAGCGCGCTGTCTATGAGCGCGAGGAAAACGACATCGTGGTCACCGCGCTGCCCTATCAGGTATCCGGCGCCAAGGTGCTGGAGCAGATCGCCGACCAGATGCAGAAGAAAAAGCTGCCCATGGTCAGCGACCTGCGCGACGAATCCGACCATGAAAACCCCACGCGTCTGATCATTACGCCGCGTTCCAACCGCGTCGATATCGCTCAGCTGATGGGCCATCTGTTCGCCACCACCGACCTGGAAAAGAACTACCGGGTCAATTTGAACATGATCGGCATCGACGAGCGTCCCCAGGTGAAAAGCCTGGACACGATTCTCAACGAGTGGCTGCAGTTCCGCATGGTGACCGTGCGCCGGCGGCTGCAGCACCGCCTGGACAAGGTGCTGGACCGTCTGCACCTGTTGGAAGGCTTGCTGATCGCCTATCTGAACATCGATGAGGTGATCGAGATTATCCGCCGGGAGGACGCGCCCAAGCCGGTGCTGATGGAACGGTTCGGGCTCAGTGACCGCCAGGCGGAAGCGATTCTGGAACTGAAGTTGCGCCATTTGGCGAAGCTTGAAGAAATGAAGATCAAGGGCGAGCAGGATGAACTCGCCGAGGAACGCGACAAGCTGGAAGACACCCTCGGCTCGCCGGCGAAAATGAAAAAGCTGATCGCCAAGGAGCTCAAGGAAGACGCTGAAAACTTTGGCGATGACCGCCGCTCACCGCTGGTGGAGCGCGGCGATGCCAAGGCCCTGGACGAAGCGGACCTGGTAGGCGCCGATCCGGTCACCGTGGTGCTGTCGGAAAAAGGCTGGGTGCGTTCCGCCAAGGGCCACGACGTGGACGTGGTCGGCCTGAGTTATAAGGCCGGGGACAAATACCTGGCGTCCGCGCGCGGCAAATCCAATCAGCCGGTGTGCTTCCTGGATACCACCGGACGCAGCTACTCGCTGCTGGCGCACACCCTGCCCAGCGCGCGCGGCCAGGGTGAGCCGCTGTCCGGTCGGGTCAGCCCGCCTTCCGGCGCCGGTTTCGTGGCCGCCATCATGGGCCAGGAGAAAGACGCCTATCTGATGAGCAGTGACGCCGGCTACGGCTTCGTGGTGCGTTACGCGGATCTGCTGGCCAACAAGAAAGCCGGTAAGAGCGTGCTGAATGTGCCCAAGGGCGCCAGGGTGCAACCGCCGCGCCCGGTTAATGATCCGCAGACCGATCTGATCGCGCTGGTCTCCAACGAAGGCCGCTTGCTGGTGTTCCCGGTGCGCGATCTGCCGGAAATGTCTCGGGGCAAGGGCAACAAGATGATGGCGATACCCGGTGGCCGGGTCGCCGAACGGGTCGAGTTCGTGCAGGACGTTCAGGTGCTCGGCCCCGAGGACACCCTGGTGATCTACGCCGGTAAGCGTCATCTCAACCTCAAGGCCTCCGACCTGGAGCACTACTTCGGCGAGCGTGGCCGGCGTGGTGCCAAGCTGCCGCGCGGCTTCCAGAACGTGGATGTGATGACGGTGGAGGCACGCTGACAGGCCCCGCGGGGCCTATAAACAATTCAATACAAGTACGGTCTTGGGCCTGTGGATCGGGTTGGCTATGATCCGGATTCATCTTGGGGATAGGGAGTTCGCCTGATGCGGGCCTTGTTGACCGGTGCCACCACCTTATTGTTGCTGCTGCTGAACACGCTGACGTTGATCGGTCCGATGATGCTGATCGCGCTGTGCAAAGTGGTGTTGCCGGGAAAGGCGGTTAAGGCGGCTTGCTCCCGGGGCGTGATGTGGGTCGCCGAGACCTGGGCGGAAATCTGCAAAGCGATCTTCGCGCTGATGACCCCCACCCGTTGGGATATTCGTGGCGACCAGAACCTGCGTAGCGACACCTCCTATCTGGTGGTCTGCAACCACCAGTCCTGGGTGGATATCGCCGCCCTGGTGCAGACCTTCAACCGCAAAACTCCGTACTTTAAGTTTTTCCTAAAGAAAGAACTGATCTGGGTGCCGTTTCTGGGGCTGGCCTTCTGGGCTCTGGACTACCCGTTCATGAAGCGCTACTCCAAGGAACTGCTGGAAAAGCGCCCGGAATTGAAAGGCAAGGATCTGGAGATCACCAAGGCGGCCTGCGAGAAATTCGCGGACATGCCGGTGACCGTGGTCAACTTTCTGGAAGGCACCCGCTGCACCCCGGAGAAGCAGGCCCGGCAGCAATCGCCCTACAAGCATCTGCTGCGGCCCAAGGCCGGCGGCGTGGCGTTCGTGATGGCGGCGCTGGGCGACGATCTGGACGCGCTGCTGGACGTGACCATCGCCTATCCGCAGGGCAAGCCACCCGGCTTCTGGGCGCTGCTCAGCGGTCAGCTGGACCGGGTGATCATCGACGTGCGCACCCACAACCTGGACCCGGCCCTGTGGGCCGGCGATTACCAGGAAGACCCGGCGTTCCGCGCCAGCGTGCAGCGCTGGGTCAGTGATCTCTGGGAACAAAAAGACGCCCGTATCGGGCGCCTTCAGAAGGAATGGTGATCGCCGGGCATCCGCCCGGCGATTCGGCTCAGAAGCGGAAAGTCGCCGCCAGGTAGGGGCCGCCGATCTCCAGGTCCGAGTCCAGTCCGCTGACGTCATCCAGCTCCACTTCCAGGCGGGAATAGCCCGCTTTCACGCCGAGCAGGAAATCCGACTGCCAGCCGATGTGCGCATCGAAATCACGCATGCCACTGCCGTCATACTCAATCGCATTGATTTCGCCGCCCACGTACACGCCGGTCAGCGGCAGGTTGGCGCGTATCGCGCCATGGGCCAGCGGGAAGGTTTCGCTGGCGCTCTCCGACGCCACGTTGCCGACGGTCTGCGAGCGGATGGTGAAGTCGGCGTCCATCTGCCGCACGGTCAGGCCCAGGTCCAGCTTCACCACATTGTCCAGCGGGCTCCAGTAGAAGGTGCCGTCGAGCATTTCCATGTCGTATTCAGAGACCACGGTGGTGGCGACCGGGAACGCCTCTCCGTTAAAGGTAATGGTCTCGTTGAGACGGTTGCTGGCGTCGTCGGACAAATCCATGTAGCGCAGGCGCACGTTGGGCAGTACCGGCACGGCGTGTTCCAGGCCCACGTAGATCACCGTCTGGTCGGAATCGTCGAAACCCAGATCGTCTTCCATGTCGATGTCGTTGCTGCCCGAGGCGATGCTGCCGGAAGTGTCCGGACTCCAGGCGTAGCCGCCGGCGTAGACGTCGACAAGCGGCGCCGCCTGTGCGAAAGGCGCGGCGGAGAGCGCGGCCAGGCTGGCCATCAGGGTGATTTTTTTCATGGTTGGTGGTCCTCTGGTTCTGAATAGAAAGCATCAAAGCGCACCGCGCCAGTATTGCATTCGCCCCGCCGCATACCAAGTAGGCCGATTCTGGTAAGCTGCGCCGCTGCCACCGTCGAGCGCCGCGCTGGCTGTCACGCGCGGCGGCCCCAGAAAGAGAGACGCCATGTTCCTCGATGAAATGCCCGAGGGCTTCCGCTATCCGCAGCCGGAAGACGAACAGGACAAACAGCTGCTGGCCCGTATTGAGCGAAAAGGCTGGCATCACCTCAGCGTGGACGGCGCCGCCGGCGAGCCGGGCTATGCCTTCACGCTGGGACACTTCCTCAAACGGGACCACCCGGAACTGATCGTGGTGGGCCTCAAGGAGACCCTGGCCAGCCGCCTGCTGGACAGCGCCGCCGTGGGCATCACCGGCCTGGGGCGCCGTCTGCGGCCGTTCCAGGTTTACGGTGACATCGCCGACGGTCTGGAAGTGGTGTTCCTGCCGGTGTCTCTGCCGGCCTATAACGAGTACCTGGGCTACGCCAACTGGTTCTACGCCGACCTGCCGGCGCCGTACCCGGCGCTGCAGATGGTGTGGCCGGACCCGAACGGGGTGTTTCCCTGGCAGCCCGGCTATGACGTCCGTTTCCGTCGCGCCCAGCCGCTGCTCGGCGAGGCGCCCGAGGGGCCGTCGCTGCAGTAGCGCGTGCCGCGGAATAGGCAGGCGGGCCCCGGCTCCGTTATCCTGCTACCTGAATTTTCGTTATTGGAACCCCCATGGCTAATTCGTTGCAGGATCAGCTCCTTAAATCGGGGCTGGCGGACAAAAAGAAGGCGCGCCGCGCCAAGCAGCAGAAGAAGGAAGACGCCAACCGCGCCAAGCGTGGCGAGATCGAGCTGGAGGACCCGGCCGAGCGGGCCCGCCGCCAGCGCGCCGAGCAGGCGGAAAAAGACCGCCAGCTGGAAGCGGAGCGCCACCGGCAGCAGCGCGAGCGGGAAATCGTCGCGCAGATTCGCCAGCTGATCGAGACCCACCGTCTGGATCGTGCCCGGGGCGAGGTGGCCTACCAGTTCGTGCAGGACAAGAAGATCAAGAAGCTGCACGTCACCGAGCCGCAGCGCGACCAGCTGGCGCGCGGCCAGATCGCCATCGT
>DGNT01000212.1 GCA_002389055.1 Alcanivorax sp. UBA4485
AGCAGCTCGGAAGAGAAATGCTGCGCGTCACCGGCGGAGCCGCCATTGCCGCAACTGAGAATCTTGCCGCCGTTGAGCAGGCATTCCACCATCACCTGGCCGGCGGCGGCGATCACCTCGGGCAGCACTTCGCCGGCCTTGGCCTTGGTTTCCATGCTTTCGGCGAACAACTGTCTGATGCGGTCCACACTCATTACTGGTCTCCGTAAAATGCGTTTTGCACCCAATGATAACGGACTTCGCCGTCGTCATCCGGTTCCAGGCCCAGCACGTCGAAGCGGCAGGGCCGTTGTGCCTGATAAGGGTAGCGGCCCAGATAGTGCCGCGCCGCCAGAATCAGGCGGCGCTGCTTGCGCCCGTCCACCGAGGCGAGGGCGCCGCCGTAGCGGTTGTAGGCACGCCAGCGGACCTCCACGAACACCAGCGTCTCGCCGTCGTCCATGATCAGGTCCACCTCGCCCAGGCGGCATTGATAATTGGCGATCACCGGCACCAGGCCGCGCTGTTCCAGCCAGCGTCGTGCCCGGTGCTCAGCCCGCTGGCCGCGTTCCTTGCGCCAGTACACAGAAGGCCTCCTTTCCTCCTTGAACGAATTGTGCGAGCGGGCCCGGCCCGCGAAAGGCCGGCAAAGCCGGCCGGCAGGATCCCAGAGCCCTATCTATCCCTCACCCCAAACTTTAATACTGCGTGCTATCCAAGCGCCCGTCGCCAACCCGGGGCACCGGCGTCGCTTTTCCATTTCGGAACAGCGCCCAGTCCGACTCGCGCACTAGCCGCGCGCCGTCCAGCCGCAAAGTGCCGGTGACCCCGGGCAGGGTGCTGTCCTGCAGATTGCGCAGCAGATACAGGCGCGCCTGCAGCCGGTAGGCGTCCACGCCCATGGCGAACAGCCGCGCATAGCGCCCGTGGCCGTCCGGCCAGGTTTCCTCGGCCATGCGATGCAGCTTGGTGCCTTCGTAAAGAATCCACGGCATATCCAGGAAATACACCCCGTCCAGATCCTGGTCCCGGCGCGGTGCCAGGGTGCCGTCGTAAATATAGGAAGTGGCGAACACCGGCAGGTCCCGGGCGTAATGGAAATTCAGCGCCGGTTTAATCTGCCGGCCCTCGTTCGGGTCGGCCACCAGGAACAGGAAGTCCAGGCTTTGCGGCCATTCCTCCGGCCGCTCCGCGTCCCGGTCCGAGAACGAGGTGTCGCGGCGCAGGTCCTTTTCGGCGCGGGCCGTGTCCAGCAGGCCCTCCACGCTTTCACCGATGGTGTCCTCGGTGAACGAGCTTTCCACCACGATCCGGCCGCCGCCGTCCTGCCAGGCGGCCACGAACGCCTCGGCCACGCGCTGGCCCCAGGCGCTGCGCGGATACAGCACCCCCGCCAGCCGGTCGCCGGCTTCCAGGCTTTGGCGGGCGATTTGCCGGGCTTCGTCCTCCGGCGCCAGGCCGAACTGGAAGATGGGCGCGTCCTCGCTGTCCTGATCCAGATAGTTCAGCGCCAGCACAGTCACCGGCGGCGTGCCCATGCGGGCCAGCTCGGCCACGTTGTCCTTGCCCAGCGGCCCGACCACGAACTCGGCGCCGTCATCCACGGCACGCTGGAACACCGAGCGCACGTCCGCGTCGCTGACGTCGTAGAAGCGCAGGTCCGGGGTCGGGTTGCCCGCTTCCTCGGCGCTGTAGTAGCCGGTCATCATGCCGTCGCGGATCGCCTCGGCGGCGGGCGCCAGCGGGCCGCTCTCCGGCAGCAGCACGGCGACCCGCTGGGGGCGCTCGCGGGCGGCGCGCTGCAGGGCCCGCACCGTTTCCGGCAACTGGCGGGCGGCCGGGTGGTCGGGCCAGTCCTCGCGCCAGCGCGACAGGCGCTGCACCTGGCTGTCGATATTGGCCTGCGGGTCGCGGTACAGCAGCGCCAGCTCCAGCCAGCCGCGCAGTTCGCCGGAGGTATCCTCGGCGCGGGCTTCCAGGGTCTCCAGTGGCAAGCGCATCAGCGCTTCCCAGGTCAGCTGGCGGTTGTATTCCTGGTCGTCGTCGTTGAGCAGCGGGTCCACCGCCACGCGCTGGCGCAGGCTTTTCATCAACTCGCCGTTGAGAGCCTGGGCGTCGGCGCGCAGCAGGTTCAGTTTGGCGCGGCGCTGGGCGTCGAAGCCGTCGATGTCGCCGCGGTAATCGTCCAGCAACGCCACCGCCCGGTCCGGCTGCTGCTCGGCCATCCAAGACTGGGCGCGCAACTGCAGCCAGCGGAAGCGCTGATCCCGGGACAGGGCGCCGTCGCCCACCTGGTCCAGCAATTCGCCAGCGTCGTCGGCGCGCTCATTGACCAGGTAAGAGCGCGCCCAGGCGAGGGCAGTGTCGGTGCGAACCGGTTCCGCCAGTTCGGCCAGCTGGTCGCTGGCGTTACCGACCTGTTGCGGCGCATCGCGAAGGGGGGCCGGTTCCTTGGCGGTCGAGCCGTCCGGGCTCGGTAATTGAGAACAGCCGGCAAGGACCAGAACGAGGGCCATTGCGGCCAGGCGGGCCTGTCGTAATTCCATGGCTCTAGGGTAACCCCTTTGCTACTTCGGGAAAGAAGCCGCTATTGTAGGCGTTTTGCAAGTCGCGAATCACCCCCGACGGTCCCTGATTGCGGATCGGATCGGTGGCATGACACAACTCTTTACACCCAATCAGGAAAACGCCCCCCATGAGCGGCTCTTTGTATGTGGTCAGCACACCGATCGGTAACCTGGACGACCTGTCCCGTCGCGC
>DGNT01000211.1 GCA_002389055.1 Alcanivorax sp. UBA4485
CCCGCCGGAGCCGAACGGCTACTTGCATATTGGCCACGCCAAGTCGATTTGCCTGAATTTCGGGGTCGCCGAGTCCTACGGCGGCGCCTGTCATTTGCGCTTTGATGACACCAACCCGGAGAAGGAAGAGGACGAGTACATCCATTCCATTAAGAAGGACGTGGAATGGCTCGGCTTCCAGTGGTCCGGCCCGGTGCGCTTCGCCAGCGACTATTTCGATCAGCTCCACGACCTGGCGGTGTCCCTGATCCGTAAGGGCCTGGCCTATGTGGATACCCAGTCGCCGGAGCAGATCGCCGAAATGCGCGGCAATTTTACCACGCCGGGCCGCGACAGCCCGCACCGGGACCGCTCCGTGGAAGAGAACCTGGCGCTGTTCGCCGACATGCGCGACAACAAGTTCGATGAAGGGGCGGCGGTGCTGCGGGGCCGCATCGACATGCAGAGCCCCAATCTTAATATGCGTGACCCGGTGCTCTACCGGATACGCAAAAAAGCGCACCATCAGACCGGTGACAAGTGGGTAATCTACCCGATGTACGATTTCACCCATCCGCTCTCGGATGCGCTGGAAGGCATCACCCACAGCCTCTGCACCCTGGAGTTCGAGGATCACCGGCCGCTGTACGACTGGCTGGTGGAGAATACGGACGTCCCCGCGGAGCCCCGCCAGTACGAGTTCGCCCGCCTCAACCTTAATTTCACCGTGACCAGCAAGCGCCGTCTCAAGCTGCTGGTGGACGAAGGCCACGTGGAAGGCTGGGACGACCCGCGCCTGCCCACCCTGAGCGGCCTGCGTCGGCGCGGCTACACGCCCGCCGCGATCCGCCATTTCTGCGAGAACCTGGGGGTCAGCCGCGCCGACTCGGTGATCGACATGAGCATCCTCGAAGCCTCGGTGCGTGACGATCTCAACCACAACGCGCCGCGTGCTTTCTGCGTGCTGAACCCGCTCAAGCTGGTGATCGAGAACTGGCCCGAGGACAAGGAAGAGTGGCTGGACGCGCCCGTGCACCCGCAAAACGAAGACATGGGCACCCGCCGCATGCCGATTACCCGGGAGGTCTATATCGACCGGGAGGACTTCCGCGAGGAGGCCAACAAAAAGTATAAGCGGCTGGTGCTGGGTGACCGGGTGCGGCTGCGCTACGGCTATGTGATCCAGGCCGAGGACATCGTCCGTGACGCCGACGGCGAGATCGTCGAAGTGCGCTGCAGTTACGACCCGGACACCCTGGGCAAGAATCCGGAGCCGGCGGAAGGGCAGGGCAAGATGCGCGGTGTGATCCACTGGGTCAGTGTCGCCCACGGGTTGCCCTGCGAGGTGCGCCAGTACGACCGCCTGTTCCAGACCGCCAACCCGTCGAAAGTGGCCGAAGGCGAGAGCTTCCTGGACCACATCAACCCGGAGTCCCTGCGTGTGCTGGACGGCTGCGTGGTCGAACCCGGCCTGCGCGACGCGGATCCGGAGAGCCGCTTTCAGTTCGAGCGCGAAGGCTACTTCTGCGTCGACCGGGACAGCGTCGACGGCGGGCTGGTGTTCAACCGCACCGTGGGTCTGCGCGAGTCCTGGCCCCGCGAGGCCTGAGCCACGATGGTCGCCGCCACCGTCAGGCCCCCCGCGTTCCTGCGCGAGGCCGGGCGGCGGCAATGGCAATTTACGTTCCGCACCTTCAGCGCCGGCATGCTGGCGCTCTATATTGCGCTGGCCCTGGGGCTGGACGAGCCCAAGTGGGCGCTGATGACGGTCTATATTGTCGCCCAGCCGCTGGGCGGCATGGTGCTGGCCAAGGGCATATACCGGCTGCTCGGTACCCTCACCGGGGCCGCCATGGCGGTGCTGCTGGTGGCGACGCTGGCCCAGTTACACACCCTGTTTTTCCTCGCTCTGGCGGTGTGGCTGGGCCTGTGCACCCTGTGCGCCAGCCTGCTGCGCAACTTCCGCTCCTACGCTTTTGTGCTGGCCGGTTACAGCGCTTTGATCGTCGGCGTGCCGGCGGTGCTGCAACCGGACCAGGCGTTCACCATGGCGGTGGCGCGGGTCACGGAGATCGGCCTGGGCATTCTCTGTGTGAGCCTGATGAGCGTGCTGGTGTGGCCCCAGTCCGCCGGGCGCACCTACCTGCAGCAGAGCCGGGAACAGCTGGTGGCGCTGATCCGCCTGGTGTCGGACAGCGCCGCCGGCCAGCTTGACGGGCCCGCCCTGCAACGGCGCCGCCAGGCGTTGATCACCAGTGGCATGGCGTTGGAGGCCCAGCGCGAGCACGCGCTGTTCGATTCCGCCCACCTGCGGCGGCACGCGGGCCTGTGCCGCCGGCTGGGCCACGAGATGCTGGCGTTGATCTCGTCGGTGGGGCCGCTGAATACCTATGTGAACCGCTACGCGGAACGCCATCACCAGGATCAGGTGACGCTGCTGCTCGCCGACATCGCGACGCTGGATCCCGAAGCGTCCCCGGCGGCTCTGCGGGAAACCCTCTCGGCGCTGTATCAACGTGCCCGTGATCTGGCCCGCTCGCTGCGCGGCGAGCGGCTCAGCGACGATGAGCAGCGGTTTTACGCGCTGCAGCTGGCGCTGGAGCACAGCGCTGAATTGTGCGACCGGTTGCGCTCCAGCGTGGCGCTCTACGCCATGCTCACCGACCAGGCCACCCCGGTGCGCTGGCGCGCCGGCACTTCGCGCCTGCATCTGGATTACGGGCAGGCCTGGCGCAACGGTGCACGGGCGGCACTGGCGCTGGCCGCCACGGTGGTGTTGTGGTTCTGGAGCGCGGCGCCCCAGGGCTCGGCCATGGTGATCCAGGTGGGGGTGATCTGCGCGCTGTTTTCCACCCGCGACGACCCGCTGGCGGCGGTGAAGGGGTTTATAAAGGGCGCGTTGCTGGCCACCGTGCTGGCCGCGCTCTACCGGCTGGTGTTGTTGCCGGCCAGCGACGGCTTTGTGGCTCTGGTGCTGTGGCTGGCGCCGCTGTATCTGCTGGCCGGGCTGGCGATGGCGCGGCCGGCCACCGTGGCCACGGGCACCGCGCTGACCATTTTTTTCCCCCTATTGCTGGACCTGCGCCCGGTGCAGGACTTTTCCGCCGCGCCGCTGTTCAACAATATCATCGGTCTGGGGCTGGGTATGGGCTTCGCGGTGCTGGCGTTCCTGCTGCTCTGGCCCGGCGACGACGCCGCCCGGGCCCGGCGCCGCCTATGCCGGGATCTGTGCCGGACTCTGGGGCGCTGGCCGATCCGGCGGCGCCGCCCCCGCCACGAAATGGAAAGCCTGCTGTACGACCGCATCAGCCGCACGCTGCCCAGGCTGGACCCGGACGATCCCCGCGACGGCGAGCTGCTGCAGGGTGCTCTGGCCGCGGTGACTCTCGGGCTCGGGCTGCTGTATATGGACGCGCTGTGCCGGCGCGGCGTACCGGCGCCGGTGCGGCTGGCGCTGACCCGCCTGATCCGCGACACCCAGCGGGCGCTCCGCGACGGCGACCCGGACCGCTGGCTGGCCCTGGCGGCCAGCGCCGATACCGTGGCCGGGCAGTGCCGGCGCGCCTACGACAGCGCCGCCAGCGACGGCGAGCGCCGCCGGCTGGTGCGGGCGGTGGTGCGTCTGCGCATGCAGATCAATATTATGCGTGGCAACGCGGGCTTTTTCCTGTGCGGGTCCGGCGACGGCGCCTGGCGGGGACTGGAGGCGAACGGTGCTGCATGAGATCAATCTGGCCGGTGTGCTGCTGCCGCCGCTGATTCCGGTGGTGGTGTTGGGGTTGCTGATATTCTGGCCCGTTAACGGGCTGATCAGCCGCTACGACGGCTACCGGCATGTCTGGCATCCAGCCCTGGCGGGCCTGTGTGTGCTGGTGATAAGTCTGGCCCTGGCTCTGGGCCTGCTGATGCTTTTAGGGAGAGTGTGATGGCTGAACCCCGCGCGGATGAACGCCGGCCCCGGCGCTGGCGCCCGTTCTTGATCACCCTGGTGCTGGTCCTCGGGGCGGCTTTGGCGGTGTGGTTTCTCTGGCATCAGTATATGCACACCCTGTGGACCCGGGACGGTCGGGTACGCGCGGCGGTGATTCAGGTGGCGCCGGACGTGTCCGGGCCGATCACCGAGCTGAACGTCAGCAACAACGCCCGGGTGGAGCAGGGCGACCCGCTGTTCGTGGTGGATCCGGAGCGCTACCGGCTGGCGCTGTTCCAGGCGCGGGCGGAGCTGGAGCACCGCCGGCTGGAGTCAAAGCTGCGCAGTGACGAAGCCGCCCGCCGTGATCGTCTCGGCAGGGCGGTCTCCGCCGAGGAGCGCGAGGAGGCCACCAGCCTGGCGGACGTGGCGCGGGCGGACCTGCAGGCCGCCCAGGCGGCGCTGCAAAAAGCCGAGCTGGACCTGGCTCGCACCCGGGTAACCGCGCCCGCCGACGGCCATGTGACCCACCTGCTGGCCCACGCCGGCGATTACGCCCGCGCCGGCGAGTCGGTGCTGACGCTGGTGGACGCGGATTCGTTCTGGGTGGAGGCGTATTTCCGGGAAACCCAGGTGCATCGGATCCGGGTCGGCGACCCGGCGCGGGTGCGCTTGCTGGGCGTGGACCGGGCACTGGAAGGGCGCGTCGCCGGCATCGCCCGGGGCATCGGCAACAGCAATGCGGTGGCCGGTGGCGACCAGGGTCTGGCGGAGGTGGCGCCGACGTTTGAATGGGTGCGGCTGGCCCAACGCATTCCGGTGCAGATCGAGCTGCGGGCGGTGCCCGAGTCACTGACGCTGGCGGCGGGCATGACCGCCAGCGTCAAGATACTGGACAGCGAACGCTAGGGAGCCTCTGAACAACTCCCGGCGCGCTCTGGCTTTCAGGCTGGCCCGCAATCAAGGCGCGATTTTGAAGGCAGGCTGGTTGCCTGTCGAGAAATTGCAACGAAGAGTGCGGGCCAGCCTGAAAGCCCCGAAGGGCGCGGCCTGAAGCGCACATCTGCTGTACTTCGTCACTAGGAAAGGGAACCACCCTGTCCGTCATGACGAAGTACAACAGCTGCACGCTTCAGGTCACGCAGAGCGCGCCGGGAGTTGTTCAGAGGCTCCCTAGGCGCCGAACGCCTTCTCGCCCGCTTCCAGGGTCTGGAAGATCAGGGTGTTGATGGTCATCGGACCCACGCCGCCGGGTACCGGCGTATAGGCGGCGACCCGGTCGGCGAGCGGCGCCAGTTCGATGTCGCCGCACTTCTCCGGGTGGAAGCCGGCGTCCACCACCACGGCGCCGTCCTTGATCCAGTCCGCCTTGATGAATTCCGGGCGGCCCACGGCGCCGACCACGATGTCCGCCTGCTTGACCAGCTCGGGCAGGTTTTGGGTGCGGCTGTGGCAGATGGTGACGGTGGCGTTGGCGCCCAGCAGCATCAGCGCCATGGGCTTGCCGAGAATCGCGCTGCGGCCCACCACCACGGCGTGTTTGCCTTCCAGCGGAATCCGGTAATGCTCAAGGATACGCATGATGCCCTTGGGCGTGGCGCAGCCGTAGGCCTGTTCGCCCATGGCCATGCGGCCGAAGCCCAGGCAGGTGACGCCGTCCACGTCCTTCTCAAGGCTGATGGCGTCGAAACAGCGGCGCTCGTCGATCTGTTCCGGCACCGGATGCTGCAGCAGAATGCCGTGCACGTCCGGGTTGTTGTTCAGTTCTTCGATTTGCGCGAGCAGTTGCTCGGTGGTGGTGTCCTCGGGCAATTCGATCGCCTGGGAGTCCATGCCCACGCGGCGGCAGGCGTTGCCCTTCATCTTCACATAGGTGGCGGAAGCCGGGTCGGCGCCCACCAGCAGTGTGGCCAGAATGGGGGTGCGTCCGTCGGCTTTCGCCTTGAGAGCGTCCACGCGACGGCGCATTTCCTCTTCGAAATGCTGGGCCAGTGCCTTGCCATCCAGAATCTGCGCGCTCATTGAATGTCTCTTGGTCGGGAATCGGAAGGCGCGGATTTTCGCACGCCCACCGCGGCGGGGCAAAGGGGCGCGCCGGACGGCGCCACGCCGGGCTGGCGAATAATCCAGCGAACGGTTCGGCGGCCGGGCGCTCGGCGTTGACGCTCCCGGGGGCGGCGAGTATTATGCCGCCTCGCTCGACCTGCTCGGCGGGGTGTAGCGCAGCCTGGTAGCGCGCCTGCTTTGGGAGCAGGATGTCGGGGGTTCGAATCCCTCCACCCCGACCAGTCAAGCGAAGACGTTTTATCGGTTCAGCGCCTGTAGCTCAATTGGATAGAGCAACGGCCTTCTAAGCCGTAGGTTGCAGGTTCGAGCCCTGCCAGGCGCGCCAAAGCGCGCCGACAGGCAATCAAAGTACCAAACCAGTTTTGCTGGTGGCTGTAGCTCAGTTGGTAGAGCCCCGGATTGTGACTCCGGTGGTCGTGGGTTCAAATCCCATCAGCCACCCCAACATTGAAGCCTCCGGGGGTAATCCCCGGGGGCTTTTTTGTATCGGTGTTCATGGCGGCGGGCATTGACTATAATTGCCGCCCTTCAAAGTATGCGGTCCGGGCCGGCAAGGTCGGCCGTGGGCCAAAAAGTCTTTATAAAGAGGAAGTTATGCAGGTTTCCGTAGAAACGACATCAGGTCTGGAACGGCGTTTGACCGTGGGTGTGCCCGCGGAAAAAGTGGATTCGGCGGTCGACACCAAGCTGCGCGAGGCCCAGAAAAGCGTCCGCCTGAACGGCTTTCGCCCGGGCAAGGTGCCGATGCGGGAAGTGAAGCGTCGCTTCGGTGATGCGGTGCGTAACGAGGTCCTCGCCGATGTCATGCGCGATTCCTTTATCGAAGCGGTTGAGCAGGAATCCCTGCAGCCGGCCGGCATGCCCGGTTTCGAGGCCACCAAGAACGAGGCGGGCAAGGACCTGGAGTTCGTCGCCACCTTCGAGGTGTACCCGGACGTGGCCCTGGCGCCGCTGGACAGCGTGGAAGTGGAAAAGCCGGTGGCCGAGATCAGCGACGCCGACGTCGAGCAGATGATCGAGACGCTGCGCGAGCAGCGCTCCGACTACGAAACCGTGGAGCGCGCCGCGCAGACCGGCGATCGCGTTAACCTCGACTTCAAAGGTCTGAAGGACGGTGAAGCCTTTGAAGGCGGCGGCGCCGAAGGCCAGAACCTGGAGCTGGGCTCCGGTCAGATGATCCCCGGTTTCGAGGACGGCATCGTCGGCATGAAGCCCGGTGACGAGAAAGACATCGACGTGACCTTCCCGGAGGACTACCAGTCCGAAGAGCTGAAAGGCCAGGCGGTGGTATTCCAGATCAAGGTGAACAGCGTCGAAGCCAAGCAGCTGCCGGAAGTGGACGCCGAGTTCATGAAGGCGTTCGGCGTCGAGGACGGCGACCTGGAGCAGTTCAAGGCGGAAGTGCGCAAGAACATGGAGCGCGAGCTGAAGAACTCGGTGTCCGGTAAGGTGAAGGAACAGGTCATGGACGGTCTCGCCCAGGCCCACGACTTCGACCTGCCGGAAGCGCTGGTGAAGCAGGAAATCGACCGCATGCGTCAGCAGATGATGCAGCAGTTCGGTGGCGGCCAGCAGTTCGACGCGTCCATGCTCCCTGAAGAGCTGTTCCGCGAGCAGGCGCAGCGTTCCGCGCGGCTCGGCCTGGTGGTGCGCGCGATTCTCGAGAAGCACGAAATCAAGCCGGACGCGGATCGCGTCAAGGCGCGGGTGGAAGAGATCGCCTCCCAGTACGAGCAACCGGAAGAACTGGTTAACTGGGTGTACAGCAACCCGCAGCAGCTGCAGCAGATCGAAGGCGCGGTGCTGGAAGACCAGGTGGTGGATTTCGTGCTGGAATCCGCCAAGGTGGAAGAGAAGAGCATGTCCTACCAGGACGCGGTGAAGCCGCGCGACCAGCAGGGCTGATTACAACGCCGAGCGTTGCCCCGGACCCGTCGCCAGGGTCCGGGCGGAAGACCTC
>DGNT01000053.1 GCA_002389055.1 Alcanivorax sp. UBA4485
TCTGCAGCATGCCGAAGAACAGCTCCGCGGCGGCGGCGGGATCGCCCAGCCGCACCAGACCGCGTTCGCGGGCCCGGGTGAGCAGGCGCTCCATTTCGTTGAGGGTGCGCTGCGGTCCCGCCTCGAAAAACAGCCGGGCCATCTCGGTGTCCTGGCCGGCCAGACTCGCCATCAGTCGCTCCAGGGCGATGGCCTCTTCGCTGTTGATCAGAGTGACAAAGGCGTGACCGATGCGCTCCAGGACCACGGTCAGGTCGTCGCCGGCCTCCAGGGAAAAGATCGGGAAGGGCATCATCCCTTCGCACTTGGCTTCCACGGCGGCGGCGAACAGCGTCGCCTTGTCGGAAAAGTGGCTGTAGACGGTGAGCTTGGAGACACCGGCCTCGGTGGCCACCGCGTCCATGCTGGTGCCGGCGAACCCCTGGGCGATGAACAGCGCCTTGGCGGCATCGAGAATCGCCTCGCGCTTGGCCGGGTCCTTGGGCCGTCCACGCAGAGCCGTCTGGGAGTCGTTATCAGGCATGCTTCTCCAAACCTTCGGCCAAACAACAAATAGGGTGGTCACAACAGATAGTGGACCAAAGAGTTCAATAAACTTACTATACCGGCGAGTATAGCATTACCCGGGCGCGGTCGGCGCCCTCTTTTACGTCATTCCACAACCACGCTCTGGGGGGTTTCCAGGATGTCCCGTTATCCGCTGTTCGCTTTACTGCCGCTGGCTTTGCTGCTTGCCGCCTGCTCCCCGGCGGAGCCTGAAAGCGACACCACCCCACGCCCGGCCCTGGTGGTCCAGCCCGGCACCGGCGACGCCCTGCGCGACATCTACCCGGGCGAGATACGGGCCCGCTACGAGCCGGAGCTGGCGTTCCGCATCGGCGGCAAGATCAGCCGCCGCATGGTGACCGTGGGCGACCGGGTGGAAGCCGGCCAGCCGCTGGCGGAGCTGAACGCCGAGGACGTCGGCCTGGAGCTGGACGCGGCCCGCGCCCGGTTGGCCTCCGCCCGCTCGGATCAGCGGCTGGCGCGCAGCGAGCTGGAACGCTACCGCACCCTGCTCGACCGGCAGGTGATCAGCGAATCCCAGTTCGATTCCGTGGAAAGCCGCGCCGAGGCCAGCGACGCGCAGCTGGAACAGGCCCGCGCGCAACTCAAGGTGGCCAGCAACCAGGCCGACTACGCGGTGCTGGAAGCGCCGGATACCGGGGTGATCGCGCAACGTCTGGCGGAAGCCGGCCAGGTGGTGGCCGCCGGCCAGGCGGTGTTCGTACTGGCGGTGGACGGCGACCGCGAAGTGGTCATCGATCTGCCGGAACAGGACGTGAAGCGTTTCCAGGTGGGTGACGAAGTGACCATCGAACTGTGGGCGCGCCCCGGCGAGCCGTTCACCGGACGCATCCGCGAGCTGGCGCCGGCGGCGGACCCCAGTTCACGAACCTTCGAGGCGCGCGTCGCCTTCGACAACGACACCGCCGGCGCCGAGCTGGGCCAGAGCGCGCGGGTGCTGGTGGACCATGCCAACGGCGGCGCCGACGTGCTCACGGTGCCGCTGGCGGCGGTCACCGCCGACCAGGGGGAGCGCTTCGTTTGGGTGGTGAACCCGGGTGACCAAACGCTGGTGAAAACCCCGGTGCGCACCGGCGCCTACCGCGAGGACCGGGTGCCGGTGCTGGACGGCCTGGCGGCGGACGACTGGGTGGTGGCCGCCGGCACCCAGGTGCTGCGCGAAGGGCAGAAGGTACGCCCGGTGGATCGACAGAACCGTCAGATCAGCCTCGGTGACGGCCAGGAAGGTGGAGACTAACGATGCGCTTCAACCTTTCCGAATGGGCTCTGAGAAACCGCGCCCTGGTGCTCTACGCGATGATCCTGCTGGGCGCCCTGGGCGCCCTGTCCTATTCGCAGCTGGGCCAGAGCGAAGACCCGCCCTTCACCTTCAAGGTGATGGTGGTGAACACCGTCTGGCCCGGCGCCAGCGCCGAGGAAGTGAGCCGCCAGGTCACCGAGCGCATCGAGAAGAAGCTGATGGAGACCGGCGACTACGACCGCATTGTGTCGTTCTCCCGGCCGGGCCAGTCCCAGGTGCTGTTCGTGGCCCGCGACGACATGCATTCCTCGGAAATCCCCGATCTCTGGTACCAGGTGCGCAAGAAGGTCGGCGACATCAAACACACCCTGCCCCCGGACGCCCAGGGGCCGTTCTTCAATGACGAATTCGGCACCACCTTCGGCAACATCTACGCGCTCACCGGGCCCGGTTTCGACTACGCACTGATGAAGGATTACGCCGAGCGCCTGCAGCTCGCCCTGCAACGCGTCGACGACGCCGGCAAGGTGGAGCTGATCGGCGTTCAGGACGAGAAAATCTGGGTGGAACTGTCCAATACCAAGCTGGCGTCTTTGGGCATTCCCATGGGCGCGGTGCAGCAGGCGCTGCAATCGCAGAACGCGGTGGCCCAGGCGGGCTTCTTCGAAACGCCCAGCGACCGGGTGCGCCTGCGCGTGTCCGGCCAGTTCCGGTCGGTGGAAGAGATCCGCCGTTTCCCCATCGACGTGAACGGGCGCACCCTGCGCCTGGGCGACATCGCCGAGGTGTTCCGTGGCTTCAGCGACCCGGCCGAACCGCGCATGCGCTTTCTCGGCGAAAACGCCATCGGCCTGGCGGTATCGATGAAGGACGGCGGCGACATTCTCGCCCTGGGCGAGAGCCTGGACGCCGAGTTCAAGCGTCTGCAGGCGACGCTGCCGGCGGGCCTGACACTGAGCAAGGTGTCCGACCAGCCGGCGGCGGTGGAGGCCGGCGTCGGCGAGTTCGTGCAGGTGCTGATCGAAGCCCTGGTGATCGTGCTGCTGGTGAGCTTCTTCTCCCTGGGCGCGCGCACCGGCCTGGTGGTGGCGTTGTCGATTCCCCTGGTGCTGGCGATGACCTTCGCGCTGATGCACTACTTCGACATCGGCCTGCACAAGATTTCCCTGGGCGCCCTGGTGCTGGCGCTGGGCCTGATGGTGGACGACGCCATCATCGCCGTGGAGATGATGGCGATCAAAATGGAGCAGGGCTTCAGCCGCTTGAAGGCGGCCGGCTTCGCCTGGACCAGCACCGCCTTCCCGATGCTCACCGGCACGCTGATCACCGCCGCCGGCTTCCTGCCCATCGCCACCGCCGAGTCCGGCACCGGCGAATACACCCGTTCGATCTTCCAGGTGGTGACGCTGTCGCTGCTGGTGTCCTGGATCACCGCGGTGGTGTTCGTGCCCTACCTGGGCGACAAGCTGCTGCCGGAGCTGGCCCGCCGCGACGCCGACGGCAAGGTGCACGACCCCTATCAGAAACCCTTCTACCAGCGCTTCCGGCGGCTGGTGCTGTGGTGCGTGCGCTATCGCAAGACGGTGATCACCCTGACGCTGCTGATCTTCGTGGGCTCGCTGGCGCTGTTCCGGCTGGTGCCGCAGCAGTTCTTCCCGCCCTCGGCGCGGCTGGAGCTGATGGTGGATCTGAAGCTGCACGAGGGCGCATCCCTGGAAGCCACCCAGGCGCAGGCGGAACGGCTCGAGAAACTGCTCGCCGACAACCCGGACATCGACCATTACGTGGCCTATGTGGGCGCCGGCTCGCCGCGTTTTTATCTGCCGCTGGACCAACAGTTGCCGGCGGCCAGTTTCGCCCAGTTCGTGGTACTCACCGACAGCATCGAGGAACGCGAGCAGATCCGTGGCTGGCTGATCGACACCATGCGCGAGCAGTTCCCCACCCTGCGCAGCCGGGTGTCGCGGCTGGAGAACGGCCCGCCGGTGGGCTACCCGATTCAGTTCCGGGTGTCCGGCGAGCACATTCCCCAGGTGCGTGAGCTGGCCCGTGAAGTCGCCGCGGTGGTGCGCGGCAATGCGGCGCTCACCAACGTGCATCTGGACTGGGAAGAGCCCAGCAAGGTGGTGCGCCTGAACATCGACCAGGACCGCGCCCGCGCCCTGGGCGTGAATACCGCCGACCTGTCCCGGGCACTGCAGAGTTCGCTGTCCGGCGTGGCGGTGAGCCAGTATCGCGAGGACAACGAGCTGATCGACGTGGAAGTGCGCGGCGACGCCCGCGAGCGCGAAGCCCTGGGGCAGCTGGGTAATCTGGCGGTGCAGACCGAATCGGGCCGCAGCGTGCCGCTCAATCAGGTGGCGACGCTGGAATACGGCTTCGAGGAAGGCATCATCTGGCACCGTAACCGTTTGCCCACGGTCACCGTGCGCGCGGACATCTACGGCGACGACCAGCCGGCCACGCTGGTCAATCAACTGCTGCCCAAGCTGCAAGGCGTGCGTGACGCCCTGCCGCCGGGTTATCTGCTGGAGGTGGGCGGCACGGTGGAGGAATCCGCCCGCGGCCAGAGCTCGGTGAACGCCGGTCTGCCGCTGTTCGTGCTGGTGGTGATCAC
>DGNT01000107.1 GCA_002389055.1 Alcanivorax sp. UBA4485
GCATCGTCACCATCGTCGACGCCCGCGGCCCCCTGGACGTGAACCCGCTGAAACCGAAAAGCGCCCGCTTCGCCTGGGAATTCATGTTCACCCGCGCCCTGTTCGGCGTCGACATGGAGCGCCAGGGCGAGATCCTGCGCGCCGCCGCCCGGCTGATGGAAGAAGGGGTGCTGCAGACCACCCTCTCGGAGTCCCTGGGGCCAATCAACGCCGCCAACCTGAAAGAGGCCCACCGGCGCATCGAGTCCGGCAAGACCATCGGCAAGCTGGTGCTCGCCGGCTGGGATTAGCCGCGTTCAGGGCGAACCCAGCGGCGGCAGCGCTCCGTCGCAGACGGCGCCGGTCGCAGCCAGCTTAAGCTCGTGCAGACACAGCACCGGGCTGAGCGCCAGGGTGCGGCGGAACAGCGCAGGCCAGGCGTCTTCGTTGACCATCGGTCGGGCCAGGCGCGTGCTGCGCACCGCCTGCCAGGTCAGATTGTCGGGCTCGCCCTGCGCCTCGGCGATCACGAACTGGAAGGGGTGGGCGCCAGGCACGCCAAGGCGGATGTCGGTGGCCACCAGCCGCCCATCCTCCAATCGATAGTCCAGAAAGCTCCCGGTGAACCATTCCAGCCGCCGTCCATCGTCGAGCTGCTTGGCCGCGGCCACCAGATTGGCGTCGCGGGGAAACGCCTCGATATGCAGCGGCACATCGCCGTCGAGCAGCCCGGTGACGATTTCCAGGCGCTCTTCCCGGTGCAGCACCGTGGCGCGCCACAGCAGGGTGGAGAACGGCATCGGCTGCACCATCCGTGGCGCCGTCTGATAGCCGGTACCGGCCAGCGCCTGCTGCACCCGGTGATCCACCCACTGCTGCGCGGCCAGACTCCAGGCCAGGTAGAGACTCGACAGCACCAACCCCACCGTCAGCGCGCGGATCGCCGGCGGTCGGATCAGCGCGATCACCACCGCCACCAGCAACGGCAACGTGTAGAGCGGGTCGATGATAAAAATGCTGTGCCAGGCCACCGGCGGCCCCAGCGGCCAGAGCAGTTGGGTGCCGTAGGTGGTGAAGGCGTCCAGCAACGGGTGGGTGATCAGGATGGCCCCGGTGAACATCAGCCAGCGGCGGAACGACACGCTGCGTTGCCAGCGGCTGAGCAGCACCGCCAGCACCACCGCCAGCGGCACCAGTATCAACAGCGAGTGGCTGAAACCGCGATGTTGGGAGAAGTTGGCCACCGCATCGCCATAGTCGATCAGCACGTCCATGTCCGGCAGAGTGCCGAGCAGCGCGCCGGCGACCACCGCGCGTCGCCCGAACCGGCGCCCCAGCACCGCCCCGCCCAGGGCGCCACCCAGAGCCGCCTGCGTCATCGAATCCATATTTCCTCATCCCCGCCGGCATAGCGGCACCAAATCACATTAGTACAACGTTTTCATACGGCCGCTGACCGACACGGCGAGGCTATAATCAAACTTCCAGCGGCGGCGTCGGCGCCCCCTTGGGCAAGCCGCCTCCTCGCCAGACCATGAAGATCGCAGGGAAGACCACCAATACCATTAACAGTGCCGAGACCACCCCGCCCACCATAGGTGCGGCAATGCGTTGCATTACATCAGCACCGGTACCGCTAGCGAATAGGATGGGGACCAGACCGATAAAGGTCGACAGGCCCGTCATCAACATGGGCCGAATCCGCTGCCCCGCACCGCTCTGGATGACTTCAACTATATCCCCGCGGGTGTTGACTCGGCGCTCCACCTCCCGGTCCCGCCAAGCTATATCCAAATACACCATCATTAACAGCCCTAGTTCCACGGCTAGGCCCGCCACGGCGATCATGCCCACCCAGACGGCGACACTGAGGTTAAAATCCAGCCACCACATCAACCAGACCGCACCACTCAGAGAAAAGGGCACGCTCAACATTACCACCAGCGTCTCAGTAAGAGAGCCGCGGTGCAAAAACAGCATGAAGAAGATCAGGAACAAAGTAATCGGAACCAGCAACTGAAGCTTGGCCTTGGCCCGCTCAAAATACTGGAACTGCCCTGCCCAAGCCAATCGGTAGCCGTCCGGCACATCAACCTGGTCGGCCACGACCTGCTTCGCCTGTTCGACATAATCGGCAATACCGACTTCGCTTTTTACGTCCACAAAGACAAAGCCCACCAATTGACCGTCTTCGCTGCGAATGGCGGGCGGCCCGGTTTGAAATTCGATGTCCGCCACCTGGGTAATGGGAACCTGCTCACCGGTGGGAGTGGGAACCAGTACCCGCTCCAATGCCTCTATATTGTCACGATAATCCCGGGCATAGCGCACCAGAATGTTGTAGCGCTCCCGCCCTTCCACGGTTTGCGATACAACGGTGCCACCCATGGCAGCCATGACTACCCGCTCCACGTCAGCCACATTGAGGCCGAAGCGAGCCGCGGCGCTTCGATCAACGGTGAAATCCAGGAAGTAGCCGCCGGTACTGCGTTCTGCGAAAGCGCTGCGGGTCGCTGCGGCGGTGCGCTTATCCTCCTGCAGGGCTTTTTCAATAGCGATACCGGTTTCTTCGATGGTGCTCAGATCCGGCCCGAACACTTTGATACCCAGGGCAGAACGAATACCTGTGGCCAGCATCTCAGTGCGAGTCTGGATAGGCATCCAAAAGATATTGGGCATACCCGGAAACTTGAGTTTCGAGTCCATCTCCTGAAGCAGCCCGTCCCAGGTCATGCCCTCGCGCCACTGGTCCTCAGGCTTCAAGGTAATCACCGTTTCCACCATGGATAAAGGCGCGGGGTCCGTGGCGCTGGTGGAGCGGCCCACCTTACCGAAGACGTGCTCCACTTCTGGAATGTCGGCAATGATCCGATCCATGGTCTGCATGGTCTGGGTGGCCTCCGAAATGGACATGCCAGGCAGTGCCGTGGGCATAAAAAGAATCGAGCCCTCGTTGAGAGGCGGCATGAACTCATTGCCCAGCTGCCGGAAGGGAATGACCGTTAGCAGCAGTACCAACACGGCCCCGCCGATCACGGCCCAGCGAAAACGCGCGGCAAAATCCACAACCGGCCGGTAGGCGGCCACCAGCCACTGGTTCAACTTGCTGCGATCGGCGCGGATCTTGCCCCGTATCAGCCACACCGCCAGGGCCGGCACCAGGGTGATCGACAGCAGCGCGGCAAACGCCATGGAATAGGTCTTGGTAAAGGCCAGTGGCTGGAACATGCGACCTTCTGTACCTTCAAGGGCGAACACCGGCATAAACGAGATGGTGATAATCGCCAACGAGAAAAAGATACTGGGTCCCACTTGCTGCATCGCCTCGATAATCACGTCTCGCCGGGGCTTGGCTTTCTCCTCCGGGTCGGCATCGTCACTCTCCCAGCGTGCCAGCCGCTTGTGAATATTGTCGATAATGACAATAGCTGCATCCAGCATGGCGCCGATAGCCACGGCAATGCCGCCGAGGGACATGATGTTCACCGTCAGGCCCTGGAAGTACATGGGTATAAAGGCCATCAGCACCGCCACCGGTAATGTAATCGCCGCCACCAGGGTGGAGCGCACATGCAACAGGAAGATGCCGATGATCAGGGAGACAATCACTATTTCCTTGATCAGGGTCGAAGTCAGGGTATCGACGGCTTCATTGATCAGAATGGAACGATCGTAAACAGGCACGATCTCCACCCCTTCGGGCAGCCCGGGTTTGATATCCTCCAGACGCTGTTTGACCTTTTCGATCACATCCAGAGCGTTTTCGCCATAGCGCATAATCGCTATCCCGCCGACGGTCACGCCCTCGCCGTCCAGCTCCGCCTGACCCCGCTGCATGGCCGGTCCCAAGGCCACATGGCCGACGTCTTTTATCGTGATCGGCACACCGCCTGGCGTGGTTTTCAATACCACTTTTTCCAGGTCCTCCTCGGATTTCACGTATCCCCGCCCACGAATAAACTGCTCGTGACCCGCGACTTCAAGAATACGTCCACCCACATCCTGGTTAGAGTCGCCCACCGCTTCGGCCACTCGTTTCAGGGGGATTTTATAAGAGGCGAGCTTGTTGGGGTCGAGACTGATTTGGTATTCGCGCTGAAAGCCTCCGATGGAAGCCACCTCGGCCACGCCTTCGACGGCCTCCAGGGCATAGCGTAAATTGAAATCCTGCAGTGAACGTAGGTCCGCCAGGCTGTGGTTGCCGGTGGTGTCGCGCAGGGCGTATTGATAGACCCAACCAACGCCGGTGGCGTCCGGGCCCAGTGTCGGGGTAACCCCGTCCGGCAGTTCGGCGGCAGCGCCATTGAGATACTCCAGCACACGGGAACGGGCCCAGTACATATCCACGCCATCGTCGAAAATCACATAGACGAAAGAAAAGCCGAACATGCTTTGGCCACGCACATAGCTCACCCCTGGCGCGGATAACAAAGAAGTGGTTAGGGGATAGGTGATCTGGTCCTCAACCAGATCCGGACTGCGCCCGGGCCACTCGGTAAAGACGATCACTTGCACATCGGACAAGTCGGGGATGGCATCCAGCGGCGCCCGTTGTAACGCCTGCCAACCGCCAAAAGCCAGGGCCAGTACCGCCACCAGAGTGATTAGAGGTTTGCGTGCACAATAGCCGATAATCCGCTGCAACCAGCCGATGCCCTCTCCTTCGGCGGGGGGATGAGACGACTGACTCCTGGATGCTTGATTTACCATTGCTCCATCCCCCCTTTGAGCCGGCTTTCCGAAGCGATCAAGAAGTTACCGGAGGTAACCACCCGGTCGCCGGCTTCGATCCCGTCGAGGATCTCGATATAGCCGTCGGCCCGCTGGCCGGTTCGTACCTTGCGCGGCGCCAGCCTGCCCTCGCCCAGGTCCTCGAACACCACCCGCAGCTCGCCAGCAATGATCACCGCCTCTTCCGGCACTACCACTCGTCGCCCGATCTCGGCCTGGAGCTTCACTTCGGCGTACATGTTGGGTTTGAGGCGACCTTCGGGGTTGTCGAGGGTAAGTCGAACCCGTCCGGTCCGGCTGGCGCTGTCCAGATAGGGGTAGATGTAGTCGATCCGGCCTTCGAGCTGCTCACCGGGGAGGTAAGGCAGAGTCACGGTGGCGGGCATGCCCGCCGACACCAGTGGCACCTCACCCTCGTAGATATCGGCTTCCACCCAGACCTTTGACAGGTCGGCGATGCGCATTAGGGTCATTCCGGCCTTGTGAGCGGTTCCTTCCACCACATTCTTGGCCACCACGGTGCCCTCAACCGATGAGTGCATGGTGACGTACTCGAAAGGTTCGCCCCGTTTTTCCAGAGCGGCGATTTCGTTGTCGGTCATGTCCCAGAGCTGGAGACGCTTGCGGGCGGCGGCCAACAGGGTCCGCGACGCGCTTCCGCGGCGCTTCAACTCAAGGTATTCCTGCTGAGCGGCAAGCAGCGCCGGGCCGTAAACGGTGAACAAAGGGTCGCCCTTTTCCACCCGAGCCCCGACATAATCGGCGTAGAGTTCGCCGATCCAGGCATCGAATTTGAGGTTGACGTCCGCCAGTCGGGTTTCGTCGTAGGCGACCCGGCCTTCTGCGCGAATGGTGCGCGTCATGGCCATGGCTCTCGCCTCGGCGGTCTCGACGCCGATCAACTGGCGCCGGCGGTTGTCCAGGGTCACCGTGCCCGGTGGTGCCTCTTCGGCCATGCCACCGCCGTCGGTTCGGGCAGCGCCCGAAGCCAGTTGCAGCCCCTCGCGACCGGTGGCCAGATCGAAACTGATTTGCCGCTCCGGCATTCCCCGCTCCTTAATCTTTAGCGTCAGGGGCCAACTGCCGTCCATGGACGGCTCGAAGATTCCCCGGTAGAGGCCGGGTTTGATTTTCTGCATATCGGCCGGGGCCTGCATGGCAGGCATGGCGCCCATCGCCGGCATTTCCGCCACCGCCTTGATTTCGGCATTGTCCAGGGGGAGGCCGTCGGCATTGCGCATAACCACGCTCAGGGTGTTCTCACCCACACGCGGCGTGGTGGGTTCTATCAACACGTCCAGGCGATAGGGACCGCTGCGGTAGGGCAGCTCATCTGCATCGTCCTCCCCGCCCGCCCCTTGCCGCGCCAGGGCGGTCACACCGCCGGCCGGCTGCAAGCCCTTCCGGCCCGTGGCTAGATCGAAGCTCGCCCGTGTGGACCCCACACCCTCCTTGCTGATCTGCAAGGTAAGCGGCCAACTGCCTTTCATTGCTGGCTCGAAAGTCCCCCGGTAGAGACCGGGTTCGATTTCCTGCATATCGGCCGGGGCCTGCATGGCGGGCATGGCACCCATGGCGGGCATTTCCGCCACCGCCTTGATGGCAGCCCCTCTGACCGGCTCCCCGGAGCTATCCAGCAATATCAGAGTGAGAAGGTTTTCACCGACGTGGGGTGTTTCCGGGTCGATATCGATACCCAATTGAAAGGGACCGGCCTGATAGGACGCGTTAAGGGACGGACCCTCTGACGATGCGGTGGAGGCATCATCGCCGGACAGCCATTGCAGGCCCAAAATGCCGGCGGCACCCACCAGCAGCCCGATAACAAAAAGCGAAGTAAATGTGATGCGTTGAGTCATGGCGGTTACTCTTGCTCGAGGGGCTGACCGGCGGTATCCGTCGGTGCCTGATTGATCCGAATGGGGCGCGGGCTATCACTGTCCAGGGGCCGCCCGGTGGACCGCTCTAGGGCTGCCAAGGCCCTAAGATAATCGGCATGGGCGCGAGCCAGGTTGTCCTGAGTACGCAATTTCTGCCGCTCGGCATCGATGACCGTGAAAAAATCACCTTGCCCCGCCCGGTAATCGGCCACGGCAGCACTAAGACTCTCCTCGGCCAGGGGGACCAGCCTCTGCCGATGGATGGTGAAAACCTCCTGGCTCTCCTGCACTCGGGCACGCCCCTGTTCCAGTTGCGCCAACAGTTGCGCTTCCTGGTCGGTCAACTGCCACCGATAACGCATGACGTCGGCCTCGGCCGCGTCCCGAGTCGCGCCGCGCTTGCCAGACAAATCGATCGGCAGGTTGATGCTGAGGCCAACCATCCAACGCTTGTCAGGAGAATCCCACAGCGCGTTGTAACCGGCTGACAACTTGAAGTCCGGGAAATACTCTTTCTCGGCCAAACCTTGCCGGGCGTTCGCTTCGGCGATGCGCGCCTGGATACGGCGCAGTTGCGGGTGCTCCTCCAGCGCGGCTTCATGCAATGCCTGCAGGGCGGGTGGATCAGTGGGTACAGGCAGTGGTGCCGGCGGCGGCAGCGGGCTTTGGGGAGGGCGGTTTAGCAAGCCGTTGATCATCGCCTGGACTTCCCGTCGGCGCCTCTGATGGGTGACTATACCGGTATCGATACGAGCCGCTTCCATCTCAGCTTGCAGCACATCCTGCTGCCGGCCCCTGCCCGTCGCGTATTGGGTTTCGGCGATGCGTCGCAGCTCGGTAAGCAGATCCCGGTGCGCGTGCTTTATTTTCAGGGTGCGGTGGATATACGCCCATTCTGCAAACAGGCGCTTGCTGGCCGCCATCAACGCCAGCCGGCCATCCGCCAAGGATTGCTCCTCACCCTCGGCCCGGGCACGGGCCGCATCTTCCCGCAGGCCACGCTTCCCCGGCCAGGGCAGGCTCTGGCTCAACTCCACCCGTTCCTGGAAGCCACGGGGCCCGCCTGCGGTTTTCGGCGCCCCGGCATAGGTCAGCATGGGATCGTCCAGAGCGCCGGCGGGGGCGATGCGGTAATTCGCCGCCTCGGCCGCCGCCGCCAGCCCCTGAAGGCCCGGGTTCCGGGTCAATACGGCGGACACCAGTTGTTCGGCGGTCAGCGCCTTTACATCCTGTAGGAATTGACTGTTTTCTCGTGGCGGCGGCGCAGAGATACCCGCCAGCGGTGCAACAAACACCACCAGGGCCATCAAGCCGCCAATTCGGTTGCGCATGGGGAATACCCTCAATCGGCATAACGAAAAATCCTCGGCCTCCCAACAGGGCAGGCCATAGCCTCACGACAAATCGGGCGGATTAATCAGATACGCAGACGCAGGGTGGCGAGGTAGGCAGTGCGACCACTTTCAGCCTGGGCAAGGAGCCAGTCAGGGTCGGGGGGAGCGTTTGCTATAAATAGAGTTGAAAGCGACTCCTGAAGGGGCCAGTACACCAAGACAACAAGGGGTAGCCACGTCAAGGCTCGATCATCACTGAATACCGTAGGAGCCGCATCTTTAACCACCGACCGGTACTCCGCCTCACAGCACGAGTCGGGAAAGGCGGTCGACTCATCATGTTCACATCCATCCACCGGGAAAGCAGGGGTTGCCGGGTCACAACCCGTCATCCCATCCTCACAACAGCAAATAGGTTGATGGGCTGGCTCCGCAGTATCGCAAGCATAGGCCATCTGCCCACCACTTATGAGGAACACAGCGAATACTACCAGGCATAATCGTTTAGCTTGCATGATCCAAACACATGTCGATTTACCAATTAATGGCAATAAGCCAAATTCATGTGCCGCCAAGCACCCTCTGCGAGATATCTCTACTCAATCGCAGCACTTGATACACCCAAGCATCACTGAAGGCCGAGACGTGCAACTTGAGATCAGAGGCTGGACTGGGGGATAGAGCGGGCACGCGAACGCACCCGCAGCAAAGAGCCTCAACTACCAGACTGGTGATGTTCACGCATCATGCTAGCGCAAGCGCGCATCATTTCTTTCTTATCTTCAGCATCCAGCTTGGACATCGCGCCATGCATGGCATGATGGGTCCGGGATGGCTCATCGGCGAGCCGAGCAGACGCCTGTCTGGACAGTTCGGTCAAATCGCCGTTAGCGCTTTCAGCGTGCAGATAAGGCGCAAAGACGAGCAAGAACAGAGCATACAAAGGGGCTTTAGAAAGAGACATGCGAAATTCCTCATAGGTAACCATATCAATCCAGCTCAGCAGTGAACGGAACCAGAAAAGAACTAAAAAATTGGCTTACACTAGAAAGGAATTCGGGGGATACGTTAGGAGATCAAGAACGACGCTCCGATAATTATTCGAGAAAGACGTCTTCAGGCGTTCTGAGCTCTCATCACCAGAAACCCAAACTTCGGACACCAGCGCGGGGCAGTAAGAAATACCACAACCACCAGCCATGGCTTGAAACAGACAGTCCGTGCCGGTCGATTCGCAATCGTCCATTGCGGCAGCCCCATCCACCATGGCGCAGCCCGACATTTCCGCAGTAACTGAATGGTTGGTCGAGGTAAGAACCATTTGGTCGGCAAAGAGACTCTGAACCACAAGCAACATGGAGAACAGCAACACTATGTTTGTATTCCGTCTACCAAACATTTTCGTTACATCTGCCCGTGAAAATTCATTCAAAGTCGCTGTGGACCATAGGCTCAAGCTCCTAAAAAGTCAACAACATCTCGACCCAGTGGACCTTCTCGCCCCCGCCGCCGGCATAGCGGCACCAAATCACATTAATAGAACGCTTTTATACAGCGGCTTACCGGCGCCCAAGTGTCTGAATAATATTGTAAAAATGCGGCTTACCGCGCGCTTTACCTGAATCCGGCTCACTTTGCCGCTTGCGTCCGTGAGGTAAGCGTCAAAGAATGATTTGACACGTCGGGCAGCGGCGAAGTAGCCCGTGACAACCATGCAGTCTTCCAGCAAGGAGTCTCTGTATGCTTAGTCATCGAGAAGACCGCTCCGCGTCCAGCGGTTCGGCCCCCATCGACGCCTTGATCAACCGGGTGCTCGCGGAAGCGGACATCCAGATCAATGGCCGGCGCCCCTGGGACATGCAAATCCACCATCCCGAAACCCTTTCCCGCATCGCCGCGCAACGCTCGCTGGGGCTCGGCGAGTCCTACATGGACGGCTGGTGGGACTGCGATGCGCTGGATGAGTTCGCGTTCCGAATGCTGCGCGCCGGCGGTGACGGCCTGGGCAAGAACCGCTGGATGCTGGCGCTGCAGGTGCTGGCCCACACCCTGCGCAACCGGCAAAGCCTGCGCCGCTCCCGCCAGGTGGCCGAGCAGCACTACGACCTGGGCAACGATCTGTTCGAGTTGATGCTCGACGATACCATGGCCTACAGCTGCGGCTACTGGAAAGACGCCACCAGCCTCCACGAGGCCCAGCTCGCCAAGCTCGATCTGATTTGCCGCAAACTGGAACTGGAACCGGGCATGACCCTGCTCGACATCGGCTGTGGCTGGGGCAGCCTGCTGGAATACGCCACCCGCCACTACGGCGTGCGCGCGGAAGGCGTCACCGTTTCCAGCGAGCAGGCGCAACTGGCCCGCGAGCGCTGCCAGGGCCTGCCGGTGGAAGTGCTTTTGAAGGACTACCGCGCCGTCACCGGGCGCTACGACCGGGTGGTCTCCGTGGGCATGTTCGAGCACGTCGGCCGCCGCAACTACCAGACCTTCATGGACACCGCGCTGGGGCTGCTGAAGGACCGGGGGCTGATGCTGCTGCACACCATCGGCACCAATGAGAGCAGCCACAGCCACGACCCCTGGATCGACAAATATATTTTCCCCAACGGCGAACTGCCGTCGGTAAAACAGATCGCCCGCGCCGCCGAACCCGGCTGGGTGGTCGAGGACCTGCACAACTTCGGTCCGGACTACGCGCGCACCCTCAAAGCCTGGGACGCCAACTTCCAGGCCGGCTGGCCACAGCTTCAACACCGCTACGACGAGCGCTTCTACCGCATGTGGCGCTACTACCTGAACGTCTGCGCCGGTGCCTTCCGAGCCCGCAACATCCAGCTCTGGCAATGGGTGTTCAGTAAACCCGGCCACCGCAGCCGCACCTACCAGGCCCCCCGCTAAACGCCCCCGATCTGGCGCCCGCCGGTCGGGTGGTGGCATAATCGCCCGAACTGCGATCACGAATCATTATCAATCACGTTTGATAAGCGGGCGATGCCATGGGCGCCGACGACCTGTTTCAACAACACGCCCCGGAACTGAGCGGCTATTTTCACCGTCGCCTGGGCTCCCCGGAGCTGGCAGCGGACCTCTGCCAGGAGGTTTACCTGCGTCTGCGCCGCCTGGAGCAAGCCGGCGGCGGCGCCCCGCTGCACTATCCGCTGCACAATCCGCGCGCCTTCCTGTTCCGCATCGCCCGCAATCTGCTGATCGACCACCTGCGCCAGCAACATGCCCGGCCGGCCACCGTGGCCCTGCACGACCCGGACCTGCGGCTGGAAAGCGACGCCCCCACGCCGGAAGCGGCGGCCAGCAGTGCCCAGACCCTGGCCGGAGTCCAGGCGGCACTGACCGAGCTGCCCGACCATGTCCGCCAGGCGCTGCTGTGGAACCGCCTGGAGGGGCTGACCCAGCGGGAAATCGGCACCCGCCTGGGGGTCTCCGAACGCATGGCGGGCAAGTACATCAGCCGCGCCCTGAGCCATTGCCGGGCCTGGCTGGCCGCGGCGGTGCTGCTGCTCATGGTGGTCGTGGCGGCGCAACTGCCCTGGCGGGTGTGGGGCGCGGACCAGCGCACCGCCGCCGGCGAGCAACGGGTACTGACCCTGGAGGACGGCAGCCGGGTAACCCTGGCCGGCGACAGCGCCATCGATCTGAACCTGAGCGACCACCAGCGCCGCGTTACCCTGCTGCGCGGGCGCGCTTACTTCCAGGTGGCCAAGGACCCGCAACGGCCCTTCCTGGTGGTGGCCGGCGAGGCGAAGGTCCGCGTTACCGGCACCCGCTTCGAGGTACGCCGGGACGAGGGCGAGCGGGTCCGCTTGACGGTGGCGGAGGGCGAGGTGGTCGCCAGCGGCGTGGGTCGACGGCTGACGTTGCGGGCCGGCGAGCAGGTGCATTGGTCGCGCGGCCGCCTGGGCGACCCGCGCCGGGTGGATGTGGCGCCCGTGCTGGCCTGGCTGGAAGGCCGGCTGGTGTTCAGCGATCAACCGCTACGGGACATTCTCCGGGAGCTGGCGCCTCATCACCCGGACCACCTGCTGCTGCTGGACCAGACGCTGGCCGAGCGCCGTTTCAGCGGCACCCTCAATAGCGGCAATCCGGACGCCGCCCTCAGCGCCTTGAGCCAGACCCTGCCGCTGACCGTGCGGCACCTGCCCGGCGTGGTGATTCTGTATTAGAGGCGACCCGGTTCAGAAACCGGCGGCGGTTTCGTCTTCCCTGCCACCAGATCGCAAATGGTTTGTATTTGCATCCGAACAGAGAGGACCAAAGATGCCCCTGATCAAAGACACCCTGCGCGCCGCCGCGCTGTTCACCGGCCTCGCCCTGCTGGCCGGCGCCCGGGCGGCGACCCTGGACATCGCCGCGCAACCGCTCGACGCTGCCCTGGCCGAACTGGCCGACGACACCGGCGTCCAGTTGCTCTACGACGCCGACATGACCGCCGGCAAACAAAGCCCGGCCCTGGCCGGCGACTATTCCACCGACCAGGCCCTGAGCCGGCTGCTGGCCGGCAGCGGCCTGCGCCACCGCCGCAACGACGACGGCAGCGTCACCCTGGAGCCGGCGCCCGCCAGCAGCCAGACGCTGGCGCCGGTGGCGGTTTCCGCCCAAGTAGCCACCAAGATCGATACGCCGACCCTGGAAACACCACAGACGATCAACGTGGTGCGCCGCGAGCAACTGGACCAACAGGGCTCGGAAACCGTGCAGCAGGCGCTGCGCTACACCCCCGGCGTGTTCACCGAACAGATCGGCGCCTCCCAGCGCTACGACTATGTGGTACTGCGCGGCTTTTCCGACGACAGCATCGATAACATCTATCTCGACGGTCTGAAGACAATGGGCGACGGCGGCACTTTCAGCTCCATGCAGATCGACCCCTACTTCCTGGAGCGGGTGGAAATCGTCAAAGGCCCGACCTCGGTGTTGTACGGCCGCGCCTCGCCGGGCGGGCTGGTCAATCTCACCAGCAAGAAACCGTTGTTCGAAACCCGCCAGGAGGTAACGTTCAGCGCCGGCAACAATAACTACCGGGGCGCCGCCTTCGATTTCGCCGGACCGTTAAGCGACGGCGCGGCCTACCGGGTGGTGGGGCTGACCAGTCAGGGCGACACCCAGTTTGACCACCTGGAGCACGAACGCCGGGCGATCATGCCGTCGCTGACCCTGGACCTGGGCGACAACACCACCCTCGATCTGATGGCCTATTTCCAAGACGACCCGGAAGGCGGCAGCCACAGCGGCGTGCCCGCGGAAGGCACGCTTTACCTCCGCAACGGGCGTTATATCTCCAACCATTTCTTTGAAGGCGAGCCCGCCTACGAACAGTTCTCACGTACTGAAAAAATGGTGGGCTACGAGCTTCGACACTTCTTCAACGACGACTGGAGCGTGAAGCAGAACTTCCGCTATCTGACCAGCGACGTGGCGCTGCAACAGGTGTACAGCTTTGCCTGGGTGGGCAACTCGGACCAGCTCAGCCGCTTCTACTCCGGTGCCGACGAACAGCTCGACGCCTACACGGTGGACAACCAACTGCAGGGCCTGTTCTCTACCGGCGCGCTGCGGCACACCCTGCTGGTGGGCGTCGACTATCAGCACCGCGACGTGGACGCCGCCTGGACCTCCGGCAGCTTCCCGGCCATCGACGCCTTCGACCCGCAGTACGGCGCCGCGCCCCTGGCGATCACCGACCCGGTGCTGCACGAGCGCAAGCTGATCCAGACCGGCGTCTATATTCAGGATCAGATCGCGCTGAACAACTGGCGCTTCTCCCTGGGCGGCCGCCAGGACTGGGTGCGCACCGCCAATGTGAACACCGACACCGGCGCCCGCTCCAGCCAGGACCGCGACCAGTTCAGCGGCCGCGCCGGCGCCTTGTACCGGATGGACAACGGCCTGTCGCCCTATGTGAGTTATTCCGAGTCGTTCAACCCGAGCGTCTACACCGACGCCGACGGCAACCCGCTGGAGCCCACCGAGGGCACCCAGTATGAAACCGGCCTCAAATATCAGCCGCACCGGGGCCGGGGGCTGTACACCCTGTCGCTGTTCCACATTGATCAGGAGAACCTGGCGATCCGCGAACCCCAGGCGGCGGTCTATGTGCCGGTGGGCGAAGTGCGTTCCCGCGGGGTGGAGCTGGACGCCCAGACCCTGGTCACCGACCAGCTGAGGCTGCAGGCCAGCTACACCTACACCGACATTGAATACGTGGAAGCCGAAGAGGAGATCGAAGGCAACCGCGTCAATCAGGCGCCGCGCAACCAGGCCACTGTCTGGGGCAATTACCACTTCAATGGTGGCGCGTTGAGTGGCCTGGATGTGGGGCTGGGCGCGCGCTACTTGTCCGGCATCGAAGCGGACCGGGCCAATACCCTGAACGTGCCCTCCTACACTCTGATGGACGCCACCCTGGGCTACGATTTCGGGCAAGTGGGCGTACGCGGCCTGAGCGTGCGCCTCAATGCCAACAACCTTCTGGACAAGGAATACGTGGCCTCCTGCTACTCACTGAATTACTGCTATTTCGGGGCCGAGCGCAGCGTCATGGCGTCGCTGACCTATCGGCTGCGCTGATCCAACCGGTCAGAAAAACAAAACCGTTCCGCAGAAACAGGCAAGAAAGGGCCAGTTTTGACCTACCGCAGAAAAGGGCCGCGCTCTTAGGGTAACGCCCCGATAACGGCGACATTTCTGCGGAACGGAGAACGATGAACAATGCATCCGGATACGCCGCCCCCCGCTGGGGCGTGCACCCCAACAGCGGCCTGCTGCTGACGGCCGTTTTTCTGATCGTCCTCGGCGCGGCCCCCACCGCCCTGGCGCAAACCGATCCGGGGCGGTACAACAACGCCCCGCTCAACCAAGCCGACGGCCAAATCCAACTGGCGTTACTGGAACAGGACGAACGGACGCCGCGCCGCCCCCGGCCCGAGCCGCGGCGCGAGCCCGCCAAGGAGAGCTGGTCGTTTGCCTTCGACAACGACGCCCTGGTGCCCTCCAATCGGGACCAGGACTACACCTATGGCCTGAGTCTTTCGTATACCGGGCGGGACGCCCGCGATGCCTGGTACTCATTGAATCCGGTGCTGGGCGCCCTGGACGGTCTGTTCGGCGTGGACGGCCGCGCGCCGCAACGCGTCGACGGCCACAGCATCGAGTTCGGGCTGTTCGGCTTCACGCCGGAAGACAAAGCCGCGTCGACGCCGGTGTATAACGACCGCCCCTACGCGAGCCTGATCTACCTGTCCCAATCCCGGGTGCGGATCGACCCGCATGAGAACGTGGCCTGGCACAGCAGCCTGACCCTGGGCGCGCTCGGCCTGGCCATGGTCGGTAACGGCCAGAACGCGGTGCACAAGGTGATCGGCAGCGAGCACGCCGAAGGCTGGAAGCATCAGGTCAGCGAAGGCGGCGAACCCACCGCCCGTTACACGGTGGCGCGACAAAAATACCTGGATGTCTCCTCACCGAATCTGGAAGTAAAAAGCACCGTGCAGGCGTCCGCCGGCTACCTCACCGAGGCACGCTGGAGCCTCAGCTTCCGGGGCGGGCGCATCGCCGACCCCTGGTGGCGTTTCAATCCGGAGCTGGCCAGTTACGGCGACGGCGCGGCGCGCGGCAACGGCGGGCCGGCGCGGGCGGAAAGCTATGTGTGGGGCGGCGTCGCCGTGGTGGCGCGGGGCTACAACGCGTTTCTGCAAGGCCAGTTCCGCGACAGCGAAGTGAGCTACGATTCCGGTGACCTGAACCATGCGCTTTTGGAAGCCTGGCTCGGCTACACCCAGTCGTTCGCCAGTGGCTGGCGGCTCAGCTATGTACTGCGCGGGCACACCTCGGAAGTGCGCGAAGGCCCCGCCGACCGGAATCTAATGTGGGGCGGCCTGATCATCGCCAGGACGTTCTGAATCGAAGCGCACTAGCTCTGGGCGTCGATGTGGTCGCGCACCAGCGCCACTAGCCCGCCGGCGTTACCGAAGTATTCCAGCAGCTCGATACGCAGGTGTGGATGACGCTGGCGCGCCTCCTCCACCTGGTCGGGGATATCCCGGGCCACGTGCTTACCCTTGTTGAAGAACAGCGGATACACCTGCACGGTCTCTACCGGTTGGTGTTCGAGCTGCTGCAGCGCTTCCATCAATGACGGCCGCGCCAGCTCCAGGAAACAGGGCAGCACCGCCACATAGTCGTGGCTTTGTTCGGCCACCTGCTCCACCAGCAAACGGAATTCGTCGTTGGCGGCTTCGGCACGGCTGCCGTGGGCCATGATCAACAGGGCTTTGCTCATTACTGCCTCCACAATTGGTGGGCCGCTTCCGAGACCAGGGCATGGCGCCGGGCCAGGGCCGGCC
>DGNT01000033.1 GCA_002389055.1 Alcanivorax sp. UBA4485
GATGTACTCGTGGCGTGTCCTGGGCGGGCCCACCCGATCCCGGCGCGGGCCTTCTGGAGAGCCAACCCCGGTTCAGCCGCTACGCAGATGATGCGCGTGGTAGCGAAGATGGTCGTCGATAAAGCTGGCGATAAAGAAGTAGGAGTGATCGTACCCCGGCAGCATCCGCAGGGTCAGCGGCACGCCGGCCTGCTTGCAGGCCGCTTCCAGGGCTTCCGGACGCAGCTGCCCGTCCTGGTAGAAGTTGTCCGCCTCGCCCTGGTCCACCTTGATTTCCGCCGGCGCCGGGGCGCCGGTGGCGATCAGTTCGCAGGCGTCCCACTCCTTCCAGGCCTCACGGTCGTCACCCAGGTAGCCGCCCAGCGCTTTCTCGCCCCAGGGGCATTGCGTGGGGTTGGCGATGGGCGCGAACGCGGACACCGAGGCGTAGCGCTCCGGGTGTTTGAGCGCGCACACCAGGGCGCCGTGGCCGCCCATGGAATGGCCGCTGATCGACTGTTGGCCGTTGAGCGGAAAGTGCCGGGCCACCAGCGCCGGCAGCTCTTCGGTGACGTAGTCGTACATGCGGTAGTGGCGGTTCCAGGGCGCCTCGGTGGCGTTCACGTAGAAGCCGGCGCCGGAACCGAAATCATAGCTGTCATGTTCGCCCAGCAGGTCGGTGCCGCGCGGGCTGGTGTCCGGGCAGACAATCGCCAGGCCCAGTTCCGCGGCGGTGCCATGGGCGCCGGCTTTTTGCATGAAGTTTTCATCCGTGCAGGTGAGGCCGGACAGCCACCACAGTACGGGCACGTCCTTCTCCTCCGCCGCCGGCGGCAGGTAGATGGCGAAGATCATGTCGCAGCCGAGCACCTTGCTGTGGTGCTTGTAGCGCTTCAGCCAGCCGCCGAAGCTTTTGTTCGCGGCGACCAGTTCCAGTTCGTCGGGATGCGTCATCGAGAGTCCTCCCGCAATCAGTAAAGAATGACCGACCGGATGCTTTTGCCTTCGTGCATCAGGTCGAACGCCTTGTTGATGTCGTCCAGCGGCATGGTGTGGGTGACGAATTCGTCGATCTTGATCTCGCCGTTCATGTAGCGCTCCACATAGCCGGGCAGTTCGGTGCGGCCTTTCACGCCGCCGAACGCGGAGCCTTTCCAGACCCGGCCGGTGACCAGCTGGAATGGGCGGGTGCTGATTTCCTCGCCGGCGCCGGCCACACCGATGATGATCGATTCGCCCCAGCCCTTGTGGCAGCACTCCAGCGCCGAGCGCATCACATTGACGTTGCCGATGCACTCGAACGAATAGTCCACGCCGCCGTCGGTGAGCTCGACGATCACTTCCTGGATTGAGTTGCTGTAATCCTTGGGGTTGATGAAGTCGGTGGCGCCGAACTGGCGGGCGATCTTCTCTTTGTCCTTGTTCACGTCGATGGCGATGATCCGTTCCGCCTTGGCCATCACCGCGCCCTGGATCACCGACAGGCCGATGCCGCCCAGGCCGAACACCGCCACCGTGGAACCCGGCTCCACCTTCGCCGTGTTCAGCACCGCGCCGATGCCGGTGGTGACGCCGCAGCCGAGCAGGCAGATCTTGTCCAGCGGCGCTTCCTTGCTGACCTTGGCCAGGGACACTTCCGGCACCACGGTGTATTCGGAGAAGGTGCTGGTGCCCATGTAGTGGTTCAGTTCGGTGCCGTTGAGGGAGAAGCGGCGGGTGCCGTCGGGCATCAGGCCCTGGCCCTGGGTGGCGCGCACCGCGGAACACAGGTTGGTCTTGCCGGACAGGCAGAACTTACATTTGCCGCACTCGGCGGTGTAGAGCGGAATCACATGGTCGCCGGGTTTCACGCTGGTCACGCCTTCGCCCACTTCCTGGACGATGCCCGCACCCTCATGGCCGAACACGGACGGGAACAGCCCTTCCGGGTCCTTCCCGGACAGGGTGTAGGCGTCGGTATGGCAGACGCCGGTGGCGACGATCTGCACCAGCACTTCACCGGCTTTCGGGCCGGCCACGTCGATTTCTTCAATCACCAGGGGTTTGCCTGCTTCCCAGGCGACGGCGGCTCTCGATTTCATGCGCTTCTCCGTAACAGTCAGGACGTCTCACGTCGGATTCTGGAGCCAGTGTACTGGCGCCGCTTCGCCCTCTTAAGGCATTATTTCGCAATAGATTATTGCTCAGGAGCAACAATGCAGCACTGGGATCGCATCGAGGCCTTCGTCGAAGTGGTGAGGCACGAATCCTTCGCCGGGGCGGCCCGGGGCCTGGGGGTCTCCAGCTCCCACGTCAGCCGGCTGGTGGCGCGCCTGGAGACCCAGCTCGGCACCCAATTGCTGTACCGGACCACCCGCCGCCTGCGGCTCACCGACGCCGGCGCCGTTTACTTTGAGCACTGCGCGCAGCTGTTCGACGGCTTCCAGGAGGCGCTCACCGCGATCAGCGACTACCAGCGCCGCCCCACCGGCGTGCTCAAGCTCACCTGCGCCACCACCTTCGGCGAGCAATTCATCGCCCCGCTGGTCAACGACTTCCTCGCCGAGCACCCGCAGCTGTCGGTACGCATGGACTTCACCAACCGGCCGGTGGACATCGTCGACGAAGGGTTCGACGTGGCGGTGCGCACCGGCGCCCTGCCCGATTCCTCGCTGATCGCCCGCAAGCTGTGCCCGCGCCGGGAGTACGTGGTGGGTTCGGCGGATTACTTCGAGCGTCACCCGCGCCCCCACACCCTGGGCGAACTGGCCGGCCACAACTGCCTGCTCGGGTCCGCCGACCACTGGACCTTCGACCTGGATGGCCAGCACCGCGTCTGGCGGGTGGAGGGCAACTGGCGCGCCAATTCCGGCCTGGCGCTGCTGGACGCGGTGCGCAAAGGGCTGGGGCTGGCGCAGTTGCCCGATTACTACGTGCGTGAGGGCCTCGAGCGTGGCGAGCTGGTGTCGGTGCTGGACGCCCACGCCTGCACCCACACCGCGGTCTGGGTGGTCTATCCACGCCACCGGCATTTGTCCCCCAAGGTACGCCAGTTCGTGGATTTCCTGGTGGCCGGCATGGACGGGCGCGCTTGAAAGCGGCGGTCGTCATCATCAGGTAGAGGTCAGACACGCCACGAACGCAAGGAGAGAACATGGCTAAGGCAACCCTCCCGGCCCTGGGCCTGGGCACCTTCCGGCTCAAGGGCGAGCCGCTGATGGGCAGCATCCACAAGGCCCTGGACCTGGGCTACCGCCACATCGACACTGCCCAGATGTACGACAACGAGGAGACCGTGGGGGCCGCGCTGGACGCCCATGACGTCCCCCGCGACGAGGTGTTCCTGACCACCAAAATCTGGCACGACCGGCTGCAGCACGACGACCTTTTACAAAGTTTGCAGGAAAGCGTAAACCGGCTGCGCGTGGACGCGGTGGATCTGGCGTTGATCCATTGGCCGAGCCCCAACGACGACGTGCCCATGGACGAATACATCGGCGCCCTGGCCGAGGCCAAAAAACGGGGCCTGGCCAAAAACGTGGGCGTATCCAACTTCACCGTGGCGCAACTGGAACGGGCGCTCAGCGTGCCCGGCGGCGAGGAACTGGTGACCAACCAGGTGGAAGTGCACCCCTTCCTCACCAACCGCAAAGTGGTGGACGCGATCAAACGTGCCGGCCTCACCGTGACCGCCTACATGCCGCTGGCGGTGGGTAAGGTGCTGGAGGACGACACCCTCAAGAAACTGGGTGAGAAGTACGACGCCTCCGCCGCCCAGGTGGTGCTTGCCTGGCTGCACCAGCAAGACATCGTGGTGATCCCGTCGTCCACCAAGGAAGCGCACCTGAAAGCCAACATGGCGGCGCTGGATATCAAGCTGGAGCAGGCCGACATGGACGCCATCGACGCCCTTAACCGGGACGAGCGCATTGCCGACCCGGATTTCGCCCCGGACTGGGACTGACGGCGGGCAAGACAAAGCGCCCGTCAGGCTCTAGCATGCGGGCATGGAGCGAATTCCCCACGATAAGCTTGATGCCCGTCAGTTCGACCGCGACGAACGCCTTGAAGTCTGGCGTCAGAGCGTCGAGCCCCTGTTCGATTGCCGGGCCGCCCGCGAGGTCACCGGCCGGGATTTCGAGGGTGGGCTGGAGAGTTTCAATCTCGGCCAGACGCTGATCGCGCGCAGTGAATTCACGCCTCTGCACTTCCAGCGGGACCGTCGCACTTCCGACGACCACCTGCTGGTGCAGCTGTACACCCACGGCGGCTATCAGGGCTACAACGGCGACCGCAAAGTGCAGGTGGGCCCCGGCGACATCAGCCTGCTGGACATGGGGCTGGGCCTGGAAACCCTGGCGCCGCGCTCCGGCAACTTGTCCCTGGTGATTCCCCGCGACCGCTTCTTCGCCCTCACCAAACCGGCGGACTACCGGCCCGGCACGGTGCTGCGCGCCGGCACCCCGCTGGCGAGTATTCTTGCCAACCATCTGTCCAGTGTTTGGGAGACGCTCGCGGACGCCTCCGTGGAAGACCTGCCGGCCATCAACCGCACCCTGGTGGGTGCGGTGGCCGGCGCGTTTTGCCAGGGGCCGGTGCGCGAGGACGCGGCGATGCCGTTCGAGGACGCCGCCCGCGACGCAGTCCGTGCTTTCATCGTTCACAACCTGGATGACCCGGGGCTGGGCCCAGCCCGGCTGTGCCGGCGTTTCGGCCTGTCGCGCACCCGGCTGTACCGGCTGTTCGAGCCGTTCGGCGGCGTCGCCGGGTATATCCGCGAACAGCGCCTGGAGCGGGCGTTCCGTGAGCTTGCCGAGCGTGATCTGGGGCAGCGGCGTCTGGTCGAGGTGGCGCTGGAGTGCGGCTTCGACAGCCAGAGCCATTTCTGTCGCCTGTTCCGTCAGCGCTTCGGCATGACCCCCGGTGAGGCGATGGAGCAGGGGCGCTCCGCCCGCGCCCGCCGTTCGCTGGCGGACGGTGACGGGCCGTCACCGCCGGAGTTCCGCGACTGGTTGCTCCGTCTCTGAGCAACGGCCCCGGCGGGACGAATCGTCAATCCAGCGGGAAACATCCGTGCAAGCGTTCGGCCGGCCCGGCCCGCACAATGCGGGGGCGAGTTAGCGGAACGCTATCTTTTGCATATTCGGGTTGTGAGCAAGCCCCGGGGGTTTCCCCGGGGCTTTTTAATGGGCGGGTGTCAGCGTGCGCGCCAGGAAGGCGGCCCCGGCGTTCTCGGCGGCGCCGCCGAACAGAAACGCCGCCACATGGCCCTTGCCGCGCAGCAGTAGCAATTCGTTGTCGACGCCGTTGGCGTTGAGCGCGGTGCGGTAGTCTTGCGCGTGGTCCACCGGCACCACCGAATCCAGGGTGCCGTGGTACAGCAGGTGCGGCGGCGTATCGGGGGTCACATGGGTGATCGGCGAGGCGGCCGCGTAGGTGGCGGCGTTACTCGCCTGGGGCCCGCCCAGGAACTGCGGTACCAGGGTGCCGCCCTCGAATTTGCGCAGGTCCGTGGGCGTGCCGCCGGCGACGACCGCCCGTGGCCGGGTCACCGGGCCGCCGTAGGGCTCGTTCAGCGGGTTTTCGGCGTCCGCCGCCACGGTGGCCAGCAGTGTCACCAGGTGGGCGCCGGAAGAATAACCCCAGGCGCCCACCCGCGACCGGTCGATGCGGTAATCGTCCGCGTGCACATGCAGCCAGCGCATCGCCATCTGCAGATCATGGAGCTGCGCCGGGAAGGTGTACTCCGGCGCGAAACGGTATTCGATATTCACCACCACGAAACCCTGCTCGGCGAGCCGCCGCGACAGTTCCGCCGTGTCCTCCGGGGAGCGCCGCTCCCAACCGCCGCCGTGCACCATCAGCACCGCCGGATAACGGCCGCTCGGCGCCGGGCGGTAGATGTCCGCGTGCAGGGCTTGCGGCCATTCATCGGGCGTGTAAACCCGGTCTTCAATAACCGTGACGTCATAGTCGGGCAGCGCCGGTGGTTCTCCCTCCGGCGCGCCCAGATGGCGCACACAGCCGGTGACGGCCAGGGTGCACAGAAGCAGCAGGATTAATCTCATGGAGGGCTCCGCGGATAATAAGAACCGCTACGCTAAACGCGGACCAATCAATGGTGGGTGAGGGCGGCGGGTTTTGTGGACTTGTGGGAGCGGGCCCCGCCCGCGAAAGGGAGCGAAGCTCCCGGCGGGATGCCAGAGGCCTTTCCTAAAGGCAGTGCCATCAGCGTCTCTGGAATCCTGCCGGCCGGCAAAGCCGGCCTTTCGCTTGCAAGGCAAGCTCCCACAAGCCGCTCTTACAAGCCTCGTAGCCGCAACCGGTTTATTCGGCGGTGAAGGCGGGGTCGTCGACGATCATGCCGATGCTGAGCGCGCCCGGGCCGATATTGACCGCTCCGGTCAGGCCCATGCTGCTGAGCAGCAGGTCCACCTTGTGGCGCTTGGCGGCCTCGGCCAGCCGGTCGAACCCGGGCATCTGGCGGATCCGGCTTTCATCGCCGGCGTAGCTCACGCATACCACCGGCGCCATCAGGCCGCGCTCGATGCAGCGGGCGCCGTGGCGGAACATGGCTTCCACGCCGGCGTCGAAGCCGCGCATCTTGGCCACCGGGAAGGTTTCGTCCTGGCGGGCGCAGAGCACCGGTTTGATGTCCAGGGCGTTGCCGAGAATGGCGCCGGCCCAGCTGACGCTCTTGTCGCCGCGTTTCTTGGCGCGCTTATGCAGGTAGTAGATGTCCGGCACTACCGCGTAGCCGGTGGCCTTGGAGGCCAGCACTTCCACGCTTTGCCGGATCTCGGTGATCTTCATGCCGCTTTTGATCAGCCGCATGGTCTCCGCCGCCAGGGCGCCCTGGCCGGCGAACAGCGTCTGGCTGTCGGTGACGCGCAGGGCGAAGGGGCCTTCCACCCCGGCCTGCTTCCGGATCGGCTTGTACTCACGCAGGATCGCGTGGGAGGCCTCGGTGGCGTTGGTGAAAATCGGGCTGCGGCTTTTCGGCACCGTCTGCACCAGGGCGTAGTCGAAATCCACTACCACCTTGTCCAGGAACAGCGCTTTGATCTGTTCCATGGTGAACGGAATCGACTCCGCGTCATGGGCTTTTTCGGACGCCTCGGTGGCGTAAAACTGACGGGTGCGTTCCGGATCCCGTTCATCGACGATGATCTGATCCCCGAGCCGGATGGAAACCGGGAGGATCAGGATGCCGTGTTCATCGATAAAGGATTTGGGAAGATCGCAGCCTGAATCAACGACCAGACCGATTCTCATAATTATTCACCCCTTTTTATCGCAGTCTAGCGTAAAAAGTGTGACCTGCAACACTCCTTGCCCCGGACCTTTGGCTTAAAGCCCCAGGTTATCCAGTACCCGCAGAATCGGCCCGGACTGGTTCATGGTGTAGAAATGCAGGCCCGGCGCACCCATCGCCAGCAGGCGCTCGCAGAGACGGGTCACCACTTCCTCGCCAAACGCTTTCACCGCCTGCTCGTCGTCGCGGATGTCGTCCAGGCGGCTGCGCAGCCAACGGGGGATGTCGGCGCCGCAGTTATCGGAAAAACGGAACAGATTGGCCACGTTGAGAATCGGCATCACGCCCGGGTAGACCGGCGCGTCGCAACCGCGCCGGCGCAGCTCGTCCATGTAATAGCCGTAGGCGTCGGCATTGTAGAAGTACTGAGTGATGCCGCTGTCGGCGCCGGCGCTGATCTTGCGCTGAAAGTGCGCGATATCATCGTCGAAGCTGCGCGACTGCGGGTGATTCTCCGGGTAGGCGGCCACTTCCAGATGGAAGTGATCGCCGGTCTCTTCGCGAATCAGGGCGACCAGATCGTCGGCGTACTTCACCTCGCTCTGCGCGTAGCCCATGCCGGAGGGCAGGTCGCCGCGCAGGGCCACGATACGGCGCACGCCGCCTTCCTTGTAGCCGTTGACCAGTTCCATGATTTCCTCACGGCTCTGGCCGATGCAGCTCAGGTGCGGCGCGGTGTCGGCATGCTGCTCGCGCAGCAGGTCGACCATCTGGCGGGTGTAATCCCGCGTGGAGCCGCCGGCGCCGAAGGTGCAGGAGAAGAACTCCGGCTTCTTGGCCAGCAGCTTTTGCTGGGTATTCAGAAGTTTTTCCCGCCCCTGTTCCGTTTTGGGCGGGAAAAATTCAAAGCTGATGCGTTTGGACATGGTTGAAAAAGGCCTTAGTACTTGTAGTGGTCCGGCTTGAACGGGCCGTCGGCGCTAACGCCAATGTAGCCGGCCTGCTTGTCGGTGAGTTTGGTAATCACACCGCCGAAGCCCTGCACCATGTAGCGGGCGACTTCTTCGTCGAGGTGCTTGGGCAGCACTTCCACCTGCAGCATTTTTTCCTTCACCGCCTCGGAATGGGTGGCATAGGCCTGATCGAACAGGTACATCTGCGCCAGCACCTGGTTGGCGAAGGAGCCGTCCATGATGCGGCTGGGGTGGCCGGTGGCGTTGCCCAGGTTGACCAGGCGGCCCTCGGAGAGCAGCAGCAGGAAATCCTGGTTTTTCTTGTCGCGCCACACTTTATGCACCTGGGGTTTTACTTCTTCCCATTCCCAGGTCTTGCGCATGAAGGCCGTGTCCACTTCGTTGTCGAAGTGGCCGATGTTGCACACCACCGCGCCTTTCTTCAGCGCCTTGAGCATATTGGCGTCGCACACGTCGTAGTTGCCGGTGGTGGTGACCAGCATGTCGGTGGTGCCCAGCAGCTCTTTGTTGATGGACGCTTCAGTGCCGTCGTTGACGCCGTCTTTGTAGGCGCTGACCACTTCGAAGCCGTCCATGCAGGCCTGCATGGCGCAGATCGGGTCGATCTCGGTGATCTTCACGATCATGCCTTCCTGGCGCAGGGACTGGGCCGAGCCCTTGCCCACGTCGCCGTAGCCGATCACCAGCGCTTTCTTGCCGGACAGCAAATGGTCGGTGGCGCGTTTGATGGCGTCGTTGAGCGAGTGACGGCAGCCGTACTTGTTGTCGTTCTTGCTCTTGGTGACCGAGTCGTTCACGTTCACTGCCGGCACTTTCAAGGTACCCTGCTTGAGCATCTCGTAGAGGCGGTGCACGCCGGTGGTGGTTTCCTCGGTGACGCCGTGGATCTTGTCCAGCATCTGCGGATAGGTCTCGTGGATGTAGCCGGTCAGGTCGCCGCCGTCATCCAGAATCATGTTGGCGTCCCACAGGTTGCCTTCGCCGTCGCGGCAGGTCTGCTCGATGCACCACATGTATTCTTCCTCGGTCTCGCCCTTCCAGGCGAACACCGGCACGCCGGCGGCGGCCATGGCGGCGGCGGCGTGGTCCTGGGTGGAGAAGATGTTGCATGAGGACCAGCGCACTTCCGCGCCCAGTGCCTTCAGCGTTTCGATCAGCACCGCGGTCTGAATGGTCATGTGGATGCAGCCGATGATGCGCGCGCCCTTAAGCGGCTGCTCGGCACGGTATTTTTCGCGAATCGCGATCAGTGCCGGCATTTCGGTTTCGGCGATGTCGATCTCCGCGCGGCCGTACTTGGCCAGGGAAATATCGGCGACTTTGTAGTCCTGCAGCGTTTCCGCTTTTGCGTTCATGGGTCTCTCCAGATTCGTTTAAAGGGCCGCTTTCAGCGCGTCCGCTTTGTCGGTGTTTTCCCAGCTGAAGCCTGCGCGGCCGAAGTGGCCGTAGCTGGCGGTGGGCCGGTAGATCGGGCGGCGCAGATCAAGCATCTCGATGATGCCGCGTGGGCGCAGGTCGAAGTGCTCGCGCACCAGGGCGGCGATGCGGTTGTCGTCCAGCTTGCCGGTGCCGAAGGTGTTCACCGAAATCGAGGTCGGCTCGGCCACGCCGATGGCGTAGCTGATCTGGATCTCGCACTTGTCGGCCAGGCCGGCGGCGACGATGTTCTTGGCCACGTAACGGCCGGCGTAGGCGGCGGAACGGTCCACCTTGGACGGGTCCTTGCCGGAGAACGCGCCGCCGCCGTGGCGGGCCATGCCGCCGTAGGTGTCGACGATGATCTTGCGCCCGGTCAGGCCGCAGTCGCCCATCGGACCGCCGATCACGAAGTTGCCGGTGGGGTTGATGTGGTACTGGGTGCCGCCGTGCAGCCATTCGGACGGCAGCACCGGCTTAACGATCTCTTCCATCACCGCTTCACGCAGATCCGCGAGTTTGATGTCCGGGGAGTGCTGGGTGGACAGCACCACCGCGTCCACCGCCACCGGCTTGCCGTTTTCGTAGCGCAGGGTCACCTGGCTCTTGGCGTCCGGGCGCAGCCAGCCGAGCCGGCCGTTCTTGCGCAGTTCCGCCTGGCGCTCCACCAGCCGGTGCGAGAAGTAGATCGGCGCCGGCATCAGGGTGTCGGTCTCGTTGGTGGCGTAGCCGAACATCAGGCCTTGGTCACCGGCGCCCTGTTCCTTGTCTTCCGCCTCGTCCACGCCCACGGCGATGTCCGCGGACTGCTTGCCGATGCCGTTGAGCACCGCGCAGGTGGCGCCGTCGAAGCCCACGTCGGAGCTGTCGTAGCCGATGTCCAGGATCACCTGGCGGACGATGTCTTCCAGTTCCACGTAGGTGCTGGTGCGCACTTCGCCGGCAACGATGGCCATGCCGGTCTTGACCATGGTTTCCACCGCCACGCGGGCGTGGGGGTCGTCGGCGATGATGGCGTCGAGGACCGCGTCCGAGATCTGGTCGGCCATTTTATCCGGGTGGCCTTCGGAGACCGACTCGGAGGTAAAGATGCTGTATTCACTCATTACCGGATTGCTCCCTTTTTGATGGATGCGCGGTGACGCGCTGAAAGCTGCGCACCTGCACCTGAAAACCGTTACGCATGGCGAGAAACAGGCTCTCGCGCAGTACCAGGCCGGCGCGGCCGGCCCAACTCACCAGGTCGGCTTCCTCGAAGCCGAGCCAGAAATCCCCGCAGGCGTCCACCGCCCAACGCTGGTTGTGGCGGCACAGATCGGTGATCACCAACACGCCGCCCTCGTTCAATTGCCGGGCCGCCGCTTCCAAAGCGGCGGACGGCGAGGGCAGATGATGAAGCACCATATTAACCACCACCGCGTCGACCCGAGGTAAAAGGGCACCGTGTTCCGGCCACTCCCCCAACACCAGCTCCACGTTATCCAGCCCCTGGCCGGCCACCCGTTCCCGGGCCCGGGCCAGCATGACCTCGGCGTTATCCAGCGCCAGCACCCGCTCGAAGCGGCTCGCCAGCGGCGCCAGGAAGCGCCCCTCGCCGGGGCCGATCTCCAGCGCAATGCCGTTATTGCCGCCAGCCCGATCCAGCAACTCGCAGGCCTGCTCGGCGTACTGGTCGTGCTCGGCGATCAGGTCCTGATGCCGGGCCAGGTCGTCCGCGTGCCGGGCGAAGAAAGCCCGGCTCTGGGCGGCGCGCTGCGCCTGGACGCCGGCCAGCCGCTGCCGGGTAACCGGGTCCGCCTGCGTGGCGTCGAGCCGCTCGAACAGGGCGCCCTGCAGCGGCCCGGTGGCCGCGTCCGAGGGCGGCAGACGGCGCCGGTAGAAAATCGAGTTGCCTTCGCGACGGCGCTCCACCAGGCCGCCCTGGGCCAGCACCTTTAAATGGTGGCTCATGCCCGACTGCTTGATCGCCATGATTTCGCACAGCTCCAGCACCCCGAAGCTGTTCTGGCCCAGCACCTGCAGAACCTCCAGGCGCAGCGGATCGCCGGCCGCCTTCAGAAAGGCCGCCAGGCCGTCCAGGTCCTGTTCCTGCGGTGCCGGGTGTAAAGACATGGGGGCGAGTGTAGCGAACCTTCGGGGCTGCATCAAAAGATATTGATATAGGTTCCAGAGTTTGCCCCCGCCCCGGGCTTGGGCGACAATAGCGCCCCTTTTCACACCTCTGGTCAAAATTCGTTCAGGAGCCGTGCATGTCGTCAGCCCCCGCTGCCCGTGATCTCGCCAATGCTATCCGTGCCCTGAGCATGGATGCGGTACAGAAAGCCAAGTCTGGTCACCCGGGCGCCCCCATGGGCATGGCGGATATCGCCGAAGTGCTGTGGCGCGGCTTCATGAAGCACAACCCGGCCAACCCCCACTGGGTCGACCGCGACCGGTTCGTGCTCTCCAACGGCCACGGCTCCATGCTGCTCTACAGCCTGCTGCACCTGACCGGCTACGGCGTCAGCCTGGACGACATCAAGAACTTCCGGCAGCTCGGCAGCCCCACCGCCGGCCACCCGGAATTCGGCGACGCGCCCGGTATCGAGACCACCACCGGGCCGCTGGGCCAGGGCTTCGCCAACGCGGTGGGCATGGCGCTGGCGGAAAAAATGATGGCGGCCCAGTTCAACCGCGACGGCCACGCCATCGTTGACCACAACACCTACTGCTTCATGGGTGACGGCTGCATGATGGAGGGCATCTCCCACGAAGCCGCGTCCCTGGCCGGCACCCTGGGCCTGGGCAAGCTGGTGGCCTTCTATGACGACAACGGCATTTCCATCGACGGCGAGGTGGAAGGCTGGTTCACCGACGACACCGTGGAGCGCTTCCGCGCCTACGGCTGGCACGTGATCCCCAATGTGGACGGCCACAGTGCCCAGGAAGTGAAGCTGGCGATCGAGAACGCGCGCAAGAACACCGCCCAGCCCACCCTGATCTGCTGCAAGACCATCATCGGTTTCGGCAGCCCCAACAAGCAGGGCAAGGAAGAGTCCCACGGCGCCGCCCTGGGCGACGACGAAGTGGCGCTCACCCGCGAGGCCCTGGGCTGGAAGCACGGCCCCTTCGAGATTCCCGACGAGCTCCGCAACGCCTGGGACGCCCACGACGCCGGCGCCGAGAAAGAAGCCGCCTGGCAGCAGCGCTTCGACGCCTACCGCGCCGAGTTCCCGGAACTGGCCGATGAATTCCTGCGCCGCATGCGCGGCGAACTGCCGGCGGATTTCGACCAGCGCGCCGACGCGTTCATCGCCGAGTGCCAGCAGGCCAAGGAAAAAGTGGCCAGCCGCAAGGCCAGCCAGAACACCCTGGACGCCTTCGGCCCGGGCCTGCCGGAACTGACCGGCGGCTCCGCCGACCTGGGCGGCTCCAACAACACCGTGTGGAACGGCTGCAAGTCGATCAGCGCCGACGACGCCAGTGGCAACTACATCCACTACGGGGTGCGCGAATTCGGCATGACCGCCGCCATGAACGGTATCTGCCTGCACGGCGGCCTGCGCCCCTACGGCGGTACCTTCCTGACCTTCATGGAATACGCCCGCAACGCGGTGCGCATGGCGGCGCTGATGCACCAGCCCAACATCCTGGTCTACACCCACGATTCCATTGGCCTGGGCGAGGACGGCCCCACCCACCAGCCCATCGAACAGATCGCCAACCTGCGCATGACCCCCAATCTGAGCACCTGGCGGCCCTGCGACACGGTGGAAACCGCGGTGGCCTGGAAGCATGCCGTCCAGCGTGACGACGGCCCCACCGCGCTGATCTTCTCGCGCCAGGGGCTGCCCTGCATGGACCGCGACGACGCGGTGCTGGCCAACGTGGCCAAAGGCGGCTATACCCTGCTGCAGACCGGCGACGGCCAGCCCCAGGCGATCATCATCGCCACCGGCTCGGAAGTGGCGCTGGCGGTGCAGGCCGCCGAGGCCCTGGGCGCCGCCGGCAACAACGTGCGCGTGGTGTCCATGCCCAGCGTCGACGCCTTCCTGTCGCAGAGCGGCGAGTACCAGGAAGCGGTGTTGCCCGCGGCGGTGCGCGCCCGGGTGGCCGTGGAAGCGGGCATCACCGACTACTGGTACCGCTTCACCGGCCTGGACGGCAAAGTGGTGGGCATGACCGGTTTCGGCGCCTCGGCGCCCGCCGGCGACCTCTACAAGCACTTCAACATTACCGCCGAGGCGGTGCAGGCCGCCGTGGAGAGTGTGATTTGAGACCCGAGAGTCCGGCGTCCGACGTTCGGTCCCTATGTTAAAGATCGCGATCAATGGCTATGGCCGTATCGGTCGCTCCTTCGTCCGCGCCCTGGCGGAGCGGGAAGCGGCGGGCAAGGCTCTGCCCGTGCGTCTGGTGGCGATCAACGACCTGGGCCGCGCCGAGGACCTGCTCTACCTGACCCGCTACGACACCACCCACGGCCGGCTCAACGCGCCGGCGGAGCTGGTGGACGGCTGCCTGCGCATCGGCGACCAGGCGCCGCGCCTGTTCAGTGAGCCGGAGCCCGAGCAATTGCCCTGGGCGGAGCTCGGCGTGGACGTGGTGCTGGAATGCTCCGGTAGCTTCCGTGCCCGCGATGACGCCGCCCGCCACCTGACCGCCGGCGCCGGCCGGGTGATCGTCGGCGCCGTGCCGTTCGATTACGCCGACCAGACTATCGTTTACGGCGTCAATCACGAGGACCTCAAGGCCGACAGCCGGGTGCTGTCCGCCGCCTCCTGCACCACCCACTGCATCGCCCCGGTGCTGGCGGCCCTGCACCGGGAGTTCGGCGTGCGCCAGGCGTTGATGAAGGAAATCCACGCCTACACCTCGGACCAGACCCTGCTCGACCACGTGCACCGGGATCCGCGACGCGGCCGCGCCGGCGCCCAGAACATCATTCCCACCACCAGCAGCGCCATCAAGGCGGTGCAGAACGTGTTGCCGGCCCTGGACGGTCGCATCACCGGCCACTCGATCCGCGTCCCCACGCTCAACGTGGCCATGGTGGAGCTCACCCTGCTGCTCGACCGCACCCCGGCGCCGGAAGCCCTGAACCCCTGGCTGCGGGCCCTGTCCCAGCAACAGCCCGGGTTGATCGGCTACAACGACGAGCCGCTGGTGAGCGTGGATTTCAATCACCGGGCCGAATCCGCCATCGTTGACGCCACGCAGACGCGGGTGCAGGGCGAAATGGTGCAAGTGGTGGCCTGGTACGACAACGAATGGGGTTACGCCAACCGCCTGCTCGACTGGGTAGCGGCCTTGGCCGGCGCCCAGTGACTATTAACGAGGTAGCAAGACGATGAACTTCAAACGCATGACCGACCTGGACCTGAAGGGTAAACGGGTGCTGATCCGCGAAGATCTCAACGTGCCGGTGAAAGACGGCAAGGTCACCAGCGACGCCCGCATCCGCGCCTCGTTGCCGACCATCCG
>DGNT01000027.1 GCA_002389055.1 Alcanivorax sp. UBA4485
GTCCTTGTCGGAGATGTCCTCCGGCAGCTCCACCTGAATCTTCAAGATCTGGTTGTAGCGGTTCTCCGGGTCGACGATGTTGTTTTGCGACAGCCGGATATTGTCCGTGGGAATGTCCCGCGCCTTGCAGTACACCCGCACGAAATAGGCCGCGCACAACGCCGACGACGCCAGGAAGTAATCGAACGGGCTGGGCGCCGAGCCATCGCCTTTGTAGCGGATCGGCTGGTCGGTGACCACGGTGAAGTCGTCGAACTTGGCTTCGAGGCGGAGGTTGTCGAGGAAATTGACGTTGATCTGCATGGGGGAACTACCGGAATTAAGGAGTGGGGCGCGCCATGGCCTTCAGTGGGCGCCATTATCCCGGTTTTGGGGCGGTTCGTCTTGGTCCGTGCTGACCGGCGGCCCCGGGGCGGGCTCCGTCGCGCGCCCCGCCGCCGGCCTGGTCGCCTCTATTTCTTGCCGACGACGTAAGCCGCCACGGCGCCGGCCCCGGCCAGGGCGCCCAGAAGCACGCCTTTAAAGAAACCGGTCTCATGGCCCCGTTGGTAGCCTTTTTCGTCCCCGGCGACGTAGCCTCTGAATTCGTCGCTGCGGTCCTCCGAGAAGACGTACTTGTTCACCTCGTCGGAAATCCCGGGCCTCTCCAGCAGGCGCTCCAGGATTTCCCTGGCCGCCTCCACCGTCATCTCGTTCAGCACCGCGAATGTTTTGAGCCGCTCCTCGTTCTCCAGGGTGTCCCTGATTATTTTTTTACCCATTGCATCCCCCGATATGTCACTGATAATCCCCAATAGGAGATCAATAAAACCAGAACATTCAGTGAGTTACAAACCCGGAAACCGACGTCAGCGCCATCAATGACGCCATCAGATCCCGCCCGGCGCTGTGCACCTCCTGGATATGCCGGTGGAAGAAGGTTTTGGTCTGCTCGGTCTGCACCACCAGCACGCCGTACAGCACGTCGTCGTACTCCAGGGGGATGCCCAGGTAGCTCTTGAAGCGCTCCTCGCCGGAGCCCGCCACATGGAAGTAGTCGGCGTGGTCCTGGATCACCCGGGCCACCACCGGCAGGCGGGTGCGGGCCACTTTGCCGGTGAGGCCCTGGTCATAGCTCAACTGCTTGCCGATCACGCTCCGGTGCAGGCCGCTGGTGGCGACGATTTCCAGGCTTTGCCGGTCCGGATGGGCGAGGTAGAGGCTGCAGACGTCCACGTCCAGCTTGCGCCGCACGGCGTCCACGCGCTCGTTCATGGGGTCAGAGTGTTGAGTCATGCGAGAGCCAAAGCAATAGCCGTGCCATCGCTCAAACTATTAAAGATATTAAAATTCGCCGGCTATTTGATGGAGCACGCGCTTGCCCCTTTGCATTAGTCGCGAAAGGGGCGTAGCACGGGAAGAGCCTCAAAAAAGCGAGAGATCTGTCATGGCTGACAACAATGTAACGGATTACCCGCGTGCGCTGCATCCGCTGCATGCCATCCTGCTTGCCTTTCCACTGCCGCTGTTCCTGGGCGCGCTGCTCAGTGACCTGGCCTATTCGTCCACCTATGAAGTGCAGTGGACCAACTTCGCCTCCTGGCTGATCGCCGGCGCCATGCTGACGGGCGCCCTGGTGACGCTGTGGGCGCTGATCGAGTGCCTGGTCAGCGGGCAGCAGCGCACCGGTAAACACTTCGCCTATTTAATCGTGCTGCTGGTGATGATGGCCGTGGGCTTCATCAACGCGCTGGTCCACGCGAAGGACGGCTGGGCGGCCATGCCCGCCGGCCTGTGGCTGTCGGTGGTGGTGACCTTGCTGGCGCTGATCGCCAGCTGGATCGGCTATGCGGGGCTGCGCGCCCGGGAGGTGGCTCATGCACGCTAAGACGATTTCAATACCCGCGCTGGCGCTGTTCACGCTGGCCACGCTCTCCACCCTGACCGCCTGCGGTGGCGACCCGGCACCGCCGGAGACCGGCCCCAACCCGACGCTGCCCGAACCCAGCCGCGGGCTGCTGCCCAGCATGGACATTTCCACGCCCACCGAATGGGGCGATGAGAAGCCCACGGTGCCGGACGGCTACCAGATCGAAGCCATCGCCAAGGACATGAAGATTCCGCGCCAGACCCTGCTGCTGCCCAACGGCGACATCCTGGTGGCGGAAGGCTCCGGCGGCGGCAACGCGCCGGCCATGCGCCCCGAGGACGTGATCGCGGGCTTTATCAAGAAGCAAGGCACCACCTCGGTGAAGCCGGGCAACCGGCTCACCCTGCTGCGCGACGACAACGGCGACGGCCGCTACGAAACCCGGGAAGTGTTCGCCGATAACCTCAACGCCCCCTACGGCCTGGCGCTGATCGACGACACCCTCTATGTCGCCAACCAGGACGCCCTGGTGCGCTTCGACTACGAGGAAGGCCAGACCCGGGCCAGCGGCCCGCCGGAGACAGTCACCGACCTGCCGGCCAAGATCAACCACCACTGGACCAAGGCGATGACCGCCGGCCCCGACGGTGAATTCCTCTACGTGGGCATCGGCTCCAACAGCAACATCGGTGAACGAGGCATGGACGTGGAGGAAGACCGCGCCATGGTCTGGCAGATCGACGCGGAAAGCGGCCGGCATAAGCCCTACGCCACCGGCCTGCGCAACCCCACTGCCTTCGCCATCCACCCGGATACGGACCAGCTCTGGACGGTGGTCAACGAACGGGACGAACTGGGCGCCAACCTGGTGCCGGATTACCTGACCTCGGTGCAAGAAGGCGCCTTCTACGGCTGGCCCTACAGCTACTGGGGCGACAACGTGGACACCCGCGTCAAACCGCCGAAGCCGGAGAAAGTGGAAAGCGCCATCAAACCGGACTACGCGCTCGGCTCCCACGTGGCCGCGCTGGGCGTGGACTTCTCCGATGGAAACATGGGCGGGCAGTTCGCCGAGGGCGCCTTTGTCGGCCAGCACGGCAGCTGGAACCGCAGCGTGCCGGTGGGCTTCAAAGTGGTGTTCGTGCCGTTCAGCAACGGCGAACCCGACGGCGAGCCCATCGACTTCGCCACCGGCTTCCTCGACGACGACGGCAACGCCCGCGGCCGGCCCGTGGGCGTCACCGTGGACCCGGAGGGCGCGCTGATCATCGCCGATGATCTGTCCAACACGATCTGGCGGGTGACGCCCACCGGCGGGGACTGAACCGCCCGCCGGCCTTCACCGGCAACGCCGCCTAGGCGGCGGCGAAGCCGGCGAACAGCACCAGGAAACCGCCGATCTCGCCGGCCACCAGGGCCCACATAAAGGCGCTCATCAGCCACGCAGGCAAAACCCCGGAACCGAACGCGTGCGGCTTCTGCAGCTGGTTGCGGGTGTCCTTGAGCGCGCCGTGCAGAATGTAGCTGCCCACCGCCAACGCGAAGAACAGCACCGACGCCAACACCGCCAGCACGTTCACCCACTCCGGCCAGACGCTGAGCGAAGCAAAGCGCTCCAGCACCAGGCAGGCAAACGCGTACATCAGGCTCGCCCGGTGGGCGACATCCACATAGTAATGCGCCCGGGCCTTGTCACTGCCTCTGATCTGAACGTACTTCCAAACCCCGGTCAGCAGGCCGGTCAGAAAGAAAAGCCCGCAACTCCACAACGCAACCGTGCTCGCGGTCATGGCACCCCCTGTTGGTCATAATGTCGATTAGGGCATGTTACAGGGGGTTAGAGCCCCTAGCCCTCACTGCCCAGACCCCGGTGCATCTTTCTCATCGTCGGTGCCCCAACTGGCGAGCCACTCATGAACCTCGTCCGCATCCACCACCTTCCCCTGGACCTCGGACACCATGACTCCCTGAGCCACCGCCTTCACGAACCGTAGCTCCTCCAGGGTCTTCTCGTAATCTTCCAGCCCCTGAATAACGGCCACTCCGCGACCATGGCTGGTCAGCAAAACAGGGCGATGAGACTCCTGAACCCGGTCAATCACCTTGTCGGGATTGGCCTTCAGATCCGAAAGCGGAACGACGTCTTCCGAGAACCTCACGGACATGGTGCGCACCTCATGACTATGACAGGTGTGATCAATAGCATCGGTTAACCGGTGCGGTCGAGGTATAGCCCACTCAGAACGGCAGGACAACACCTGTGACCCGCGCGGCGCGCAGGACCGTCCCCGAGTCCGCGTAAAGTATCCACGCCAGCGCAGCAAGATTGGCCACCACCGCCACATAGAACATCACCAGGAACGAGGTCTTGCGGGTCTTATGGCGAAACACCCGTTGCGCCAACAGGGCGCCGGGCCAGCCGCCTAGCAACTCGACCAAGTGAAGCCGAGCCTCCGACGTACGCCAGCCGCCGCGCGTCGAGGCCCGCTTATCCAGGCCATACAGTGAAAAGCTGATCGCGCTCATCAGCGCGTAGAAACCGACGAACCATCGCCATTCAGGCGCGGGGGCGAGAATTGCTAGCCCGACGAAGAACGCCACCACGACCAGCACGGCAGGAAACAGGCGCCGTCCGCCGTCTAAACTAATAATTTGAACATTTCTCCCGGATGGCACCGATCGCTTTAGAGGATCCACGCAGAGTGAAAGGGAAATGAACTGGACGTTGGCTGTGCCAATCCAACTCAATCAACATTTCGCGGGCAGCCATTAGCCTCTGGATCGCCGCGGAGTCAGCGCGGAAATGAAGGAAATCCGCCCCCCAGTCCTGTGTGAAACTGGTTCTACTCACCGAGTCATCCCACTTCACTCTGGTATTTATGAGGTTATAGCCGTCCTTGGTTTCAGTATTGTTCAGATTAGGGGTTTTGGTGAATCCGATATACGCCCACTCGCTGTTTTTATCACAACCGACACCGAGCCATGCTCTCGCGCCCTGGTAGGGAAATTCCATTGGCCGCCTTGGAGAGCTCCGGGGTGAGGTCGCAAAAGCGGAACGCTCTCCAGTCATTTCGTCTTCTGACTCAAACGTTCTCCATTCCGGTAACGAAGGAGGCTCCTCTTTACTCACATCTTTTGATTTCGTCCGATCGTCGCTATTGCTTGCCGTTGCCATAGAGGACGTAGGAGAGGACGGAGACTGAACTGAAATATAGACAATCAGCAAGATCGCCACCAAGACCATCCAGGTGACCGGTGAGGTCTTACGAGGCGCTTTTGCGCCACAGCTCGGACACTTTTCCGCCTTGGTACTTATTTGTTGCCCGCATTCCTTACATTTGACTAGTGCCATATTCCCCCCCCACTACATTGCACGCTCATCAGTACGGCGGACATAAGACGCCGATCCGTCCTTCAGCCCTCCCCAGACCAGCCGCTATTCATTGGATCTGATTAAGGAAAGCAATCAACTTCCCAGGATTAATTGGACCGGTCCCGCAATCAAGTTTATTCCAGATAGCCAAGACTCCTTGCTCTTCAGAGCTTGGTTTGCGGCCACCTGACGCTTTTCCGCAGTCGCCCCATGAAAGAGACAGCGAGACGTTCTCTCGATTGATACATACTCGTAGGCAGACAGATACGCCGTTATCTTCCCTTCTACGAATCTGTTCGTTTAGCCAGCCCGGATTGACGTCCGACGCGTTATATCGCGTTCCGTTAAGGTCCACCTCAATCATCCTTGATCCCCACCGCAGAAAACAGGACAAGAAACACCGCCCCGATAAGCCCTCAGCTTATCGGGGCAGCGAGCTATTATTTAATGACAGTGATAAGGCTTGGAACCTGCGTGACAACCATTCTCGTCAGTGCCACCAGAGTGCGCCTGCGCCACCCCAACAAACATCATTGAAGCAAACAGGAGAGCCGCGAACTTTTTCATGATAACCCCTTTTATTTGAAGGACTTCCGTGATGCCTTCCCTGCAATGAAACACTCAAATACCTTTTGAGCGTTAAAAACACCGTCATAAAGAAGCGAGCTTCGCTTCACTTAATTCTTTTAACCGCTTTCTTTGCGGTTAACTGTTTTTACAAGCGGCGAGCAACACAGTCAACAAGTGTGGGCATTTGTCGCCAAGTCACAAAATAAACCGGACACCTTTAAAGCTAAAAGCGCATGACGCTATCCGACCTGCTCAAAAACCAGCAATTTTCAGCAGGTCCGCCCCGTCCCGCTCATTCTTCGAGCATCGTGAGCAGCATGAGTTGCGCCCTGTCATTCTTTAATTGATAATCACTCTCAATTATAAATGCGAATCGAATCCTATGTCCGGCGCCGCCACCAACAGCCAGCCCCTGCTGCCCGGTTCCCAACGGGAACTGGGCGAGCTGTATGCGGCGCACCACGGCTGGCTGACGCACTGGCTGCACGGGCGGCTGCGCTGCCCGCAGGACGCGGCGGACCTGAGCCAGGACACCTTTCTGCGGCTGATTCTGGGCGAGCAGTCGCTGGAGGCGCTGCGCGATCCGCGCGCCTATCTGATGGTCATCGCCAGCCGGCTGATGATCAACCGCCACCACCGCCGACAGGTGGAAGAGGAAGCCCTGCGCCAGGTGGCGATTCTGGTGGAGACCCGCGACCAGCGCGGCCCGGCGGAGATCGCCGCCGCCCGGGACCTGCTGGTGACGGTGCTCAAGCTGCTGGTGGACGAGCTGCCCGAGAAACCGCGCCGCGCCTTCCTGATGGCGCGCCTGGAGGGCCTCACCTACCGGCAGATCGCACGCCGTCTGTCGGTCTCCGAAAGCAGCGTCAAACAGTATCTTGCCAAGGCCTTCGCCCATTGCCACGCGCGCCTCTACGACAGCCTGGCGGACGCGTCATGTCTGAGCTGAACCGCATCCGTCAGCAGGCCGCCGAATGGGTGGTCGCCCTGCAGACCGCCGGCGCCGACGAGCGCCCCCGCCTGCAGGCGGAATGCGACACCTGGCAGGCCAAGGACCCGCGCCGCCGCCAGGTGCTCGAGCAAATCGAGCGCATGTGGCAGGCCACCGAGCCGGCACAGGCCCGGCGCCGTCAGCACCGCCGGCGGCTCACCGGCCTGGGCGCCGTGTTGCTCGCGGCGCTGCTCGGCACCCAGCTGCCCTGGGCCTACTGGACCGCCGACCACCGCACCGCCGCCGGGGAGATCCGCAGCCTCACCCTGCCCGACGGCAGCCGGGTGGTGCTCAACAGCGGCAGCGCCATCGACCTGGACTACAGCGACGCCACCCGCACCGTGGAACTGGTGCGCGGCGAGCTGCTGGCCACCGTCGCCAAGGCCCCGGATCGGCCCTTCCAGGTGGTCACCCGCGACCTTACCGCCACCGCCTTGGGCACCCAATACAGCGTACGCCTGGAACACGGCTTCACCCGGGTGGCGGTGCAAGAATCCACGGTGGCGGTAACGCCCCGCCACGGCGGCGACGGGCTGGAACTTCGCGCCGGCCAACAGGCGGACCTCAACCGCGACGGCGTCCTCGCCCGCAACGCCACTGCAAGCCAGCGCCCGGACTGGGTCGACGGCCGTCTGGCCTTCAGCAACGCGCCCCTCACGGACGTGGTCGAACGCCTGGCCCGCCACCGCCCCGGCCTGCTGACGCTGGACGACGCCCTCGCCCAAAGCCCGCGCAGATTTACCGGCGTCCTCCCGGCCAACAACAGTGACGCCGCCCTGGCCCTGCTCGCCGATACTCTCGATTTGGAAGTGCGCTACCTCACCCCCTGGTACGTCACCGTCCGCCCCCAATAAAAAACTTATGCGAGTTGCCCTGTTGTGGGAGCGGGCTCTTTTGTGGGAGCGAGCCTGCTCGCGAAAGGGTGGCGCCAGCCACCCGGCAGGATCCCAGAGCCCTCTCTAACGGCGGCACCAACAAAGTCTCTGGAATCCTGCCGGCAAGCAGAGCTTGCCTTTCGCGGGCTGGGCCCGCTCCCACCAAAGAGCCCACTTCCAAAAAAAATTCGCGGCGAGACTGCCCGATTGGCTCCCCTGCTTTGTCTTCATAGGTAAGAGACACAAAAAGCACGCGAAAACAACACCGCGAACCCACGCTGGAGCCAAAGAATGAACACCGGAACCACCGCGCCCAAGGCGCTTTTGCTGCTCGGCTTGCTGACCCCGCTATCGCTCATCCAACCGGCCCTGGCCCAAACCCAGG
>DGNT01000124.1 GCA_002389055.1 Alcanivorax sp. UBA4485
GCGCCGAGGACATCTACAAGGCCTTAATGGATACCGGCGAGGATGTGGGACTGGCCACCGTATACCGGGTGCTGACCCAGTTCGAGCAGGCCGGTATCGTGCTGCGCCACAACTTCGAGGGCGGCTCCGCCGTGTTCGAGCTGGCTGATGAAGAGCACCACGACCATATGGTGTGCATGGAGACCGGCGAAGTGGTGGAGTTCATGGACGAAGAGATCGAGAACCGCCAGCACATGATCGCCGAGAAGCACGGCTACGAAATCGTCGACCACTCCCTGGTCCTCTACGTGAAGCCGAAAGGCAAGAAGCGTTAAGCGCTAGCCGGCCCTTTCAGGCCACCCGTTGGCCCTTGTCCAGCATCTCGCGGGCGTGGGTCAGGGTGGATTCGGTGATTTCCACACCCCCCAGCATGCGCGCCACTTCCTCCACGCGGGCCCCGGTATCCAGGCTTTGGATGCGGGTGTGGGTGGTGTCCTTCCCTTGAATCTTGTGCACTTGCCAGTGCTGGTGCCCCTGGGCGGCGACCTGCGGCTGGTGGGTGATGCACAGTACCTGGGCGTGTTCGCCCAGCTCGCGCAGCAGGCGGCCGACGATCTCCGCCACGCCACCGCCCACGCCCACGTCCACCTCGTCGAAGACCAGGCTGGGTACGGTCAGGTTGCGCGCGCAAATCACCTGAATCGCCAGGCTCACGCGGGACAGTTCGCCCCCGGAAGCGACCTTGGCCAGCGCCCGTAGCGGCTGCCCCGGGTTGGCGGAAAAGCGGAACTCCACCTCTTCCAGGCCGTCCGGCCCGGGTTTGCTCTCTTCCAGCACGGTTTCCAGGCGGGCCGCCTTCATGCCCAGCGCCTTGAGCTGCTTCTGGATTTGCTGGGTCAGGCGCGTGCCCGCCTCCCGGCGCCGGCGGCCCAGGGCCCGGGCGCTTTCCATGTAGGCTTCGCGGGCCGTCTGCTCGGCGGCGGCCAGCGCTTCCAGGTGCTCGTCGAAATGCTCCAGGGTGTTCGCTTCCTCGGCCAGCTTGCGATGATGTTCGATCAGTTCCTCGGGGCGCAGGCGGTGTTTGCGTGCCAGCGTATAGGTCTGATCGAGCCGCTCTTCCACCTGGCTGAGGCGTTGCGGGTCCAGATCCAGCTTTTCCAGATAATGGCGCAGGTCGTCGGCGGCGGCCTCCACCTGCAGGCGGGCGGATTCCACCGTGTCGAACACCGTGGCCAGGGCGTCGTCGCTGCGGCGCGCTTCCTCCACCCAGTGGCTGACCTGGCCGAGCTGGTCGTTGCAGGTGCCTTCGTCGCCGTCGTAAAGGGCGGTGACCGCCTGTTGGCAGAGCCGTATCAGCGCTTCCGCGTTGCCCAGGCGCTGCTGTTCCTGTTCCAGTTCCGGCAGCTCCCCTTCAGTGAGCGCCAGCGCATCCAGCTCTTCGAGCTGAAAGCGCAGCAACTCCTGCCGCTCGGTTTGCTCGCGGGCGCCGGCCAGGGCCTGGTCGTGGGCGCGGCGGGCTTTTTGCCAGGCGCGCCAGTGGTCGCGCACCTGTTCCGCTTGGGCGCCGGCCTCGCCGAAGTTGTCCAGCAGCTGGCGGTGGGTTTCCTTGCGTAACAGGGCCTGGTGCTCATGCTGACTGTGGATGCTGATCAGCATTTCGCCCAGCTCGCGGACTTCGGTGAGCGGCGTGGGCGTGCCGTTGATGTAGGCGCGCGAGCGCCCATCGGCGCGCACCGTGCGGCGCAGCAGGCATTCGTTGCCGTTATCCAGCTCGCGCTCGCCCAGCCAGGCCCGGGCCGCCGGGTTGTCGGCTACATCGAAGGTGGTCAGCACTTCCGCGCGGTCGCAGCCGGGGCGCACCACGGCGCTGTCGGCCCGTTCACCCAGAGTCAACGACAGGGCATCGATGATCACCGACTTGCCGGCGCCGGTCTCGCCGCTGATCACGGTCAGGCCGGGCTCGGGCTCCAGTTCCAACTGGTCGACGGTGGCGAAGTGGCGAACACTGAGGTGCGTGAACATGGACTGTCCTTTTGGCCAGTAGTGGGTCGATATTAGGCGATTCCGGCGGCCAGTGTAAGCCCCGTTGCTGGACGCCGGTGCGCCGGTGTGCGGAGAATGCCCGTTCCGTGGTTATACTGAGGGTTCATCACGGGTAATAGAAGTATGGCCAAGTTGGAATTGAACGAACGCAAACAACGGTTGCTGATGGCGCTGGTGGAGCGGCACATCCGCCACGGCCAGCCGGTGGGCTCCAAGACCCTGGCTACCGGCAGCGGCCTTGCGGTCAGTCCGGCCACCATTCGTAACCTGATGGCGGAGCTGGAAGACATGGGGTTGCTGGCCAGCCCCCATACCTCCGCCGGCCGAGTGCCCACCGAGCGTGGCTACCGGCTTTACGTGGATACGCTGCTGGCATCCAGCACCATGGAGCGACCGGACAACGCCCGCCTGCGCGAGGAACTGCGGCAGATGCTGGCGCCGGACCAGTCGCCGGAGGCGCTGGTGTCCCAGGCCTCGCGGAGCCTGGCGGAACTCACCCGCATGGCGGGGCTGGTGGCGGTGCCGCGCCGGGACGTGACCACCCTGCGGCAGGTGGAGTTTCTGCCCCTCTCCGGCCAGCGGGTGCTGGTGGTGCTGGTGGTCAACCGCTCCGAGGTGCAGAACCGCATCATCCACACCAGCCGCGATTACACCGAGATAGAGCTGCGCCAGGCCGCCAACTACATCAACAAGACCTACGCCGGTTGCGATCTGGACAACATTTGCGAAGGGCTGCTGAGCACCATGGACGCGGACCGGGCGCAGATGGACGTGCTCATGCAGGCGACCATGGACATTGCCGGCAAGGCGCTGCGCCAGGAGCGCAAGGACTCCGATTACGTGGTGTCCGGGGAGTCGAACCTGCTGGAAGGCGGCCAGATGGACAGCATCGAGAAGGTCCGCGATCTGTTCGACGCCTTCAACCGCAAGCGCGACATCCTGCATCTGCTGGAGCGCAGCATGAAAGCCGACGGCGTGCAGATCTTCATCGGCCGCGAGTCCGGCTACCAGCCGTTCGAGGAATATTCCCTGGTCTCCGCCCCCTACAAGGTCGACAACGGCCCGGTGGGCGTCCTGGCGGTGGTCGGCCCGACCCGCATGGACTACGAGAAGGTCATCCCCACCGTCGACATCACCGCCCGCATCCTCTCCGCCGCGCTTACCCAACTCTAAGAACAGTTGACAGTTGATAGTGGACAGTTGACAGCGAAAAGACGCGACATCGGGGCTTCTTGAAGCTGGGCCGTGCCCGCGAATCGACGGCGCGGGCACGGCCTCTACGCCTCGCCAAGCGAGACCGCGCCAGCTATCAACTGTCCACTATCAACTATCAACTGCCCCTTCTTCCCTTGAATCCGGCGCTGCCGTTCCCATATCTTTGCCCGCTTTCCCAGAATTCGGGACGTGTGGAGTGGATATGAGCGAACAGGACAAGCAACAACAGAACGAACAGCAGACCCCGGCCCAGGACGAGCAAGGCTTCGCCGACACCGATGCGGTGACCGGCGAGGTGGAGACCGCGGCCGCGGACGCGCCCGTGACGCGGGACGAGTCGCCAGAGGGTGGGCCGTCAGTGGAAGAAGAGCTGGCCCAGACGCAGGAACGGCTCGCCAAGGTGGAGAAGGCGCTGGCGGAAGCCGACGTCCGCGCCCAGGCCGAGATGCAGAACGTGCGCCGCCGCGCCGAACGGGACGTGGAAAGCGCCCACAAGTTCGCGCTGGAGAAGTTCGCCGGTGACATTCTCACCGTGGCGGACAGCCTGGAACGGGGTCTGGCGACTCTGGATCCCGAGGACGAAGCGCTCAAACCGGCCCGCGAAGGGCTGGAGCTCACCTTGAAAGTACTGCTCGATGTGTTCGCCAAGTACAACCTGGAACAGATCGATCCGCAGGGTGAGCCGTTCAATCCAGAGCACCACGAAGCCATGACCATGATTCCGGCCCCCGATGTGGAGCCCAACTCCGTGGTCGAGGTGCTGGAAAAAGGCTACCAGCTCAACGGCCGTCTGATTCGTCCGGCCCGGGTGGTGGTCAGCAAGACCTGAGAGTGCCCTCGGGCACTCTTGAAAAGAACACGCCAGCCGCCATATAGCTGGCAAGTCAAACAGTTTCAGCCGTCCGGGCGATCATTCGAGGCCCGGACCGTGTGAAGGAGAAGGAATCGTTATGGGTAAGATCATCGGTATTGACCTGGGTACCACCAACAGCTGTGTGGCTGTGATGGAAGGGGACAAAACCAAGGTTATCGAGAACGCCGAGGGCGCGCGCACGACGCCGTCCATCATCGCCTACACCGAGGACAATGAAATCCTCGTGGGCCAGGCGGCCAAGCGTCAGGCGGTGACCAATCCGACTAACACCCTGTACGCGGTGAAGCGTCTGATCGGTCGTCGTTTCGAGGATGAGGTGGTTCAAAAGGACATCAAAATGGTGCCCTACAAGATCACCAAGGCCGATAACGGTGACGCCTGGGTGGAAGTGAAGGGCGAGAAACAGGCGCCGCCGCAGATTTCCGCGCAGGTCCTCAAGAAAATGAAGAAGACCGCGGAAGACTATCTCGGTGAGGAAGTCACCGAGGCGGTGATCACCGTGCCCGCCTACTTTAACGATTCCCAGCGCCAGGCCACCAAGGACGCCGGCCGCATCGCCGGTCTCGAGGTCAAGCGCATCATCAACGAACCCACCGCCGCGGCCCTGGCCTATGGTCTGGACAAGAAAGGCGGTGACCGCACCATCGCGGTCTACGACCTGGGTGGCGGTACCTTCGATATCTCCATCATCGAGATCGCGGAAGTGGACGGTGAGCACCAGTTCGAAGTGCTGGCCACCAACGGCGACACCTTCCTGGGTGGCGAGGATTTCGACCTGGCGATCATTAATTTCCTGGCCGACCAGTTCAAGAAGGACTCCGGCATCGACCTGGGCGGCGACGCCCTGGCCATGCAGCGCCTGAAGGAAGCGGCCGAGAAAGCCAAGATCGAGCTGTCCTCCGCCGAGCAGACCGAGGTCAACCTGCCCTACATCACCGCCGACCAGAGCGGTCCCAAGCACCTGGTGGTGAAACTGACCCGGGCGAAGCTGGAATCCCTGGTGGAGCAGCTGGTGTCCCGCTCCCTGGAGCCGTGCAAGACCGCGATCAAGGATGCCGGCGTGAAAACCTCCGACATCACCGACGTGATCCTGGTGGGCGGCCAGACCCGCATGCCCATGGTGCAGAAGAAAGTGGCCGACTTCTTCGGCAAGGACGCCCGTAAGGACGTTAACCCGGACGAAGCCGTGGCCATCGGCGCCGCCATCCAGGGCGCGGTACTGGCCGGCGACGTGACCGACGTGCTGCTGCTGGACGTGACCCCGCTGACCCTGGGTATCGAAACCATGGGCGGCGTGATGACGCCGCTGATCGAGAAGAACACCACCATCCCGACCAATGCGTCGCAGGTGTTCTCCACCGCCGATGACAACCAGACCGCGGTGACCGTGCACGTGCTTCAGGGCGAGCGCAAGCAGGCCAACCAGAACAAGTCCCTGGGCCAGTTCAACCTGGAAGACATTCCGCCGGCCCCGCGCGGCGTGCCGCAGATTGAAGTGACCTTCGACATCGACGCCAACGGCATTCTGCACGTGGGCGCCAAGGACAAGGCCACCGGCAAGGAACAGACCATTCAGATCAAGGCGTCTTCCGGCCTGTCCGACGACGAAGTGGATCAGATGGTCAAGGACGCCGAGGCGCACGCCGACGAGGACAAGAAGTTCGAGGAGCTGGTGCAGGCGCGTAACCAGGGCGACCACCTGGTGCACGCCACCCGCAAGACCCTCGAAGAGGCCGGTGACAAGGCGTCCGACGAGGAAAAAGAGGCCATCAACAAGGCCATCGGCGAGCTCGAGGAAGCGCTGAAAGGCAGTGACAAGGACGACATTGATGCCAAGACCAAGGCGCTCACCGAAGCGTCCGGAAATCTGGCTCAGAAGATGTATGCCGAGGCGCAGCAAGCCGAAGGTGGCGAGGCTGGTGCTGGCGAGCAGCCCAAGTCCGGCGATGATGTGGTCGACGCTGAGTTCGAAGAAGTGGACGACGACAAGAAGAAATAACCGTCGGGCCTGTGTCTGACGTAGAGCCAGCAACGCCGGGCCTTGGGGCCCGGCGTCTTAGCTTAAAAAGTCGACGTTGAATAAAGCGGACCCATTATGTCCAAACGTGATTATTACGAAGTGCTGGGGGCCTCCAAGGACGCCAGCCAGCAGGATCTCAAGAAAGCCTACCGCCGCCTGGCGATGAAATACCATCCGGACCGAAACCCGGATGACCAGGAAGCGGTGGCCAAGTTCAAGGAGGCCAAGGAAGCCTACGAAGTGCTCTCCGATGAGCAGAAGCGGGCAGCCTACGACCAGTTCGGCCATGCCGGCGTCAATGGCCAGGCCGGTGGCGGCGCGGGCGCCGGTGGCTTCGGTGGAGGCGGCTTTGGCGATATTTTCGGCGACATCTTTGGCGATATTTTCGGCGGTGGCGGCGGGCGTCGCGGCCCGGCCCGCGGCGCCGACCTGCGCTACACCCTGGAGTTGAGCCTGGAGCAGGCGGTGCACGGCTGCGAAGAGAAGATCCGCGTGCCCAGCTGGGACCCCTGCGAGGTCTGTGACGGCTCCGGTGCCAAGCCCGGCGAGCAGCCGGTGACCTGCCCGACCTGTGCGGGTATGGGTCAGGTGCGCATGCAACAGGGCTTCTTCACGGTGCAGCAGGCCTGCCCCACCTGTCACGGCGAAGGCCGGGTGATCGAAAACCCCTGTGACCACTGTGGTGGCCAGGGACGGGTACAGACCACCAAGACCCTGTCCGTGAAGATTCCCGCCGGTGTCGATACCGGCGACCGCATCCGTCTGGCCGGTAAAGGCGAGGCGGGCATGCAGGGCGCGCCGCCCGGGGATCTGTACGTGCAGGTGGCGGTCCGGCCGCACAATATCTTCACCCGCGAGGGTGAGAACCTGCATGTGGAAGTGCCGGTCAGCTTCGTCGACGCCAGCCTGGGCGGCGAGCTGGAGGTGCCGACCCTGAACGGCCAGGTGAAACTGAAAGTGCCGCCGGAAACCCAGACCGGCAAGCTGTTCCGCATGCGCGGCAAAGGCGTGACGCCGGTGCGCGGCGGGCCGCCCGGCGACTTGCTGTGCAAGGTGGTGGTGGAAACGCCGGTCAAGCTTTCCAGTGAGCAGAAGGACCTGCTGCGCCAGTTCCAGGATTCCATGGACAAGGGCGGTGAACGGCACAATCCCCGTCGCACCAGCTGGTTCGAGGGCGTGAAGCGCTTCTTCGACGGGCTTTAAAGCGCTACCTTGTGATGAAACCGAACAGCGGGCAAATGTGATGAAAGTAGGCATTATCGGCGCCGCCGGGCGCATGGGCCGGATTCTGATGGAGGCCACTCTGGCCAACCCGGATACCGAGTTGGCCGCCGCCGTGGACGTACCCGGCTCCAGCCTGATCGGCGTGGACGCCGGTGAGTTGATGGGGCAGGGGCGTCTGGGGGTGACCCTGGCGGACAACCTGGAACAGGTCGCCGGCGACGCCGACGTGTTCATTGATTTCACCGTCCCCGAAGCCACCGCGCGTAACGTGGAAATCTGCCGGGCCGCCGGCACCCGGCTGGTGATCGGCACCACCGGGCTGAGCGCGGACCAGCAAGCGGCCCTGCGCGACGCCGCCGAGGAGGTCGCCATCTGCTTCGCGCCGAATTACTCGATCGGCGTGAATCTGTGCTTCAAGCTGCTGGAGACCGCCGCCCAAGTGCTCGGCGACGATGTCGACATTGAGGTGATCGAGGCCCATCACCGCCACAAGATCGATGCACCCTCGGGCACCGCGCTGCGCATGGGCGAGGTGGTCGCGCAGACGCTGGGCCGCGATCTGGACCAGTGCGCGGTCTACGGCCGTGAAGGCCGCACCGGCGAACGCGACCGCCAGACCATCGGTTTCGAGACCATCCGTGCCGGTGACATCGTCGGTGAGCACACGGTGCTGTTCGCCGCCGACGGCGAGCGGGTGGAAATCACCCATAAGGCGTCCAGCCGGATGTCGTTCGCACGCGGCGCCGTAAGGGCCGCGGTATGGCTGGCCGAGCAGCCCAAAGGCCTGTTTGATATGCAGGATGTACTGGGTCTGGCCGGCGAAAGTGCCGGTTGGGGCAAACGTTAGGGCAGTCTCGGCGTGACAGCGTGCCGTGAACGTCCTAAAATACGGCCCTGCCCAAGATGGGCGAGCGGGTGGCCGAGTGAAGATGTGTATTTCCTGAAAAGCGAGGTGGAGCAATCCATCTCGCTTTTTTGCGAACCCTGCCGAACGGTTGCGGTAATGCACGGCCCCCGCCACCGATCTCCCAAGTCCCTATCCGCCAGGAGGTTGCGTTGACGGTACCCGCCATTCTAGCTCTGGAAGATGGAAGCCTCTTTCGGGGTGTCGCCATTGGCGCCACGGGTGAAACCGTGGGTGAAGTGGTGTTCAACACCGCCATGACCGGCTATCAGGAAATTCTCACCGATCCGTCTTATGCCAAGCAGATCGTGACCCTGACCTATCCACACATCGGCAATACCGGGGTGAACCCGGAAGATGATGAATCCGATCGCGTCTGGGCCGCCGGCCTGGTGATACGTGATCTCACGCTCACCGTGAGCAACTGGCGCGCCCAGGAGTCCCTGCCTGAGTACCTCAAGGCCCGGGGCATCGTCGCCATCGCCGACATCGACACGCGCCGGCTGACGCGCATTCTGCGCGACAAGGGCGCCCAGAACGGCTGCATTCTGGCCGGCGACGATGTGGACGAAGCCCGCGCGCTGGCCGCCGCCCGCGACTTCCCCGGCCTCAAAGGCATGGACCTGGCCAAGGAAGTCAGCGTGAAAGCGCCGTACCAGTGGAAAGAGGGCACCTGGGACCGGGTCGAAGGACACCGTGAACAGAGTGACACCCGCTACCACGTGGTGGCCTACGATTACGGCTGCAAGCGCAATATTCTGCGCATGCTGGCGGATCGTCATTGCAAGCTCACGGTGGTGCCGGCGCAGACGCCCGCCGCCGAGGTGCTGGCGATGAAGCCCGACGGTGTCTTCCTGGCCAACGGCCCCGGGGACCCGGAGCCCTGCGATTACGCGATCACCGCGATCCGCGAAATCGTGGAGACCGGGCTGCCGGTGTTCGGCATCTGCCTGGGGCATCAGCTGCTCGGCCTGGCCAGCGGCGCGCGCACCCTGAAGATGAAGCACGGCCACCACGGCGCCAACCATCCGGTTAAGAATCTGGAAGACGGCACCGTGATGATCACCAGCCAGAACCACGGTTTCGCGGTGGACGAAAGCACGCTGCCCGACAACGTGAAGACCACCCATGTGTCGTTGTTCGACGGCTCCCTGCAGGGGATTCACCGTACCGACGTGCCGGCGTTCAGCTTCCAGGGTCACCCGGAAGCCAGCCCCGGCCCGCACGACTGCGCGCCGCTGTTCGATCATTTCATCGAACTGATGGAGGCCCGCGGCAGCGCCGGCTGACAACAGGAAACACGGGCGGCGCGGCCGCCCGAAGCGTCCGGCCGCGCGTCGGACCCAAGCGAAACGCTCGAATCTGGACGGTTACTCAGACATGCCTAAACGGACTGATATTCAAAGCATCCTCATCATTGGCGCCGGTCCGATCGTGATCGGCCAGGCCTGCGAGTTTGACTACTCCGGTGCCCAGGCGTGCAAGGCCCTGCGCGAGGAAGGCTTTCGGGTGATTCTGGTGAATTCCAACCCGGCCACCATCATGACCGATCCGGCCATGGCCGACGCCACCTATATCGAACCCATCACCTGGGAAACGGTGGCCAAGATCATTGAACGCGAGCGCCCGGACGCGCTGCTGCCCACCATGGGCGGCCAGACCGCGCTGAACTGCGCGCTGGATCTGGAGCGCCACGGCGTACTGGCCAAGTTCAACGTCGAAATGATCGGCGCCAACGCCGACACCATCGACAAGGCCGAGAACCGCGACCGCTTCGACAAGGCGATGAAGAACATCGGCCTGGAGTGTCCCAAGGCGAAGATCGCCAAAACCATGGACCAGGCCTGGGAAATCCAGCAGGAGCTGGGCTTTCCGTCGATTATCCGGCCGTCGTTCACGATGGGCGGCTCCGGCGGCGGGGTGGCCTACAACAAGGAAGAGTTCGAGGAAATCTGTACCCGCGGCTTCGACCTGTCGCCCACCCACGAACTGCTGATCGACGAGTCGCTGCTGGGCTGGAAAGAATACGAGATGGAGGTTGTCCGCGATAAGAACGACAACTGCATCATCGTGTGTACCATCGAGAACTTCGACCCGATGGGCGTGCACACCGGTGATTCGATCACCGTGGCGCCGGCGCAGACGCTCACCGACAAGGAATTCCAGGTGATGCGCGACGCCTCCCTGGCGGTGCTGCGCGAGATCGGCGTGGAAACCGGCGGCTCCAACGTGCAGTTCGGCATGTGCCCGGACACCGGCCGCATGGTGGTGATCGAAATGAACCCGCGGGTGTCACGCTCCTCGGCGCTGGCCTCCAAGGCCACCGGTTTCCCGATCGCCAAGGTGGCCGCCAAGCTGGCGGTGGGCTACACCCTCGACGAGCTGCAGAACGAGATCACCGGCGGTGCCACGCCGGCCTCCTTCGAGCCGTCCATCGATTACGTGGTCACCAAGATTCCGCGGTTCAACTTTGAAAAGTTCGCCGCCGCCGATCCGGTGCTCACCACCCAGATGAAATCCGTGGGCGAGGTGATGGCCATCGGCCGCAACCTGCAGGAGTCCCTGCAAAAGGCGATGCGTGGTTTGGAAACCGATTCGGTGGGCTTCGATCCCAAGATTGATCTGAACGCGCCGGATGCCTCCGAGCGCATCGCTCAGCTACTGTCGACGCCGGGCCCGGAGCGTATCTGGATTGTCGGCGACGCCTTCCGCAGCGGCCTGAGCGTGGACGACGTGTTCCACATCACCCAGATCGACCGCTGGTTCCTGGTGCAGATCGCCGACCTGATCGCCGAAGAGCAACGGCTCGAGCCGGGCAGCTTCAGCGACCTGGACAAGGCGCGTTTGTACGCGCTGAAGCGCAAGGGCTTCTCCGACGCGCGCCTGGCGCAGCTGCTCGGCGTCAAGGAAGCGGACGTGCGCGCCAAGCGCCGCGAAATGGGCGTGCAGCCGATCTTCAAACGGGTCGATACCTGCGCCGCCGAGTTCGCCACCAGCACCGCGTACATGTACTCCAGCTACGACGAAGAGTGCGAATCGAACCCCTCCGATCGTGACAAGATCATGGTGATCGGTGGCGGCCCCAACCGTATCGGCCAGGGCATCGAGTTCGATTACTGCTGTGTGCACGCCGCCTTCGCCATGAAGGACGACGGCTACGAGACCATCATGGTCAACTGCAACCCGGAGACCGTATCCACGGATTACGACACTTCCGACCGCTTGTACTTCGAGCCGGTGACCCTGGAAGACGTGCTCGCCATCGTCGATATGGAAAAGCCCAAGGGCGTGATCGTTCAGTACGGCGGCCAGACGCCGCTGAAGCTGGCCCGTGACCTGCAGGCCGCCGGCGTGCCGATCATCGGCACCAGCCCGGACGCCATCGACGAGGCGGAAGACCGTGAACGCTTCCAGCACATGGTCAATAAGTTGGGTCTCAAGCAGCCGCCCAACCGCACCGCGCGCTCCATGGACGAAGGCATCAAGCTGGCCGAGGAGATCGGCTACCCGCTGGTGGTGCGTCCCTCCTACGTGCTCGGCGGCCGGGCCATGGAGATCGTCTACAACGAGGCGGAACTGCGCAGCTACATGAACAACGCGGTGAGCGTGTCCAACGACTCGCCGGTGCTGCTCGACCGCTTCCTGGATGACGCCATCGAAGTGGACGTGGACGCCATCTGCGACGGCACCGACGTGGTGATCGGCGGCATCATGCAGCACATCGAACAGGCCGGCGTGCACTCCGGTGACTCCGCCTGCTCCCTGCCGCCGTATTCCCTGGATAAGGAAGTGCAGGACGTGATGCGCGAACAGTCCGCCGCCATGGCCCTGGAGCTGGGCGTGGTGGGCCTGATGAACGTGCAGTTCGCGGTCAAGGGCGACGAAGTCTATGTGCTGGAAGTGAACCCGCGCGCCTCGCGCACGGTGCCCTATGTGTCCAAGTGCATCGGTGTGTCCCTGGCCAAGGTGGCGGCGCGCTGCATGGCCGGCACCTCGCTCAAGGAGCAGGGTTTCACCGAGGAAGTGACGCCGCGCCACTACTTCGTCAAGGAAGCGGTGTTCCCGTTCGCCAAGTTCCCCAAGGTGGACCCCATTCTCGGCCCGGAAATGAAATCCACCGGCGAGGTGATGGGCATTGGCGCCACCTTCGCGGAAGCCTTCGGCAAGGCGTCCCTGGGCGCCGGCGAACGGCTGCCGGACGGCGGCACTGCCTTTATCTCGGTACGCGACGCGGACAAGAACGCCGCCGTGGACGTGGCCCGTTCACTGATCAGCCATGGTTTCCGGCTGGTGGCCACGCGCGGCACCGCGCGCATGCTTTCCGAGGCCGGGCTGGAAGTGAAGCCGGTCAATAAAGTACTGGAAGGGCGCCCGCATATCGTCGACATGATCAAGAACGACGAGGTGGCTCTGATCGTCAACACCACCGAAGGCAAGCAGGCGATCCGCGATTCCTTTGCGATTCGCCGTTCCGCCCTGCAGCACAAGGTGTTCTACACCACCACCATCACGGCGGCCCACGCGGTTTGCCAGGCGATGGCCATCAGTGGCGAACCCGAAGTTCGCCGGCTGCAGGACCTGCACGCCGAAATGCATTAGCCGTAAGTCGCCTCGGGGCCGTCCCCGGGGCGGGCCCAAGGAAGACATTAAGAGGTTAATACTATGCAACGTGTTCCCATGACCACCGCGGGCGCCGAGGCCCTGCGCAAGGAACTCGATCAGCTTAAAAAGGTGGATCGCCCGCGTATTTCCGCCGCCATTGCCGAAGCCCGTGAGCACGGCGATCTCAAGGAAAACGCCGAGTACCACGCGGCGCGCGAGCAGCAGGGTTTCTGCGAAGGCCGGATTCAGGACATCGAGAGCAAGCTGTCCAACGCGCAGATCATCGACATCACCAGCATCCAGAACACCGGCAAGGTGATTTTCGGCGTCACCGTGACCATCGTCGACGTGGACTCGGATGAAGAGAAGGTCTATCAGATCGTCGGCGACGACGAGGCGGACATCAAAAGCGGCAAGCTGAGTGTCAACTCACCCATCGCCCGCGGCCTGATCGGCCGGGAAGAAGGGGATACGGTGCAGATCGACACCCCCGGTGGCACCAAGGAATACGAAGTCGACAAGGTCGAGCACCGCTAAGTCGCCGGCGTCTTCAGACGTCGGCGCGCAGCACGTTCGAGAGTTTCGGGTCCGGTTTGGCGGCGGCCCGGTACAGCAGCGCGATGTTGCCGATGCGTTGTACCAGGTCGGCGCCGGTGCTTTCGCACAGGCTTTCCACCATGCCGGCGCGCTGCTCCCGGGTGGACGCATTGATCTTCACTTTGATCAGTTCGTGGTCCTCAAGGCGGCCTTCCAGTTCTTCCAGGAAGGTTTCCGTGAGGCCCTTGTCACCGGAAATCAGTACCGGCTTCAGGTGGTGGCCGATACGGCGCAGGCGTTTCTTGTCCTGTTGGCTCAAAGGCATGGTGTTCTCCAAAAACGGAGCGCTATTCTAGGGAACCGGGGCGGTCCCCCGCAATCACCGCCTTACCCCGTCTCCGGTGCCGGCAATTCAGGCGCGACTACCCAAGGCTACTATGGCGAAATCGAAAAGCAGCCAGCGTTGGCTCAAAGAGCACTTCGACGACCACTGGGTGACCCGCGCCCAGGCCGAGGGCTACCGCTCCCGGGCCAGCTTCAAGCTGCTGGAAATCCATGAAAAGGACAAGCTGTTCCGCCCTGGCATGACGGTGCTGGACCTGGGCGCGGCGCCGGGCGGCTGGTCCCAGGTGGCCGGCCGTCTGGTCGGTTCACGGGGCACTGTCGTGGCCAGCGATATTCTCGCCATGGACGCGATTCCCGATGTCACCTTCGTGCAGGGCGATTTCCGGGAACAGGCGGTCTATGAGCAAATCGTGGCGCACCTCAATGGGCGGAAAGTCGACCTTGTATTGTCCGACATGGCCCCCAATATGAGTGGTAACAAGGCGGTGGATCTGCCGCGCTCCATGTATCTGGCCGAGCTGGCTCTGGACATGGCGCTCAATGTTCTGGAACCCCGTGGCGCCTTTCTGGTCAAGGTGT
>DGNT01000117.1 GCA_002389055.1 Alcanivorax sp. UBA4485
GGATGCGCGGCAGGTAGTAGTCTTTCTGTTCCTGGGTGCCGAACTTGATGATCACCGGGGCGACCATGTTGACGCCGAAGGGCAGCACGGTGGGGGCGCCGGCTTCCGCGCACTCTTCTTCGAAGATGTGCTTCTGGATCGGGCTCCAGCCGGTGCCGCCGTGTTCTTTCGGCCAATGCAGGGCCAGCCAGCCCTGCTCGTTGAGAATTTTCTGCCAGCGGATGGTGTCTTCCTTGCCCAGGCGCTTGTGCTCTTTCACCTTGCTGGAAATATCCTTGGGCAGCTTGTCGTTCAGGAAGGTACGCACTTCGTCACGGAAGGCGCGCTCTTCGGCGGTGTAATTAATGTCCATAATAACCTCTGTGTCTTAGGCGGCTTCAGGGCTGCGGTTTCAGCTGTAAAAGCCCTTGCCTTCTTTAGCCAGTTTTTCCAGCAGCGCGGCCGGCTTCCAGGTGTCGGAACCGGTTTCCTGGTGAATCTGGCTTACCTTGTCGTAAATGGTCTTGAGGCCCACGGAATCGGCCCAGAACAGGACGCCACCGCGGTACACCGGGAAGCCGTAGCCGTAGATCCAGATCACGTCCACGTCCAGCGGGCGGGCGGCGATGCCCTCTTCCAGGATCTTGGCGCCCTCATTGACCATGATGTACATGCAGCGCTCGAGGATTTCCTGATCGGAGATGTCCCGGGACTGGATGCCGTTCTCTTCGCGGAATTTAGCGATCAAGGCGTCGACTTCGGATGAAGGCACCGGGGTACGGTCGCCTTCCTTGTAGTCGAACACGCCGGCCTGGGTCTTCTGACCGAGACGGCCCTGCTCCACCAGATCGTCGGTCCAGTTGCGCGGCGGTGCGTTGTCCGGGTCTTCCTTGCGCACTTCTTCGCGGATGCGGTAGCCCACATCCATGCCGGCCAGATCGGACATGGCGAACGGGCCCATCGGGAAGCCCAGGTCGAACAACACTTTGTCCACCTGCGCCGGGTTGGCGCCTTCATTAACCAGTTGCACCGCTTCCGCCTGACGCTTGTGCAGCATGCGGTTGCCGACGAAGCCGTGGCATACGCCCACCAGCACGCCGACCTTGCCGATGCGGCGGCTCAGGTCCATCACCGTGGCGACCACCTCGTCGGAGGTCTTCTCGCCGCGCACGTTCTCCAGCAGCTTCATCACGTTGGCGGGGCTGAAGAAGTGCATGCCCACCACGTCCTCGGGACGCTGGGTGAAGGAGGCGATGCGGTTCACGTCCAGGGTGGAGGTGTTGGTGGCGAGGATGGCGCCGGGCTTGCAGACCCGATCCAGCTCGGAAAACACGGCTTTCTTGACGTCCATGTTCTCGAACACCGCTTCGATCACCAGGTCCACGTCGTTCAGGTCGTCGTAGCTGAGCGTGGGCTGGATCAGCGCCATGCGCTGCTCCACCTGCTCCTGGGTGATGCGGCCTTTCTTGGCGGTGTTTTCGTAGTTCTTGCGGATCACGGCGATGCCGCGCTCCAGGGCGTCTTCCTTCACCTCGAGAATCTTCACCGGGATACCGGCGTTGGCGAAGTTCATGGCGATGCCGCCACCCATGGTGCCGGCGCCGATGATGGCGGCGCTGTTCACGTCACGCTTGGCGGTGTCCTTGGGCAGGCCGGGCACCTTGGCCACTTCGCGCTCGGCGAAGAAGACGTGGCGCTGGGCGCGGGACTCGGGGCTCACCAGCAGCTCGGCGAACAGCTCGCGCTCGCGCTTCATGCCGTCTTCGAAGGGCAGTTCCACGGCGGCCTGGACCGCTTTGATGCAGTGGAACGGCGCTTTGAAGCCACGCTGTTTGCGGGCGATGGATTTCTCGTAGTTGGTGAACAGATCCGCTTCTTCTTTCTTCACGTCGAGGTCGCGGATCTTGCGCAGCGGGGCGTTCTCGGCCACCAGCTTGCGGGCGTAGGCGAGCGCGCCTTCGAGCAGGTCGCCGCCGACCACTTCGTCAACGATGCCGACCTTGTAGGCGTCCTTGGCTTTTACCGGGTTACCGCCGACGATCATGTCCAGGGCGGCCTTGGCGCCGACCAGGCGCGGCAAGCGCTGGGTGCCGCCGGCGCCGGGCAGCAGGCCAAGCTTCACTTCCGGCAGGCCCACCTTGGCGGATTCCAGGGCGACGCGGTAGTCGCAGCCCAGCGCTACTTCCAGACCGCCGCCCAGGGCGGTGCCGTGGATGGCGGCGATCACCAGCTTGTCGCTGCTTTCGTATTCGTTGATCACGTCCGGCAGGGCGGGCCCGGAGGGCGGCTTGCCGAATTCACGGATGTCGGCGCCGGCGGGGAAGGTGCGGCCTTCGCCGATCACCACCAGGGCTTTGGCCTGATCGTCTTCCAGGCCCTGGCGCAGGCAGTTGACCAGCCCTTCGCGCACACCCTGACCCAGGGCGTTGACCGGCGGATAGTCGACGCCGATAACACCGATGTCGCCTTCAAGACGGTAGCTCACTACCTCGCTCATGATTCCTCCTTCAGCGGGGGACCCGCGGTGCGGCGGCCGGAGGGGCCGCGACGGCGCCGCGCATCCCGTGGAAACGGTTCTCTCCCGGACGCTTCAGTATAAGAAAATCCGGGCCATTATCAATTATTTCGGAATTAGGTTTTATCTAGCGGACCAACTCTGTTGGCTACACCCTATGGGTGCAAGCCTTGTGGGAGCGGGCCTTGCCCGCGAAAGGCAAGCTCCGCTTGCCGGCGGGATACCAGAGCCGCTTAACGGCGGCACAAACAACGTCTCTGGAATCCTGCCGGGTGGCTAAAGCCACCCTTTCGCGGGCAAGGCCCGCTCGCACAGCTCTCTATAACCATAAAAGGGCACCACCAGGGTGCCCTTTTATGGCGTTGCTTCACAGTGTGAGGCGCGGCGTTTACTCGGTGATTTCGGACAACTTGCGCAGCACCACTTTGCCGTCAACCACTTCGGCGATCTGCGGGTCGGCGCCCAGATTGCCGTTGTCGTCGATGCCGTCCACGTCGTACGGGTTATGTTCCACGGATACTTTCTCCATGGCGGCCGGAATCGCGGCGCGGATCGCCTTGGCGTCTTCCACGGTGCCGGCTTCCTGCATCGCCTGGGCGATCAGGTACATGGCGAAGTAGTTGTACGCGGTTTCAGAGGTGGCCACGCCGTTGTGGTCCTTTTCCCACTTCTTGAGGAACAGCTTGGCGCCTTCGTTCTCGTACTTGTCCAGGGGTACCACGCCCACGGAGCCTTCCAGGGACTTGATGCCGCCGGATACCTTGGCCACTTCGTCCATCTTGGCCTGGTCCATCAGAATGAAGCCGCCTTTGAAGCCCAGTTCGCGGGCCTGACGCACTACCAGGCCGGTGGGCTCGGAAGCACCGCCGACGAACATCACGTCGGGATCCTCGGACAGCACCTTGCTGACGCCGGTATAGAAGTCGGCGGATTTGTTGTAGTCCATCGGGTTCATGGCCGCCACTTCACCGCCCAGCTTGCGCCATACCGGCACGAATTCCTTGGTCCAGTATTTGGCGTAGTCGTGGGTGGCGTTGGCGACACCCAGCTTGTTGCCGAAGCGGTCCATGGTGATCCGGGAGAACGGCTCGATGTAGTCGGTGAAGTTGGGCGGAATCTTCACGGTCAGCTTGTTGCCCTTGGTGGTCACCGCCGGCACGGAGGTGTAGGACATCACCAGGAAGCCGTCACGCTCGTTGAACGCCTGCAGGGCGAAGGTGCCGCCGGAGTGCGGGGTGAAGATCACCGGGGCGTTGTACTGCTGCACCAGACGCTTGCCGTTCACGGCCGCCTGGCTGGGCGAGTACTTGTCGTCCAGGGACTGGATGTTGATGGTGTATTCCTCGCCGTCGACGGTGATACCGCCGTTGGCGTTGATTTCCTCGGCGGCCATGCGCAGGCCTTCCAGGGTGTTCTCACCGTACAGAGCGGCACCGCCGCTGAGCGGGCCTGTGAAGCCGATGTTGATTTCCTCGGCGTGGGCCGCGCCACCGATGGCGAGGGCCACGGCGCTGGCCGCGGCCAGGCGTCGGAAGGATTTCAATACTTTCATGCGCTTTCTCTCCCTTTCTTTATTGTTTGGGATGTGGTCGGAAATTCACTGTGTTGCACGGCGCCATCAGGCGCCGATGTAAGCTTTGCGTACCGCTTCGTTGCCCAGCATGGCGTCCCGGTCGCCTTCCATTACCAGGCGGCCGTTCTCCATCACATAGGCGCGGGTGGCGATCTTCAGTGCCGCGAACGCGTTCTGCTCCGCCAGCAGCACCGAGGTGCCTTCCTTGTTGATGGTCTGCACGGCTTCGAACACCTGCTTGACCACCAGCGGCGCCAGACCCAGCGACGGCTCATCCAGCAGCAGCAGCTTGGGACGGCCCATCAGGGCGCGACCGATGGCCACCATCTGCTGCTGACCGCCACTCAGAGAACCGGCGGGCTGATCCTTTTTCTCGTCTAAAATGGGGAACATTGCAAGGACATGCTCAAGTGTTTTTTTCATACCCGCCTTATCACGGCGGTGTACGTAGGCTCCCAGCCAGAGATTTTTCAGCACTGACATTTCGGGAAACAGCTTGCGGCCTTCCGGGCACTGCACCACGCCGGCCTGCACCAGCGCGGAGGGTTTGCGGCCGGTGACGTCCTCACCGTTGAGGGTGATTTTGCCGGCGGAGGCCTTGAGCAAACCGCTGATGGTGTTGAACAGCGTGCTCTTGCCGGCGCCGTTGGCGCCCAGCAGCACCACCAGCTCGCCCTGCTCCACACTCATGGAAACACCGTCCAGGGCCTTGAAGCTGTCGTACTTGGCGTCCACGTTCTCAAGCTTCAACATCTTCTTCACTCCCCAGATAAGCTTCGATGACCACCGGATTGGTCTTGATCTGTTCCGGCGTGCCTTCGGCGATCTTCTCGCCGTGGTCCAACACCATGATCTTGTCGGCCAGGCTCATGATCATGTCCATTTTGTGCTCAATCAGACACACGGTGATGCCGTGATCGACCATCTTGCGGATCAACGCCGCCAGGTTTTCGGTTTCTTCCGGGTTGATGCCGCCGGCGGGCTCGTCGAGCAGCACCAGTTCCGGGTCGGTGGCCATGGCCAGCGCGAACGCCACCCGCTTGCGCTCTTCCTGGGTGGTGTCGGCGATGTAGCGGTGGCCGATGTGGCTGAGACCGACGAAGTCCAGCACTTCGGCGGCTTTCGAGCGGCACTTTTTCTCTTCGTCGCGCAGGCGCTTGGAGTTGATGATCACGTCCCAGAGCCGCGATTGGGTGCGCAGCCGGTGGCCGACGATCAGATTGTCCAGCACCGTGGACTGCTCGAACAGCTTGGTGGTCTGGAAGGTCCGCGCGATACCCAGGCGGGCAATGCGGTCCGGCGCCATGCCGGTGACGTCCATACCGTTGAACTCGATGCTGCCGGAGGTGGGCGGCATGGCGCCGGCCACCAGGTTGAAGAAGGTGGTCTTGCCGGCGCCATTGGGGCCAATGATCGCGTTGATCTGGCCGGCGGCGAATTCCACGCTCACGTCGTTTACCGCCGCCAGGCCGCCGAAGC
>DGNT01000179.1 GCA_002389055.1 Alcanivorax sp. UBA4485
ACCTCGTTGGGCAGCACATCGGAGTGGGCGGGCAGGAGCAGAACGTCGTCGAACGTCAGTGCTTCTTGGGCGATTCTGAGCATGTTGCACCCCTTGGCACACAGAGAAACTGAGGGGAGTCTGGACCCCGGGGCGCCGGGCTGTCGCCGGCCGGGAAGCCGGGTCGGGCAGGTAGGAGCCGGCGCAAGGGCGAACCAGGGGCTCCGTTAAATTAAGCCGAACATTATAGAACATTTCCCGCCCCAGCAGCAATCGCGGCGGTGGCCCCGGGCGCCAGAAATCGCTACATTGCGCGGCATGACTTCTTCGCGCACCGAACCGTATTCCGTCAGCCGCTTGAACCTGGAGGCCCAGGGCCTGCTGGAGGGCAGCTTCCCGTTGATCTGGCTGCAGGGCGAGATCTCCAACCTGGCGCGGCCGCGCTCCGGGCATATCTATTTCAGCCTCAAGGACGATCGCGCCCAGGTTAACGCGGCCATGTTTCGGAATCGTAACAGCCTGCTGCGCTTCCAGCCCCGCGACGGCCAGCGGATTCTGGTGCGCGCCCGGGTGACGGTGTTCGTGCCCCGGGGCGGTTTCCAGATCATCGTCGAGCACATGGAGGAAGCCGGTGAAGGCGCCCTGCGCGCCCAGTTCGAGGCGCTCAAGGCGAAACTGGAGTCCGAGGGGCTGTTCGCCCAGGAACGTAAGCGCCCACTACCGGCCTGGCCCAGGCGTATCGGGGTGATCACCAGCCCCAGCGGCGCGGCGATCCGCGACGTGCTGCAGGTGCTCAAGCGCCGGGCGCCGTCGATTCCGGTGGTGATCTACCCGACCCCGGTGCAGGGCGCCGAGGCGCCGGCGCAGATTCGCCGGGCGCTGGCCCTGGCGATTCAGCGCAACGAGTGCGACGTCCTGGTGCTGGGGCGCGGCGGCGGCAGCCTGGAAGATTTGTGGGCGTTCAACGACGAGGCGTTGGTGCGCGCGGTGGCGGACAGCCCGATTCCGGTGGTCAGCGCCGTGGGTCACGAGGTGGACGTGTCGCTGTGTGATTTCGCCGCCGACGTGCGCGCGCCCACGCCCTCGGCGGCGGCGGAGCTGATCAGCCCGGACGGCGACGCCCTGCTCGCCCGCCTGGGCGTGCTGGCGCGCCGCCAGCGGCAATTGATGGCGCAAAGCCTGACCGGCCCGCGCCAGCGGTTGGACGGCCTGGGCCGGCGGCTGCACGCGCGCCACCCGAACCGGCAGCTGGAGCAGACCCGCCAGCAGGTGGACGAGCTGCAGGCGCGCATGGCGCGCACCCTGAGCCACCGCCTGGCGCTGCTGCGCGGCCGCTGGCAGCCGCTGGACGTGCGCCTGCGCCAGCAGTCGCCGGCGTCCCAGGTGGCGCGCCAGGCGCAACGCCTGCACGAGCTGCAGCGGCGCCTGCCGGTGCCGTTGCGGCATCAGCAGCGGCATCTGGCGCAGCGCCTGGACGGCGCGGCCCGGCGGCTGCATACCGCCAGCCCGCTGGCGACCCTGGATCGGGGGTATTCGCTAACCCTCGTTGAGGGGCAACCGCTGCGGTCGGTGGACGCGCTGAAAGAGGGGCAGACCGTGGAGACGCGGCTGGCCAGGGGGTCGTTCGAGGCTACTGTGACTCGGGTTAAGCCAGAGGAGTAAAAACCGGCCTTTGGGGAGCGGTCCTTGTGCGAGCGGGCCCTGCCCGCGAAAGGCCGGCAAAGCCGGCCGGCAGGATTCCAGAGACCGTTCTAACGGCAGCACCAACAGCGTCTCTGGCATCCCGCCGGGTGGCTAAAAGCCACCCTTTCGCGGGCGGGGCCCGCTCCCACAGCCCGCTCCCACAAGATCCGCTCCCCACAAGGCCTTCTCCACAGCCCGCCCCGGTTTGGTTTAGAGGTAGCGGCTGAGGAGGCGGGCCAGGGTGCGGCGGCGGAAGGGTTTGGCGATGTGGGCGTCCATGCCGGCGGCGAGGCAGCGTTGGCGTTCCTCGAACATGGCGTTGGCGGTGAGCGCGATGATTGGGATCGGGTCGCGGCCGGCTTCCCGTTCGCGGCGGCGCAGGGCGCGGGTGGCCTCGAGGCCGTCCATCACCGGCATCTGAACGTCCATCAGCAGGCAGTCGAAGTTCTGCTCCGCGCACATGGCCAGGGCGGTGGCGCCGTCGCCGGCGGTGGCCACGTCCAGCCCCAGGTGTTCGAGCATGCGGCAGGCCACCAGCCGGTTGACGTCGTTGTCCTCCACCAGCAGCACCCGGCCGCTCAGTTCGGTGACGTCCTGTTTCGGTTCGATCAGTGCCGGCTGCTCCACGGCGCGGCTGCGCACGCGCAGCGCCAAGGTGAAGCAGCTGCCCTGCTCCGGGCCGCTGGTGACGGTCAGATCGCCGCCGAGAATCTGCGCCAGCCGCCGGGCGATCACCAGCCCCAGGCCGGTGCCGCCGAAGCGCCGGGCGCTGGACGAATCGAGCTGCGAGAACGCCTGGAACAACCGGTTGAGCTTGTGTTCGGCGATGCCGATGCCGGTGTCGCGCACGTCGATGGTGAGGTTGAGCATGTGGCGTTCGTCGTGGCGCACGTCCACCAGTACGCGGATGCCGCCGGCCTCGGTGAATTTCACCGCGTTGGAGATCAGGTTGCTGAGGATCTGGCGCAACCGCGTGGCGTCGGAGCGGACTTCCAGGCCGGCCAGGGCCGCCGCGCCCTCCACTTCCAGATACAGGCCTTTTTCCCGGGCCAGATAGCGGAAGGTGCCCACGCAGTTCTGGATCAGCGGTTCCGGGGCGAAGTAGCTCTGGTCGATCTCCATGCGCCCGGCTTCGATGCGCGAGAAGTCGAGAATGTCGTTGATCACTTCCAGCAGATGGCCGGTGGATTCCAGGGCGGCGTCGGTGTATTCGCGCTGCTCGTCGTCCTGGCGAGTGGTTTCCAGCAGCTGCAGCATGCCGAGCACGCCGTTCATGGGGGTGCGCAGCTCGTGGCTCATCATCGCCAGGAAGTCGCTCTTGGCCTGGCTGGCGTGCTCGGCGCGGTGGTGGGCCTCGCGCAGCTCGGTCATGGCCAGCTGCTGGTCGCGGCGGGCCTGATCGAGGCTGGCAGCCAGCTCGTTGATGTCAGTCTGCAGGTGGCCCAGCTCGCCGTTAAGCGGGCGTACCCCGCGCACGTGGTAGTCGCCGCCGCGGATCACCCGCACCAGCCCGGACAGATAGCTGATCGGGTCGGCGATCTGGCGGGCCAGGTAGCCGGCGCTGAACAGCCCCACCACCATCGCCAGCAGCGCCGGCAGCAGGCTGGTGCCGATGATCTCTTTCTGGCGGGCCAGGATGCGCCCGCGGGATACGCCCAGCACCACCTCGCCGATGCGGTCCGGCGGCGCCGAGCGGCCTTCGCCGAAGGCCGGGTCGAGGACCACCGGCTGGCGGTAGATGCCGGCGTGGAACTCGAGCACGTCCTCGCCCACCACCCGGTCGGCGTCGAGACCGGCGCGCAGCAGCGGCTCGCCGTCCTGGTCGCGGAACTGCACGTACTGCACGTCCGGGCGCGTCAGCACCAGGTTGGCCTGGCGGCGCAGGTCGGAGAGGTTGCCGCTGAGCACGCCGTATTCGGCGCTGCCGGCGAGCTGTTGGGCGAGGAAGCCGCCCAGCTGGCGCACTTCGTTGTCGGCGTCTTGAAAACGCTGCCAGGTCAGCGACACCAGCACCAGGACCAGCATGATCAGCGCCGGGATTACCCCCAGCCATTGCAGTTGCCGGCGAATGCCTCGACGTGTCATGGCGTAGCCTCCAAAAGCCGTTCCAGGGGCGCCCGCTCCACCGGGTCCAGGTCGTAGGCGCCGGCCACATGCTCGTTGATGGCCAGGGAATAATGGCCGGCGAAGCCTGGCGCCGGCCAGTGGCCGAGCCGCTGGTGGGCGCGCACCGCGTCGAGCGCGGCGGCGGCCAGATCCTTGAGCAGCACGCGGGCGCTGGCGACGCTGCCGGCGCGCACATAGGCGCCGTCCGGGCCCACCACGGGCACCCGCTGACGATAGCTGGTGAGCAGCACCAGCCGGGCGACGCCGCCGTCGAACAGGCCGTCGTCCTCGGGCAGCAGCAGCGCGTCCCAGTCCGGCAGGTGGCGGCGTAACAGGGCCCCGAGCCGGCCGGGTTCGGGCACGGTGACCGCTTCCAGAGTGAGGCCGGGCGGCGCCGGCGGCACCGTCCGCCAGACGCTGTGCGGGGCGCGCAGAATGCCGATGCGCCTCGCCTCTGGCAGCAAAGCGCGCAGCACGGCCAGCTGGGTGTCCAGCGGCACGCCCTGCCAGATGGCGCTGCACCGGCAGCCGTCGGTGATCAGCCGGTCGGCGGCGCGGCGCGGCACCGCCAGGCCCAGCACCGGTGGCCCATCGGCGGCGAGGGCGTCGCGGAACGCCTGCTCGCCCAGGGCCAGCACCAGGTCGGCGTCGTCTTCCACCAGGCTCAGGCCATCGCCGCCCAGCGCGCGCAGGATGCCGGCGAACTCGCCGGCGGCTTGCGGGGACGCGGCGCGCACCGTCAACCGCACGGGCGCCTCCGTGGCGGCGCCGAACGCAGGGGTGCCCGCGGCGGCGACACCGGCCACCACGCCAACAAGCAGCAAAACGATTCCCCAGACGCAACGCATCCTAGCCGCCGCGCCTCCAGGCGCTGTCTGTGTTGCTGTTACCGTGCCACATGGGCTGCGATCCCCGCTTCTGATCCCTAGAAAGTGACCGTGGCGCCGATCCAATAGCGCTGGTCGTCCTGGTACTTATTCTCGACAAAAACCACTGGTTCTTTATTGAGCGGGTGTTGGACCACGAAACGCCATTCCACTTCCGTCTGATGCAGACGGTGCCGGAAACCGAGCTGCGCATCCAGCCGCTCGAAGGGGTAGTCGTTGTAATCGCGGGCCAGATAGTAGGCGGTGGACCAGGACCAGCCACCGCCTAGGCGCCAGTGCCACAGGGCGCTGGCGCTGTCGCGAGCGGCAAAGCGCTGCTCGGTGCCGTTGTCGGTTTCGGTGTGCACATGGGCGCCGGTGAGGCGCAGCAGGTGCTGGCCGTTGGGGCGCCAACTGAGCTGCGCTTCAGTGCCGCGGTGCTCGACCTCGCCGTCGTTGGCCGGGTCGAACTCGAACGGGTTGAGCGCGCCGCTGACCAGGTCCCAGAGCTCTTCGCGGAAGTAGCGGATGTCCAGCTCGAAGCCGCCCAGCGCGCCGGCGAAGAAGCGCCCGTAGTAACCCAGCTCGCGGGAGCGGATACGCTCCGGCTTGAGCATGCCGGGGCTTTGCTGGGTGACGAAGAAGTAGGCCGGGTCCCAGCCCAGCAGCGCCTGCTGGTTGCCGGCGAAGGGCGCGTTCAGGTCGGTGATCGGCAGATTGATGCGGGCCTGGTCTTCGTAAATGTCCGGGGTACGCAGCGCACGGGCGTAGGAGGCGCGCAGGGTGTGGCCGCGTACCACCTGCCAGTTAATGCCGGCACGGGGGCTGAAGTGCTCGCCGTTGATGTCGTCGTGTTCCCAGAAGCCGCCCAGGCTGATGGTGACCGGCGCCACCGGCTTCAGCGCCAGGTTGGCGAACAGGCGCCGGCTGACGTTCTCACCGGTGCCGGACAAAAACGCCTGGGATTCACCCCGGTCGTGGCGCAGGTTGGCGCCGGTCACCAACCGCGCCCAGTCGGTGACCTGCAGGGTGTCCTGAATTTCCAGGTCGTAGCGGGTTTCCTGGGTGTCCAGCCAGGCGCGGCCACAGAACGCCTGGGCGCCGCTGGCCTGCAGGGTCGCGTAGCGGTTCTGGATCGCCGGGTCGGCGCCGGCGGCGGCCAGGGTCTGGCCGATATCACTGTTATTGGCCAGGTACAGATCGCGCAGTTCCTGGGAGAAGAATAAACCGCCACCGGGGCCCTGCGCGCCGGTAAGCGGGTCCAGAAAACAGAGATCGAGATTGTTGTCCTCGCTGGTGTACTGGCCGTAGGCGCTGACCTTGAGCTGGTGGCGCGGGGACAGCTGGCGTTGCCAGTCGAGGCCGAAAAAAGCCCGCTCGCCGACCTGTTCGGTGTCGTCGTAATAGTCGGCCAGTGCCTGCAAGCCGGATTCCGGCGGCCGGTCCAGCCGCGAGCGGCTACCGCCGGCGTGCACGGTGAGCGTGTCGCGCGGCGACAGCTCGAACACGGTGCGGCTGTTGAGCCGGTCGACGCGCTTGGCGTCGCCGCTTTCCAGCGGCGTGATGCCGGCGTCGTAGCCGTCGTCGCGCTGACTGCTGACGCTGACGCGGAAGGCGCCGTTCTGAAACTGGTGGCTGGCGCCCAGGCGCGCGTCGCGGATGCCGTTGTTGCCGGCGCGCACACTGACCTGCTGGCCGATACTGTCGCGGGGGTCGCGGGTGATGATATTGATCACCCCGGTGAAGGCGTTGGCGCCGTAGGCGGCGGAGGCCGGGCCACGGGTCACTTCGATGCGTTCCACGTCTTCCAGGCTGACCGCCAGATCGTTCCAGCTGACGCGGGCGAAGCCGGGCTGGTAGACGCTGCGGCCGTCCACCAGCACCAGCATGCGGCGGGTGTCGCGGGCCTGGGTGCCGTGGTAGGAAACGGTGGGCACGTTGCCGTCAGCCTTGGCCACCGCCATGCCCGGCACCAGCCGCAGTACTTCAAACAGCTCGCGGGCGCCGCTGGCCTGGATCAGTTCGCGGTCGATGACGGTGACGCTGGCGGGCACTTCGGAAATGGGCTGATCCAGCCGCGCCGGGGTCAGTACCCGAGGCACCTCACTATCGTCGCCAAAGGGTGCGTCCGCCCAGACAGGCAGAGTCAGCCATGGCAGAAACGCCAGTAGTAAAAGATTATGCCCCCGCACACCTTCCCCCAGATTGTAGAACCGTTTATTTCTTAACGTGCTTCATCATGCGGCGTTTGCGTTTGATTTGCCGGTCGGTGAGCTGGGTTTTGCGGCCCTCGTAGGGGTTGTCGCCGGACTTCAGCTCCAGCCGGATCGGTGAACCTTCTATCTTTAACAGCTCCCGGAATTTGTTTTCCAGGTAGCGCTGGTAGCTGTTCGGTAACGACTCGGTACGGTTGCCGTGGATCACCACCGTGGGCGGGTTCGAGCCCCCCAGATGCGCGTAGCGCAGCTTGGCACGGAAGCGCCCGGCGCGCGGCGGCGGGTGCGAGTGGGTGATGTCCTGCAGCATGCGGGTAAGCGCGTTGCTGCCCAGCTTGATGAAGGCGGAGTCCCAGGCCCGTTCGATAAAGCCGAACAGGTCGCCGACGCCGGTGCCGTGCAGCGCGGAGATAAAGTGCACCTTCACCCAGGGGGCGAAATGCAAGCGCCGTTCCAACTCGCGCTTGACCCACTGCCGGTGGTCGGCCTCCAGGCCGTCCCATTTGTTCACCGCCACCACCAGGGCGCGGCCGGTTTCCAGCACATAGCCGAGCAGGTGCAGGTCCTGGTCGGTGATGCCGTCGCGGGCGTCGACCACCACCATCACCACCTGGGCGGCGTCCACCGCCTGCAGGGCTTTGATCACGGAGAATTTTTCGATGGTCTCGTGGACCTTGCCACGGCGGCGGATGCCAGCGGTGTCGATCAACACGTAGTTGCGCTCGCCGTCGCCGTTGCGGTCCTGGCGCACGAACGGCACCTCAATGGTGTCGCGGGTGGTGCCGGCCTGGTCGAACACCACCACCCGCTCCTCGCCGAGGATGCGGTTAATCAGGGTGGATTTGCCCACATTGGGGCGCCCCAGCACCGCCACGCGCACGGTGTCCGGGTCGGCGGGCTCGCCGTCGCCCTCTTCCGCTTCGGGGAATTCTTTGAGCACCTCGGTGATCATGCCGCGCACGCCGCGCCCGTGGGCGGCGGCGATCGGGAACAGTTCGGTGAGCCCCAGACCGTAGAAGTCCGCCAGGGCGGTGTCCGGGTCCAGGCCGTCGGTTTTGTTGACCGCCAGGAACACCGGCTTGGGCAGCTTGCGCAGCTCCGAGGCGACCTGCTCGTCGGCGGCGGTGAGGCCGGCGCGGCCGTCCACCAGGAACAGCACCACGTCCGCTTCACCCACCGCCTGCAGCGCCTGGTCGGTCATCGGCCGGTCGATGCCCTCTTCGCTCTCGCCGATGCCGCCGGTGTCGACCACCGTGTAGGGGCGGTCGCCCAGGCGACCGTCGCCGTACTGGCGGTCCCGGGTGAGACCGGGGAAGTCCGCCACGATGGCGTCACGGGTGCGGGTGAGACGGTTGAACAGCGTGGATTTGCCCACATTGGGGCGGCCCACCAGGGCGATCACGGGTTTCATTGGGGCTCGGTCGGGGTGGCTGTGGTGATTTAGGGGGCAGGATACAGGCGTGCGGGGTTTCTAGCTACAAATGGCAAGCTACAGGAATGCGGGGTCAGGTCTTGCCTTTTGCCCCAACGAGGCAAAAGGCAAGACCTGACCCCGCGCCTTAGTCGTCCGCTTCGATGCGATAGGCGGCCAGCTTGCCGTCGGCGCTGAGTGCGTAGAGCACGTCGTCGACCACGATAGGGGTGGAGGCGAAGCCGTCACGGTCGTGGCGGTAGCGCGCCACCAGCTCGCCGGTTTCGCCGTCCATCCAGTGCAGATAGCCTTCGAAGTCACCGACCACTACCAGGCCGCCCTGGGCGGCGGTGCCGGTGAGGCGGCGGCCGTAAAGCTTGTCCTGCTGCCACAGGAAGCTGCCGCTGCGCTGCTCGGCGGCGCGCACCAGGCCCTCGTCGTCGGCCACGAACAGGGTGCCCAGGTGCGAACTGATGGCCTGGTGACTGGAAATGTCCTTGCTCCAGTAGGGGCGGCCGTCTTCCCAGTCGAGCACCGACAGCTGGCCCTGGAAGGTGGCGGTGAAGACGCCGCCGTTTTCCACCAGCAGGTTGGCGTTCACGTCCACCAGCCGGTCCAGTTCGGAGCGCCCGGAGGGCTCCGCCACGCGGCGTTCCCACAGGGGCGCGCCGGTGTCCGCTTCGATGGCCGCCACCTTGCCGCTGGCGAAGCCCGCGTAGACCCGGCTGTTGAGAATCACCGGCTGGGCACCGCCGAGCAGGGTCAGGTTGGGCACCGTGGTTTCGTAGTCCCAGATTTGCTCGCCGGTGCCGCCGTCCAGGCCCAGCACATGGCCGTCGATGGTCTGCGCCACCACCAGGGTGCCGTTGCTGGTGGGCGCGGCCAGCACTTCACTGCTTACTTCGCTGCGCCACAGCTGTTCGCCATCGTCGCTGTCCAGGGCCACCACCTCGCCTTCGCGGGTGCCGTAGAGCACCTGGCCGTAGCCGGCGTAGAGGCCGCCGGAGATGCGGTCCTCGGTTTTACTGCGCCACTGGCGTTTGCCGTTTTCCCGGTCGAAGGCGTAGACGCGGCCGTAAATGTCGGCGGCAAACACCTGCTGGTTGGTCACCGCCGGGGCCAGGGTCATGGCGGTTTCATCGATGCCGTCGCCAGCGCCGGAGCGCCACAGGCGGTCGACGTCGTGGCTGGCCTCGAACTCCGGCAGCGGGTTGGGCTCAATGGCGTTGGGGTTGCTGCTGCAACCGGCCAGCGCCACCAGACCGAGTAAAAACGGGGCCGTAATGGCTTTCAACATAGGGTTCACTATAGGGACTTCATGTCGTCGAGTTTCATTTGCACGCGGTCCTTGGCGGCGCCGTTATCCAACGCGTCCAGCGCGCTGGTGTAGGCGTCGCGCGCCGCGTCCCATTTTTCCCGGGCGCCGGCGATGTCCCCTTTCAACTCCAGCGCCTGAGCCTGCCAGGCTTCCGGGAAGGTACGCGAGATCTGCTTCTCGGCGGCGTCCAGATCCCCCTGTTCGATCTGTACCCGCGCCAGGCGAACCCGGGCGGTGTATTCCAGCTCCTTGCTGGCGGCGTCGTCGGCCACCGCTTTGAGCTGCTCGGCGGCGCCGTTGAGGTTGCCGTCGTCGGCGGCCAGCTTGGCCAGGGCCAGACGGGCGTAATCCGCGTAGGCGGTGGACTCGAAGTCCTCCAGCAGGGTGTCGGCGGCGCTGCGCACCTGATCGGCGCTACCGCCCTGGCCCAGACCGGCGACCAGCGATTCGTACACCTTGGACGCTTCCGCGGCCTGGCCGCTGCTGTGTTCCTGCCACTGGCGCCAGCCGATCATGGAGCCGATCGCCAGCACGATCACCACGATGGTGGCGGTACCGTTCTTCTGCCACCATTCCTTGAGGCGTTCCGCCTGTTCTTCTTCGTCCCGGATGTAATCTGCCACCCCAATGTCTCCTTATTCGCTTTTTGGCGCGAGGCGCGCGGCCAGCCATTGGGCGACCTCGTCCTCGGACAGTTGCTGTTGTTCGCTTTGATCACGCAGCGGTTTCACCGCCACCTGTTTGGCGGCCACTTCGTCTTCCCCCAGGATCAGGGCGAAGCGGGCGCCGCTGCGGTCGGCTTTTTTCATCTGGCTTTTGAAGCCGCCGCCGCCGCAATGGCACTGAATGCCGACACCGGGCAAGGCGTCGCGCAGTGTTTCCGCCAGCACCAGCGCCTGGGTCTGCACATCGCCCATGGCGGTAATGTAGATCGCCACCGGCGCCGGCAGTTCCGGACGCTTTTGTTCCAGCAGTAATACCAGCCGCTCCAGGCCCATGCCGAAGCCCACCGCCGGGGTCGACTTGCCGCCCAGTTGCTGCACCAGGCCGTCGTAGCGGCCGCCGGCGCAGACCGTGCCCTGGGCGCCGAGTGCGGTGGTGGTCCACTCAAACACGGTTCGGCCGTAGTAATCCAGCCCGCGCACCAGGTTGGGGTTGATCACGTAGGGCACGCCGGCGGCGTCGAGCAGCGCGCGCAGCCCGTCGAAGTGGGCGCGGGCCTCGTCACCCAGATGGTCGGCCAGGCGCGGCGCGGTTTCCAGCACCTGGCGGGTGCCCGGGTCCTTGCTGTCGAGCACGCGCAGCGGGTTCCGTTCCAGGCGGTTTTGCGAATCCTCGTCGAGCCGGTCGCGGTGCTCGCGCAGGAACGCCACCAGCGCCTCGCGGTAGCGGGCGCGGTCGTCGTTGTCGCCGAGGGTGTTGAGCTCCAGGGTCACCTGGTCGCTCAAACCGAGCTCTTTCCACAGGCGGGCGGTGAGCAGGATCACTTCCGCGTCGATGTCCGGGGTGGCGATGCCGAAGGTTTCCACGCCGATCTGGTGGAATTGACGGCTGCGACCGGCCTGGGGCCGCTCGTAGCGGAACATCGGGCCGGTGTACCAGAGCCGCTGGGTCTGGTTGTACAGCAAGCCATGCTGCTCGGCGGCGCGCACGCAGCCGGCGGTGCCTTCCGGGCGCAGGGTGAGGCTGTCGTCGTTACGGTCGGCGAAGGTGTACATCTCTTTTTCGACGATGTCGGTCACCTCGCCGATGCCGCGCGCGAACAGCTCGGTGCGCTCGACGATGGGAAGACGAATCTCCTGGTAGCCGTAGGCCGCCAGCACCGCCCGGGCGCGCTGTTCCAGCCACTGCCACAGGGGCGTCTGCTCGGGCAGAACATCGTTCATGCCACGAATCGACGTGATCTTGTTGCTCACCGGTTCTCCTTATTAAACGTTTCGCGGCGCGTTATTCGCTTCGCAGGATCACGCCTTTCTCTTCGTCTTCGCGCTGTCTGGCGACCTTGGCGCGCACCATGCGCTCCAGTTCATCAACCAGATTTTCAGATTTGATGTGGTGGCTCTTCTGGCCGTCCGCGTAGGACAGGTTGTTGGGCGTGCCGCCGGTGAGGCCGACATCGACTTCGCGGGCTTCGCCGGGGCCGTTGACCAGGCATCCGATCACCGCCAGGTCGACGGATTCGTTAATGTCTTCCAGGCGCGCTTCCAGCTCGTTAACGGTCTTGATCACGTCGAAGTTCTGCCGGGAGCAGCTCGGGCAGGCGATGATGTTCACGCCCTTCTTGCGCAGGTTCAGGCTTTTCAGGATGTCGAAGCCGACGCGGATTTCCTCCACCGGGTCGGCGGCCAGGGACACACGGATGGTGTCGCCGATGCCTTCCATCAGCAGCCCGCCCAGGGCCACCGAGGATTTCACCGTGCCGGAGCGGAAAGTGCCGGCCTCGGTGACGCCCAGGTGCAGCGGCTGCTCGATCTGGCTGGCCAGCTTGCGGTAGGCCTGCAGGGTCATGAAGACGTTGGAGGCTTTGACGCTGACCTTGAAGTCCTGGAAGTCGTAGCGGTCGAGGATTTCGGCGTGGCGCAGGGCGGATTCCACCAGTGCGTCGCTGGTCGGCTCGCCGTACTTGCGCTGCAGCTCTTTTTCCAGGGAGCCGGCGTTGACGCCGATGCGGATCGGCACGCCGTGGTCGCGGGCGGATTCGATCACCGCGCGCACCCGGTCCTCGCGGCCGATGTTGCCTGGGTTGATGCGCAGGCAGTCGGCGCCTTCGTCGGCCACTTTCAGGGCGATCTTGTAGTCGTAGTGGATGTCCGCCACCAGCGGCAGGCTGACCTGCTTGCGGATCTTGCCGAAGGCCTCGGCGGCGTCCATATCGGGCACCGAAACGCGCACGATGTCGGCGCCCACTTCCTGCAGACGGCGGATCTGGCCAACGGTGGCCTCCACGTCACAGGTGTCGGTGTTGGTCATGCTCTGCACGGAGATCGGCGCATCGCCGCCCACCGGCACGGAGCCGACGTGAATCTGACGGGATTTACGGCGCTTAATGGTGACTTCCGGTTCCATGCTAACTCCTGAAACGACTAGGGCAGCGTGACGCGGACCACGTCACCGGAGCGTTGGCTGGGCAGGCTGACCGCGGAGCCGTTGATGCGTACCGCGCTCACTGCCGCCGCGTCGCCCAGGGTAACGCGGAACGGCGCCTCGCCGTCCAGATTGACGCTGCCGCCGGCGTTTTGCTGGCCCTGGGTGAGCGTGGCGCCGGTGGCGTCCACCACTTTGATCCAGCAAACGCGGGAAAATTCCAGGGCCAGGCTGTCGATGCCGTCTTCGCCGGGGGCGGCGGCCAGTTCGGTCTGCGAGGCCTGGCTTTGCGGTGTCTGTTCCGCCAGCTCCGGGCGGGACGCGGGTTCACCGCCGGAGGAGCCGTCGTTGGACTGTTCGGAGGGCGGCTCGCCGCCCTGGTCGCTGTCGCCGCCGCTTTCCGGCAGCGGCTGCAGACTGTCGTCCACCGGGTCGGTGGGTTCGATGGTTTCCGGCATGGCCGGCTCCGGGGCCTGCGGCGGCGCCGGGCTGTCGAAGGTTTCCTCGCCGCCACGGCCGCCGTCGTCCACGGACGGTTCCGGCGCGCTCATGTCGTCGCGGGGCCACAGCCACCAGCCCACGGCCACCAGCAGCACCACCACCAGCACCGCCAGGGCCGGCAGGCGCCATTCGCGGTTGCTGGGGGCTTCGTCCAGGGCGGCCTGCTCGCGCTCGCGCTCATCCTGGCGCATTTCGTCCACGCGCTGCTGGAATTGCCGGGCCAGCTCTTCCGCCGGCAAGCCCAGAAAACGGGCGTAGTTACGCAGATAGCCCTTGATGAAGGGGGCTTCGGGCAGGCGCTCGTAATCGTCTTGTTCCAGGGCCCGCATATAGGAAGTGGACAGCCGCAGATGCTTGCAGGCTTCCTCCTGGCTGAGACCCTTCTCTTCCCGGGCCCGGCGCAGTCTCTCGCCGGGTAATACGGTCTCGTTGGCGCTCATTGACGTCCCTCCTGCGCGCTCCGCCATTCCTGCCAGAGCTTGTGCTCCCGGGTACCGGGATAGAGATTCTGCAAGGCCAGCTCATAGCTGGACTGCTGATCCTGTAAGCCGAGGGCGGCGGCCAGTTGAATGCCGGTCCACAGCCCTTCGGCGCTCTGCCGGCCGATGCGGCGCTCGTACTGTTTGTAGTAATCCCAGCCCATCTGGTGGCGGCCCTCTTCATGATAGAGCTTGGCCAGTTGCAGGGTGGCGTGGGTGGAGCGGCCGTTGAGGCGCAGGGCACGGATGAACGCGTCCTTGGCGTCGCCGGGCCGGTCCAGCGCCGCGTAGCTTTGCCCCATGTTGCTGAAGGCGCTGGCGCGGCCTTCATAGTTGGGGTCGTTGGCGGCGCGTTTGAATTTCTCCAGGGCCTCTTCGTAGCGCCGCTGGGTGTACAGCAAGGTGCCGTAATTGTTCAGTGCCGGGGCGTAGTTGCGGTCGGCGGACAGCGCTTTGCGGTAGTGGTATTCCTCTTTCTCCGCGTCGCGCTCGTAGTTGTACAGCAGCGCCATGGCGTTGTGGGCGGCGGCGCTGTCGTCGTCGATGGACAGCGCGCGGGAGAAATGGCGGCGGGCTTCGGACGGGTCGCCCATCTGCAGATACTGCAAACCGGCGGCGACCCGGGTGCGCACCGCTTCCTTGGGGTCGGCGGCGGGCCCGCCGCCGGTGGTCGTGGTGGTGCAGCCGGCCACCGCGACGGTGGCCACCAGAATCAGAACGAGCTGTCGAAGCATTGGGTTCATTGCACGGATGCTGTTTTGCTGTCGGGCTGTTCCGAGCGATGGAAAATGGATTCCTTCCATCGTTCGCTGCGACGGGTACGGTCTTTCACTTCGCCCACCAACTGGCCGCAGGCGGCGTCGATATCGTCGCCTCGGGTAGTGCGCACGGTGGTCATGACGCCATTGTCATTCAGGAATTTGTGGAATGCCAGAATGTCGCTTTTGCGCGAGCGTTCATAGCCCGCGTGGGGAAACGGGTTGAAGGGAATCAGGTTCACCTTCACCGGAATACCGCGCAGCAGCTTAACCAGCTGACGGGCGTGCTCCGGCTTGTCGT
>DGNT01000180.1 GCA_002389055.1 Alcanivorax sp. UBA4485
CAAACCGGTATCCCGCGCCCAGGTGCTGGAGGCGCTGCAGCGCAACCGGGCGCTTTCCGCCGGCGCTGACTGATCGCGACGGATGAAATGGCCGGCGCGGGCCAGTATCATGTCGGTTCGTTTTTCTGCCGACGTTGAAGTTCTCCATGAGCGAAGCACCCCGCAAGATACTGGTCACCAGCGCCCTGCCCTACGCCAACGGCCCGATCCATCTGGGCCACCTGTTGGAATACATCCAGACCGACATCTGGGTGCGCTTCCAGAAGCTGCGCGGCGAGCAGTGCCTGTACGTTTGCGCCGATGACGCCCACGGCACCGCCATCATGCTCAAGGCGGAAGAGAAAGGCATCACGCCGGAGCAGCAGATCGAGCAGGTGAAGGCCGAGCACGAGCGCGACTTCGCCGCCTTCCAGATCCGCTTCGACAACTACTACAGCACTCACAGCCCGGAGAACAAAGCGCTCTCGGAAATGATTTTCCAGCGCAATAAGGACGCCGGCTACATCCTTGAAAAGACCATCACCCAGCTCTACGACCCGGAAAAAGGCATGTTCCTGGCCGACCGGTTCGTGCGCGGCACCTGCCCCAAGTGCAAAACCGCCGACCAGTATGGCGATAATTGCGAGGCCTGCGGCGCCACCTATTCGCCCTCGGAGCTGATCGATCCCTATTCCGCGGTGAGCGGCGCCACGCCGGTGGAAAAAGAAACCACCCAGTTGTTCTTCGACCTGCCCAAGTTCGAGCCCCTGCTGCGTGAATGGACCCGCTCCGGCTCGTTGCAGGAAGGCGTGGCCAACAAGCTGCAGGAGTGGATGGAAGACCTGCAGCCCTGGGACATTTCCCGGGAAGCGCCCTATTTCGGCTTCGAGATTCCCGGCTACCCCGGCAAGTACTTCTATGTGTGGATGGACGCGCCGGTGGGCTACATGGCCAGCTTCCAGAATCTGTGCGAGCGTGAAGGCATCGATTTCGACGACTACTGGAAAGCGGATTCCGACGCCGAGCTGTATCACTTTATCGGCAAGGACATCATCAATTTCCACGGTCTGTTCTGGCCGGCCATGCTCGACGGCGCCGGGCTGCGCAAACCCACCGCCATCTTCAGCCACGGCTTCGTCACCGTGAACGGCGCCAAGATGTCCAAGTCCCGCGGCACCTTCATCATGGCGCGCACCTACCTGGACCATCTGGACCCGGAATACCTGCGCTATTACTTCGCCGCCAAACTGAACAGCCGGGTGGACGATTTCGACCTCAACCTGGAAGACTTCGCCCAACGGGTGAACACCGACCTGGTCGGCAAGGTGGTCAACATCGCCAGCCGCACCGGTAACTTCGTCAAGAAATTCGGCGGCCGGCTCGGCGACGACCTGGACAACCCGTTGCTGGCCCGCGAAGCCCAGGAAGCCGCCGGCCGCATCGCCGCCTTCTACGAACAGCGGGAATTCAGCAAGGCGATGCGCGAGATCATGAGCCTGGCGGACCACGCCAACGGCTACATCGCCGACAAGGCGCCCTGGAGCCTGGCCAAAGAGGACGGCAAGGAACAGGAAGTGCTGGCGATCTGTACCACCGCGCTGAACGTATTCCGCCTGCTGGTGCTGTACCTGAAACCGGTACTGCCGGGTCTGGCGGAACGCGCCGAGGCCTTCCTGGATATCCCGCCGCTGACCTGGGCGGACGCGGAGACCCTGCTGATTGACCATCCGATCAACAAGTTCAAGCCGCTGCTGTCACGGGTCGACATGACGCACATCGAAGCGATGCTGACCGACTCCCGCGACACCAACCCGGCGGCGCCCGCCGAGGAAACAGCGGCCAAGGACGCCCCGGCGGAAGAAGACGACACCATCACCATCGACGACTTCCTCAAGGTCAAGTTACGCGCCGCCCGCATCGCCAAGGCGGCACCGGTGGAAGGCGCCGACAAGCTGCTGCAACTGACCCTGGACGTGGGTGAGCTGGGCGAGCGCAACGTGTTCGCCGGCGTCAAAAGCAAATACCGGCCGGAGGAGCTGGAAGGCCGCATGGTGGTGCTGGTCGCCAACCTGGCGCCGCGCAAGATGAAGTTTGGCGTTTCCGAAGGCATGGTGCTGGCCGCCGGCCCCGGCGGCGATGACATCTTCCTGCTCAGCCCGGACGACGGTGCCCAGCCCGGCATGGAGGTGCGTTAAGGCGTCGAAGAGATTACAGGGTCTCTGGAATCCTGCGGGGCAACCTTTGCCGGGAGCTTCGCTCCCTTTCGCGGGCTGGGCCCGCTCCCACAGGCGCTCCCACAAAAAAACCGCGGCCAACCGACCGCGGTTTTTTTGGTTCCGTGGCGCCCGCGCGGGGCGCCGAACGGACAGGGGGTTTACTGACCGCCCTGCTGCTGACGCATCTGTTCCTGCATCTTGCGCATCTGCTCACGCTGCTGCTGAGCACGCTTTTCCAGGGTGGCACGCTGCTCTTCGGTGAGCGTGTCCTGGATACGGGCCTGCAGAAGCACGCTCTCGGCGGTCACATCGCCGGTCAGCTCGCCCAGCTCTTCCGCGTTATCGCGGATTTCGCCTTCGTCATAGTCCGGACCGATCTGGTCGCTCAGAGCCTGTTGCAGCTGCTGCGCTTCCTTACGCATCTCGGTGATCTTGCCTTCGGAATCCTTGATCATTTCCCGCAGTTCCTGCTTCTGGTCGTCGTTGAGATCGACCATTCGATCCAGCTGGTCCACCTGATCGCCCTGCTGCTGGCCGGGGGCCGCTTGCTGAGCGGTGGCGGTGGCGCTGAGACCGAGGGCCAACAGGACCATCAGGCTCATTTGCTTTAAGCTCGTCATAGAGATCTCCCAGACGTTGTATGCACATGGTGTCAATTCGTGAACGGGTCACGCTACCGGATCAGGCAACGCGACGTCACCCCCGGTTCCCCAGGCTTCACCGGACGGCCTCCTCCGACCCCCGGGTCACGGCTGTGCAGCCGAGTCATGACGCGGGGTCCAGCGGGACACCTCGAAAACGGAAAATTTTGCTAAACTCGCCGTTCCCAAGCGCGAACCGACCCTAATTGATGACCGAATACCTTCTCATCCTGATCAGCGCGGTGCTGGTGAACAACTTCGTCCTGGTGCAGTTTCTCGGCCTGTGCCCGTTCATGGGCGTCTCCAATAAGGTGGAGACGGCCATGGGCATGTCGCTGGCCACCACCTTCGTGCTGACCCTGTCATCGGTGCTCGCCTACCTCACCTGGGCCTATATCCTGGTGCCGTTCGACCTCGAGTATCTGCGCACCATCAGTTTTATCCTGGTGATCGCGGTGGCGGTGCAGTTCACCGAGATGTTCGTTAAAAAAGCCAGCCCGCTGCTGTACCGGGTGTTGGGCGTGTTCCTGCCGCTGATCACCTCCAACTGCGCGGTGCTCGGCGTCGCCTTGCTCAATGTCCGTCAGAGCGATGCCACCTTCATGAGCTCCCTGACCTACGGCCTGGGCGCGGCCCTGGGCTTCTCGCTGGTACTGATTCTGTTCGCCGCCATGCGTGAGCGGATCGCCGTGGCGGATGTGCCGGAGGCGTTCCGCGGCCCCAGCATCGGGCTGATCACCGCCGGGCTGATGTCGCTGGCGTTCATGGGCTTTTCAGGGCTGATCAAGTTATGACCACGGTACTCATCGCCATCGCCGCCCTGCTCGGGCTGGCCGCGTTGTTCGGCGCGGTACTCGGCTACGCCTCGGAGAAATTCAAGGTAGAAGGCGACCCGATCGTGGAGCAGATCGACGCCCTGCTGCCGCAAACCCAGTGCGGCCAGTGCGGCCACCCCGGCTGCCGCCCCTACGCGGAGGCCATCGCCGAAGGCGAGGAACACAACCGCTGCCCGCCCGGCGGCGACACCACCGTGGAAGCGCTCGCCGATCTGCTCGGCCGCGAGGTGCTGCCGCTGGATAACGAGGGCGCCGAAGACGCCAGCGTGGAACGCGTGGCGTACATCCGCGAGGACGAATGCATCGGCTGCACCAAGTGCATTCAGGCCTGCCCGGTGGACGCCATCGTCGGCGCCGCCAAACAGATGCACACGGTGATCGCCGACGAGTGCACCGGCTGCGACCTGTGCGTGGACCCCTGTCCGGTGGACTGCATCGACATGATCGAGCGCCCGGTGACCCTGGCCACCTGGACCTGGGACCGGCCCGCCGGCATCGGCCGCCGCCCGGAACAGCGCATTGAGGTGGTCAATCTATGAGCGCGAATCCGTCCCTGCTCCAGCGTCTGCTGCCCGGCACACGGCGCGCGCCGGTACATGACTTCCCCGGCGGCGTGCACCCCGCCGAACACAAAACCGTGTCCAACCAGACGCCGATCACGCCGGGTCCGCGGCCCGCGCAGCTGGTGCTGCCGCTGAATATGCACCTGGGGGCGCCGGCACGGCCCGTCGTCGCGGTGGGCGACCAGATCCTGAAAGGCCAGATGCTGGCCGAGCCCACCGGCGCCGTGAGCGCCGCGCTGCACGCGCCCACCTCCGGCACCGTGGTGGCCCTGGGGCCGCGCCCGATTCAGCACCCCTCCGGCATGGACGCGCTGTGCATCGTGCTGGCGCCGGACGGCGAGGACCGCTGGGCCGAGCGTCGGCCGGTGGCCGACCACACCCGCCTGGGCCCGGGCAAACTGATTGCCCTGCTGCGCGACGCCGGTGTCGCCGGGCTGGGCGGCGCCGGCTTTCCCACCAGCGTCAAGGTCAGCCTGGGCGACCATCAGCGCGTCGAGCAGTTGATCATCAACGCGGTGGAATGCGAGCCCTACATCACCGCCGACGACCGCCTGATGCGCGAGCGGGCGGACGAAATCCTGCTCGGCGTTCAGATTCTGCAGTACTTGCTCAATCCCCACGACACCCTGATCGGCATCGAGGACAACAAGCCCGAAGCCATCGCCGCCCTGCGCGCCGCCTGCGCGGGCAGCGACGTGGAAATCCGCGTGGTGCCCACCAAGTACCCTTCCGGCGGTGAAAAACAGCTGATCCAGCTACTCACTGGCAAAGAGGTCCCCAGCGGCAGCATCCCCGCCCAGTGCGGCGTGGTCTGCCAGAATGTGGGCACCGCCTGGGCGGTGAAACGGGCGGTGCACGACGGCGAGCCGCTGCTGTCGCGCATCACCACGGTGACCGGCGACGCCGTGGCGCGCCCCGGCAACTACGAAGTGTGGCTGGGTACCCCTGTGGCCGATCTGCTGCACCACGCCGGCGTCGATAAGGACCGGCTCGGCCGTCTGGTGATGGGCGGCCCGATGATGGGCTTTACCCTGCACGATCCGTCGGTGCCGGTGGTCAAGACCAGCAACTGCGTAATCGCCGCCAGCGCCGAGGAGCTGCCGGAACCGCCGCCGGAGCAGGCGTGCATCCGCTGCGGCGCCTGCGCCGAGGTGTGTCCGGCCAATTTGCTGCCGCAACAGCTCTACTGGTACGCGAAGACCGACGATTTCGAGCGCGCCCAGCACCACAACCTTATGGACTGCATCGAGTGCGGCGCCTGCGCCTATGTGTGCCCCAGCCATATTCCCCTGGTGCAGTACTACCGTTACGCCAAGGGCGAGATCCGCACCCAGACCGCCGAGCAGATCAAAGCGGACCGGGCCCGGGAGCGCTTCGAGGCGCGTCAGGCCCGGCTGGAACGGGAGCAGGCGGAGAAAGAAGCCCGCCGCCGCGCCCGCCTGGAAGCCAACCGCAAGAAACAGGAAGCGGCGGCGGACAGTGCCCCCGGCGCCGGCGACGACAAGCTGGCGGCACTGAAGAAAGAAGTCGGCCAGGCCTCCAGCGCCTACAAAGCGGCGGTAAAAGCGGCCAAGACCGCCGAAGCCCAGGAAGCGGACAACGCCGCCGAGCTGCGTGCGCGCGCCGACAGCCTCAAGGCCGAAGCGGACCGTGCCAAAGCGGCCCTGCGCGACGCCAAGGCCGCTGCGCCGGCGCAGCCGGCGGCGGCGCCCGCCGAATCCTCGGCACTGGCGGACCTCAAGAAGGCGGTGGGCGAAGCCTCCAGCGCCTACAAGGCGGCGGTGAAAGCCGCCAAGAACGCCGAGGCCGAGCAATCCGACGACGCCGCCGAATTGCGCGCCCGGGCGGACCAGTTGAAAGCGGAGGCGGACCGCCTGAAGGCCGAGCTGCGCGAGGCCAAAGCGGCCCAGGGACCGGCGGCCGCCCCCGCCGCGCCGGCACCGCCAAAGCAGGACGGCGACACGCCCGACAGCAAGACGACCGTCGACAAGGCGGCGGTGGATGATGACGCGGCCGCCAAGCGTCAAAAGCGCCTGAAAGCCCTGAAAACCGCCTACAACATGGCCCACAAACAGTACAAGGAAGCCCACGCCGCGGTGGAACGGGCCGAGCGCGCCGGCCAGGACAGCGACGAGGCCCTCGCCGCCATGCACGCCAAGGTGGAGAAACTGAAAGCCAAGGCGGACCATTGCCGCGACGCCCTGGACGCGCTGGTGGAACAGGCCAAGGCGGATATCCTCGCCCACACCGGCAAGGACCTGAAAACCCTGAAGCTGGACGCGGCCCGGGCGGAAAGCGCCCTGCGCGACAAGGCCGATGAACTGGAGCGGCGCCGCGACACCTCGGACGCGGACACCCTGGAAACCCTGAATTCGGAACTGGACGCCTTGCAAGAACACGCGCAACTGACCCGCCTGGCATTAAAAACCGCCGTGGAAGAACAGGGGCTGGTGGAAGAATGAGCCTGATCAACGCCCCTTCCCCCCATACCAGCCGGCACACCGACACCGGCGCCGTTATGCGCCAGGTGGTCTACGCCACCTTGCCCGGCTTGGCGGTACTGGTCTGGCAGTTCGGCCTGGGCAGCCTGCTCAACGTGCTTTGGGCGGTGCTGGTGGCGCTGACCTGCGAAGCGCTATTTCTGCGCGCCCGGGGTAAACCGGTGGCGTTTTATCTGAAGGACTGGAGCGCCGTGGTTACCGCCGTGCTTCTGGGCCTGGCGCTGCCGTCCACCGCCCCGTGGTGGCTGACCCTGATCGGCGTCGGCTTCGCCATCGTGGTGGCCAAGCAACTCTACGGCGGCCTGGGCATGAACCCTTTTAACCCGGCCATGATCGGCTATGTGCTGTTGCTGATCTCTTTCCCGGTGGCCATGACCCAGTGGGTCGCGCCCGGCGACGCCCCGGCACCGGCGGACAGCCTCGCCCTGTTCCTCGGCCAGACGCCGGCGGACGCCTTCACCGGCGCCACGCCGCTGGACACCTTCCGCACCTGGGCCGGCGACGCCGAGGCGCTGGCCGGCCGCGACATCCTCGCCGGCCGGCTGGCGGGCCCCGGCTGGGAAGCGGTCAATCTGGCGTTTCTGCTCGGCGGCCTCTATCTGCTGGCGCGCCGTATCATCACCTGGCAGATTCCGGTGGCGTTCCTGGCCGGCCTGGCCCTGCCGGCGCTGATCGCGCACCAGGTGGACGCAGCGCGTTTTGCCGGCCCGCTGTTCCACCTGTTCTCCGGCGGCGCCATGTTGGGCGCGTTCTTCATCGCCACCGACCCGGTGAGCGCCGCCACCAGCCGTCTGGGGCGTTTTATCTATGCCCTGCTGATCGGCCTGCTGATCTGGGTGATCCGCACCTTCGGCGGCTACCCGGACGCGGTGGCGTTCGCCGTGCTGTTGCTTAACCTGGCGGCGCCGTTTATTGACTACTACACCCAGCCACGCGCCTACGGGCACCGCAAGGCGAACAAGGGGGCCAACCCATGATCCGCCAGGCGATAACCCGCAACGCCGTGATTCTTGGCCTGTTCGCCATCGGCACCGCCGCCGCCCTGGCGCTCACCAACCAGGCCACCCTGCCGCGGGTGGAATGCAATCGTCAGAACGCGCTGATCGCCTCCCTCGCCCAGGTGATGCCCGACGACCGTCACGATAACGTGCTGATCACCGATCGCATTGAAGTGCGTGACCCGTTACTCGGCAACGGCGCGCGGCACATCTATCGGGCCCGTAAAGACGGCGCGCCGTCCGGCGTGGTGCTCGAAGCCACCGCCCCCGACGGCTATGGCGGCGCCATTGATCTGATCGTGGGCGTGGACACCGATGGCCGTGTGCTGGGCGTGCGGGCGGTGCCACCGCACAATGAAACCCCGGGCCTGGGCGACAAAATAGAACGGCGCAAATCCGACTGGATCACCCGCTTCAATGGCCGCTCCCTGTCGAACCCGAACGACGCGGGCTGGGCGGTGAAGAAAGACGGCGGCACCTTCGACAGCTTCACTGGCGCCACCATCACCCCGCGCGCCGTGGTCGGGGCCGTGCACCGCGCCCTGCTCTATTTCCGTGACCACAAAGAGCAGGTGTTCCAGGCACCGGCCACCGACGACGCGCCAGACACCATGAGGGAGGCCTGCCGTGGCTGAGACCGACTACCGGAAGATCACCCTGGACGGGCTCTGGAACAACAACCCGGCCACCGTGCAGATTCTCGGCCTGTGCCCGCTGCTGGCGGTCACCGGCACGGTGGTGAACGCCCTGGGGCTGGGGCTGGCCACGCTGGTGGTGCTGATGGGCTCCAACGGCGCCGTGTCGTTGATCCGCGCCTACGTCACCGACGCGGTGCGGCTGCCCGCCTTCGTGATGATCATCGCCGCCCTGGTGACGGTGATCGAAATGCTGATGCGCGCCTTCACCTTCGAGCTGTACGAAATCCTGGGCATTTTTATTCCCCTGATCGTGACCAACTGCACCGTGCTGGGCCGCGCCGACGCCTTCGCCAGCAAGAACCCGGTGCTGCCGTCGCTGCTGGACGGCTTCATGATGGGCGCCGGCTTCCTGGTGATTCTGGTGATTCTCGGCGGCATGCGCGAACTGATTGGCCAGGGCACGCTGTTCGACAACATGCAGCTATTGCTCGGCCCGGTCGCCTCCGACTGGCGGCTGGAAGTGTTTTCCGACTACCCCGGCTTTCTGTTCGCGGTGCTGCCACCGGGGGCCTTTATCGGGCTGGGGTTGATCATCGCCGGCAAGAACGTCATCGACCGGCGCCTTAAAGCGGCCCGCAAAGCGAAACAGGCGGACCAGCCCACCACCAGCCGGCGGGTGCGCACCACCGGCAAAGTAAGCTGAAAAACCGTTATCGAGCCAACCCGCTTGCCGTTCTTATGGCGTAGTCCAGGTGATCTGGTTCAAAGGCGCGGCGCTTTTAACAGCCTTATACAACTTTCACCGCGCTTCCCGGGTGACAATAAGGACCACTACCTGAAAGCGCGCGCCAGTGATCGGCGCACGCCAAGAACCAGAAAGGAGGCCCTCATGAAAACAGCAGCAACCGTGGCACTCGCCGTTGTCGGCACCGTGGCCGTGGCCGGTGTCGGGTACGGCGGCTATCAGGCCATCAATGATGAAGGTCCCTACGCCGAAGTGGTCAACGTGGAACCCGCCACCAAGACCTGGCAGGAGCCCAATCAGCGTTGCGAGCAGGTCACCGTCCAGCGCCAGAAGCCGGTTAAGGACAAACACCAGATCGCCGGTAGCGCCATCGGCGCGGTCGTGGGCGGCGTGATCGGCCACCAGTTCGGTGGCGGCAGCGGCAAGGACGTGGCCACCGCCGCCGGCGCCGTGGCCGGTGGTTACGCGGGCAACAAAGCGCAGGAGCGCATTCAGGAAGGCAACACCTACACCACCACCGAAGAACGTTGCCAGACCATTATGGAAACCCGCAGCGAGCAGGTGGGCTACAACGTCACCTACCGCTTCGACGGCCAGACCCGGACCGTGCGCATGGACGACAAACCCGGCGACCGCCTGCCGGTGGAAAACGGCCAGGTCGTTACCGACTAAAGCACCTGGCAAGACACCCAGCCGGGCGGCGTCGCCGCCCGGCTTCCCCTTCGTTATACTGTTCGTTTTTCGCCAGCGACCCGACGCCATGAATCGCGAAAAACGCACCGAAATCTTCCGGCGGTTACGCGAGCAGCGACCGCAACCCACCACCGAACTGAACTTCGACACGCCTTTCGAGCTGCTGGTGGCGGTGGTGTTGTCCGCCCAGGCCACCGACGTGGGCGTTAACAAAGCCACGGACAAATTGTTTCCCGTGGCCAACACCCCTCAGGCCATTCGCGCCCTGGGCGTCGACGGCCTCAAAACCTACATCAAGACCATCGGCCTGTTTAATTCCAAGGCCGCCAACATCATCAAACTCTGCGACCAGCTGATTGAGCAGCACGACGGCGAAGTGCCGCGCTCCCGGGCGGCGCTGGAAGCGCTGCCCGGTGTCGGTCGCAAGACCGCCAACGTGGTGCTCAACACCGCCTTCGGCCAGCCCACCATCGCCGTGGACACGCACATCTTCCGGGTTTCGAACAGAACGCGCATCGCGCCGGGAAAAAACGTGGTGGAGGTGGAGCAGCGGCTGATGCGGACGGTGCCGGAAGAGTTCAAGCGGGACTGCCACCACTGGTTGATCCTGCACGGGCGCTACACCTGTGTGGCGCGCAAGCCCAAATGCGGCGAGTGCCTGATCGCCGATCTGTGCGAGTTTCCGATCACCAAGCGTCCGAGCTGAGTCCGACCTCTCCAGAAAGCCCGCGCCGGGATCACGCTTGTGGGAGCGGGCCTGTGGGAGCGGGTCCCGCCCGCGAAAGGGAGCGAAGCTCCCGGCAGGATCCCAGAGACCTTTGTTCTGGTGTTCGGTGCTCCGTATCCG
>DGNT01000004.1 GCA_002389055.1 Alcanivorax sp. UBA4485
GTGTGGATCACGCCCCAGGGCGCCCAGGGCAACCGCAGCGCCGGTATCGGCGTGCAGTTTTCCGACCAGGACGACACCGCCCGGCGCACCATCGAGAACCACCTGGCCGGCTCGCTGCAATCGGATCGTCCCACCCACACCATGTAGCGTTTGCCGTCGCTCCCCGCTACCCTTGCGGTTTTCCCGCTGTCAGCGATAGGAGCCGACCCGTTGATGTCCGACACCGCTGTTGATCGTCCCGATCTGGTGGATTCCCACTGCCACCTGGACCGTCTTAATCTGGATGCCTACGACGGTGATTTCGACGCCATGATGGCCGCCACCCGCGCCGATGGCATCAGTCATATGCTGTGCATCGGTGTCGATCTGGAAACCTTTCCCCGTGTCCGTGAGCTGGCCGAGCGCCATGCCGACGTGCACGCCACCGTGGGCGTGCATCCGCTCTACAAGGATTCCCGCGAGCCGGACGCCGATGAGCTGGTGCGCCTGGCGGACCACCCCCGGGTGGTGGCGATTGGCGAAACCGGCCTGGATTATTTCTACGCCAAGGAACAGAGGGACTGGCAGCGGGACCGCTTTATCGAGCACATCCGCGCCGCCCGCCGCACCGGTCTGCCGCTGATCATCCACACCCGCGGCGCCAAGGAAGACACCCTGGCACTGTTGCGTGAGCACGGCGAAGGCGAGGTGCGCGGGGTGCTGCATTGCTTCACCGAAGACCTGGATATGGCCGAGCAGGCCATGGCGCTGGGCTTTTATATTTCCATTTCCGGCATCGTCACCTTCCGTAACGCCGAAGCGTTGCGCGACACCGTGCGTCAGGTGCCGTTGGAGCGCCTGTTGATCGAAACCGACTCCCCCTGGCTGGCGCCGGTGCCGTACCGCGGCAAGCCCAACGAGCCCCGTTACGTGGCCCAGGTGGCCGAGTGCGTGGCGGAACTCAAGGGCATTCCGGTGACCGAATTGGCGGCGTTGACCCGCGATAATTTCTACACCCTGTTCAACAAGGCGGTGCGATGAACGACATGACCGTATGGATTCTCACCGGCGCCCTGTCGGCGACGGTGACTGCCCTGATCGCGTTGCTGGTCACCCGGGGCGCGCTGAACCGCCTGCGCGGCGAACGGGATCAGGCCCGTGACCGTCTCGCCACGCTGGCGGAGGAGCGCGACCGTCAGCAACAGCAGCAGGACCAACGCCAGCGGCATCTTGAGCAACGACTGCAGGAAAGCGAGCAGAGCCTGGCCCAGGCGCGCGCCGATAAAGCCCGCCTGGATGAGCGGTTGGCCGGCCAGCAGGACAAGCTCAGCTTCCTGGAAAACAGCCGCGAACAATTGCGCCAGGAATTCGAAAATCTGTCCGCGAAGATCTTTGAACAGCGCAGCAAGCAGTTCGAGGAAAAGAACCGCGAGGGCATGGACGGGCTGTTGCGGCCGTTCCGCGAGCAACTGTCGGAGTTCCGCCGCCGGGTCGATCAGATCCACGGCGACGATGCCCGTGCCCAGGCGGCGCTCACCGAACAGCTGCAGCATTTGAAAAGCCTCAACCAACAGATGCACCAGGACGCGCGCAATCTCACCGAGGCGCTCAAGGGCCAGGTGAAAACCCAGGGCAACTGGGGCGAAATGATCCTGGAGCGGGTGCTGGAAAGCTCCGGCCTGACCAAGGGCCGCGAATACGACACCCAGGTGGCCCTGAAAGGGGAGAGCGGCGAGCGGCGCCTGCCGGACGCCATCGTGCATCTGCCGGAAGGCAAGGACGTGGTGATCGACGCCAAGGTGTCGCTGGTGGCCTACGAGCGCTATGTGTCCGCCGAGGACGACGAACAGCGCGGCCTGGCCCGCGAGCAGCACCTCAGCTCCCTGCGTGCTCATATCAAGGGCTTGGACGCGAAAAACTACAGCGGCCTGGAAGGGGTGCGCAGCCTCGACTTCGTGCTGCTTTTCATCCCCGTGGAAGGGGCGTTCATGACGGCCATGGAATCGGACCCGGGGCTCTACACCGAGGCCTACGAACGCAATATCGTGCTGGTCAGCCCGACCACGCTACTGGTCACCCTGCGCACCATTCAGAACATCTGGCGGTACGAGTATCAGAACCGCAACGCGCTGGACATCGCCAGCCGCGCCGGCCGTATCTGTGACCAGGTATCGCTGGTGGCGGAGTCGCTGTCCGATGTGGGCGACAAGATCGACAAGGCGCAGCAGTCCTGGGAAACCTCCTACAAACGGCTCACCGAGGGCCGTGGCAACCTTCTCGGGCAAGCCCACAAGCTGCGCGATCTGGGCGCCAAGGCGCGCCGCGCTCTGCCGCCCGCGTCCGACGACGATGCCGAGGAGAGCGGTACGGAAGCAAGCGGCAGCGAAGAGAGCGACGACACGCACTGAGCGACGTCAGTGGCTGCGCTGGTGCGCGGCCCGTTGCGCTTTCTTGATGTTTTCCTGGCGCGCCTGTTGCTGCGCTTTGGTGGGTTTGTCCTTCTCGGGTACGTTGGGTCGCGGCTTGGCCTCGAATATGTCGGCGCGGCTGTGCACCGGCGCGCTGCCCAGTTGTTCGAGTACCTTGCGGGCGTCATTGTTGTCGGCGATCAACTTGCCGCCTTTTATGTGCGCCCATTCCTTGGGAATCAGCCATTTCACCGTGCCCCAGGTGCCGCTTTTGCGTTGCCCGGCAACCCGCTGGATGCCGCCCGGGTCGCCCACGTCGTGGGTGCGGAACGTCTTGAACTGGGATTTGTTGCGCACCGCCACGTGGTAATAGTCGCCGTCACCGCCACGGCCGGGCGCTTTGCGCTGGGACCCCTCGGGTTGAGCACGGGCGCGTTCCGATTTGCTCATGTTGCGCCAGGTTTTTTGCGCCTTTTTGATGTTTTCCCGGGCTGCCTGAATTTGCTTCTGCGTTGCCATGATGTACCTCCTTCTGGCTGGAGTCGTCCTTAACGGCTTGGATTCATCCTGCGACTTTCGGTGCCTGGAAACAGTGGTGGCCGGCGGCATTTGTCATGCTTTTACTTTTCCCGGAGGCGGATCGGGCCGATTCAATTTAAAAAATGACCGCTCAGGTAAAACGCGAAGAACGAGACCAGCCATACCAGAATCAGGAACCCGAAGTAGACCCCGGAGGCGGTGAGCCATGCCTCCAGGCGTAACGGCGTTTGCCGCAACGTGGTGCCGAGCAGTATCGCCGCCAGAACCAGCCCGCCCAGCAATACCAGTAAGGCATGCAGCGCGGAGATCACGAAGTAGAAGTTGAAGAACAGCAAGGCTTCATGCGGAGAGGGGCCGCTGAACGTGAAAGGTCGGTCGCCAAGACCGACCAGGCCGGCCTGATAAGCTTGATAATAGCCGTACAGGCGAGTGCCCAGGAACCCGACCAGAGAGAGTAGGGCGATACCCAGGTAGCCGCTGAGCCGGTTGGGCGGGGATCGCCTTTCGGCGACAATCGCCCGCGCCAGGGCCAGCCCGGTAGCCAGCATTAAGCCCCCATTGACCGCCACCAGGACGCCGGACCTGGTCCCGGCCGCGCTGGCGAACGAAGCCTGGAACCGATCGAAGGTCAGGGCGAAAGTAAGGAACAGGGCGGCAAAGACCAGGAACAGGCCGAGCAGAGCGGCCCACAGCCCCAGAAAAGGGGGCTGGAAATGCCGCTCAATCACCTTTGATTGATGCGTAATGATCACGGTGCGGACCGGAGGGGGAGGTTTCCGGAGCATGCCGTCATTCCCTCTTGGTTTCCTCCAGTATCCGACTCCGGTCCGGATTACGCCACCTCTGGCCACTAGGCGCGGGTCCAGCAGCGCAGATTCCGGCACAACGTCAGCAAGCGCGCGGCGTCGGTGGCCTTGTCCAGTGGTACCAGGCCTTCGGCGCCGGCGCCGTCCGGGCCGGACAGGCCGAGCAGGTCCACCGCCTCTTCGGTGAAGCCGATGAACTTCTTGTGAGCCAGGGCGTCGCTGACGAAGTCGCGGGCCGGGGGCATCGCCGCCAGTTCCCGGGCGCCTTTTTCCGAGAGCACCAGCGCCACCGCGTCGAACACCACAGAGGGTCCGCCGTCGATTTTTTCATCGGCTTCCAGCCAGCTGCCGTCGCTGAGTTTGACGCCGCCCACGGAGGCCGCCACATAAGCCAGTTTGGCGCCTTCTTTCTTGGCCGCTTTTTCCAGCGCGGTGAGCAGGGCGGCGTCGGCGCCGTCACTGACCAGCACGCCGAGCTTGCGTCCGGAGAAGGTTTCCGGCTGGTTGAGCAGAATACTCAGTGCCGGTGACGCCTTCAGGTCCTGACGGGTGGGCCGCGCGGCGTCGGCGGCGCGCGGCAGGGGGCTCAGCCGCAGGCCCTTGGCCACGCCTTTGGCCAGGCCGTCGTCGATGTTGCGCAGGTGCGACACCATGCGCGCGCGAATCGCCACGGTCTCCACTTTGCTCAGCTCGAACACCAGGGCGTCGGTGATGTGATCCTGCTCTACCTCGGTCTGGCTGATAAAGAACTGGCGCGCCTGGCTGTAGTGGTCGGAAAAACTTTCCGGGCGCAGGCGCTGCTTGGTGCCCGCTTCCTTGGCCGGGTAGCTCTGGAAGCCGCGCTGCGGGTTTTCACGGGGACCGCCTTCGGCGCCGCCCCAGGAGTTGGGTTCGTAGTTGGCCCGGCCCTTGGGGTTTTCCATCGCCATGTGCCCGTCCTGTTGCAGGGTGTGGTAAGGGCACTTGGGCGCGTTGATCGGGATGTGCGTGAAGTTGGGGCCGCCGAGACGTTTAAGCTGGGTATCCAGATAGGAAAAATTACGGCCTTGCAGCAGCGGGTCGTTGGTGAAATCAATGCCGGGGACGATGTTCTGGGTGCAGAACGCCACCTGCTCGGTTTCGGCGAAGAAGTTGTCCACGTTACGGTTCAGCACCAGACGGCCCACCGGGGTCACCGGCACTTCTTCCTCGGGAATGATCTTGGTGGGATCCAATACGTCGAAATCGAATTTTTCGGCGAATTTTTCGTCGAAAATCTGCAGGCCCAGTTCCCATTCCGGGTAGTCGCCGGATTCGATCGCGCCCCACATATCCCGGCGATGAAAATCCGGGTCCGCGCCGTTGATTTTCAGCGCCTCGTTCCAAACCACCGACTGCATGCCCTGCTTGGGCTTCCAGTGGAACTTAACGAAGGTGGACTCGCCCTTGGCATTGACCATGCGGAAGCTGTGCACGCCGAAGCCTTCCATGAAGCGCAGCGAACGCGGGATGGTGCGGTCGGACATGATCCACATGACCATGTGCATGCTTTCCGGCGTCAGGGAAATGAAGTCCCAGAAATTGTCGTGGGCGGTCTGTGCCTGGGGAAAGCCGCGGTCCGGCTCCTGTTTGGCGGCGTGGATCAGGTCCGGGAATTTCATCGCGTCCTGAATAAAGAACACCGGGATGTTATTGCCGACGATGTCCCAATTGCCTTCCTCGGTGTACAGCTTCACGGCAAAACCGCGCACGTCACGCGCCAGATCGCCGGAACCCTTGTTGCCGGCCACCGTGGAAAAGCGCACGAATGCCGGAGTGCGCTGGCCTTTTTTCTGGAACAACCCGGCCCGGGTCAGTTTGTCCAGCGGCGCGTAGTTCTCGAAGTAGCCGTGCGCCGCGAAGCCGCGTGCATGCACGACCCGTTCGGGAATGCGCTCGTGATCGAAATGGAACAGTTTCTCGCGGAAATGAAAGTCTTCCAGGGCGGCGGGGCCGCGTTCGCCGATCGTGAGGGTGTTCTGATCGTCGGCCACCGGTACGCCCTGCTTGGTGGTCAGGGTGGGCACGTCGCCGCCGGCTGTCTGGTGGGTTTCACCGCCGTTGCCTTTTGCGGTTTTCGGGTCGCGCTTGGCTGCCTTCTTGGCCATGTTGCCTCCTGGTGTGGTGTTCAATCCCGTTGCGGGCTTCAAGCCTAGGCCCGGGAGTGAAAATTTCACAAGACACTCACGGTGACCGGGACGGGCAAAACAGCGGTGGTCTTCGGGCCGCTCATTCCAGGAAGATTGGGAAACTGAAAGTTCGATACTTTTATGAAATAAAAAAAGAGCCGATGAGGCGAATAACTAAGAAGTTCGTGGCGCCAGGGGCGTTTGGCGTCTGGCACTTAAAGATGACCCGGGCCGGGAACGTAAAAACATAGAAAAAGCGTAAAACTTGCCGCCTTTCAGGCGTTCTGGGCCGGTTCCGCTTTAAATGCGTGTCCAGAGATGACTAGGATGTGACAGTGTGATCAACTCTCGACGACACAAGGAAGGCATGACTATGCGTAATCGACACCTGTTACTCGCTTTGTTCGCCGGCGCCCTCGCGGGGACCACCCAGGCCGCCACCACCATCACTCTGCATGAGGCCACCGATGAGGGTCCCGGTGACCGTATCGGTACCGTGACCGTCACCGAAAGTGAATACGGTCTGGTGTTCACTCCGGATCTGAAGGATCTGGACGAGGGCGTCCACGGTTTCCACGTGCACCAGAATCCCACGTGCCAGCCCGGCGAGAAGAACGGCGAGACGGTACCGGCGCTGGCCGCCGGCGGTCATTTTGACCCGGAAGGTACCGGTCGTCACGGCACGCCCTGGGGTGAAGGCCACCTGGGCGATTTGCCGGCGCTGTATGTGGACGATGAAGGCCACGCCACCTTGCCGGTGCTGGCGCCCCGGCTTGAGATGGACGACTTGAAGGGCCGCGCGGTGATGGTCCACGGCGGCGGCGATAACTACAGCGATCAGCCCAAACCCCTGGGCGGCGGTGGGCCGCGGATGGCCTGCGGGGTGGTTGACGGCTAGTACGCCCTTCACCCTTTTTTCCTACCAGAACCAAAAACACCGGGCGCCGCCCGGTGTTTTTTTGTGCGTCAGGGCACGAATGACCTATGCGTTGAGTCACAAATAAGAATGATGTCGTACTGATATCATACGACTAGTCTAGTAATCACGACTAAGCGTGACCTAGTATCCGCCGAGTACGAACTTAACACTAGGCGGGTCGGGCTATGCGTAATCTAATAATCTCATTCATTGTGGCTTCAGGGCTTCTCTCCGGCGTGGCGTTCGGCGCCGACGACGTGATGACGCCGCGCATCATCGGTGGCGATCCGGTGCCCACGGCGCGCAGCTGGATGGCGGAAATCGAGATCGGCAGCGCCAGCTACGGGTACACCCGTTGCGGCGGCGCCCTGGTGGCACCGCGCTGGGTGCTCACCGCTGCCCACTGCGTGGACGGTTACGCCGCCGGGGACCTGTACGTGTCCCTGGGGCACCTGAACCGCCACGAACAGGCCCCGGAGCGGCTGGCGGTGCGTTCGGTGCGGGTCCACGAGGGCTACCGCAGCGGCGTTTACCACAATGACCTGGCGCTGCTGGAATTGTCGTCGAACTCCCGGCTGGCGCCGCTGGATCTGGCCAAAGCGGATGAAATGAAGGCGCTGCGCGCCGGTTCCTCGGATGAAGCGCTGGTGGCGCTGGGTTGGGGACAAACCGAAACCAGCAGCATGTCCGATACGCTGCAGCAGGCCGGTCTCGACTATGTGTCGCCGCAACAGTGCGGCGCCTACTGGAATAGTCTGATCAGCGGCCAGATCTGCGCCGCGGAACGCAACCCCGTTAACGGCACCAATCAGGACACCTGCCGGGGCGACAGCGGCGGCCCGCTGATCTTCCAGCAGGACGGACGCACCTGGCTGGTGGGCGTGACCAGCTACGGCACCGAACGGTGCGCGTCCGGCGTGCCGGCGGTCTATACCCGGGTGAGCGCCTACCTGGGCTGGATCGAGAGCACCTCCGCCGGCGCCATGGTGGACCTGTACAGCGAATCCGAGGGCGAAAGCCTCTACACCGGGCCCGGCCGGGCGCTGTCCCTGGATACCCGGGTCAGCAACCTCAGCCTGGTCAATGACGCCCGCCAGGTGGGCATCCGGATCCACCACAAAAGCGGCCTGCGGGTCAGCGCCGATGACCTGCAGTGCACGTCCCGCAGCGGCTACACCGATTGCGTGGGTGGGGCGGAACTGTCCACCGGCGCGGTCAGCAGCAGCCACCGTCTGTGGCTGATCCCCACCCAAGGCGGCACGTTCACCGACCGGGTCACGGTGACCCCGATCAGTGACAGCCACGACTATTACAGCGCGGACACCGAGCAGTTCTCGCCCGTATTCAGCGACGTGCCGGACATGACACTGGAAGCCACCGCCACCCGTAGCGGCGGCACCGTCTCGGTACGCGCGGAGATCACCAACCAGGCGCAGCATCGCGACGCCTATAACGCCTGGGCAAGCTTCCAGGTGCCCGCCGGCTGGGATTACGACAGCCTGCCGGCGGGCTGCACCGACACCCAGCCGGTGCGGTGCGATCTGGGCGATCTGGCGCGCGGCGAAACCCGTACTCTGAGCCTGGCGTTGACCGGCGAGGGCAGCGGCCGGGTGTTCCTGGACGCGGGCGCCGCCAATGGGGATTTTCCCGCCGGTGATACCCGCTCCTTCGTGACCCCGGCGGCGGCCGGCCAGGAAAGCAGCCGTGGCAGCGACACCGGCGGCTCCGGTGGCGGCGGCGGTGGTGGCGCCGGTGACTGGGGCTGGTTGAGCCTGCTGGTGCTGGCGGGGCTGGCGCGCGGCGGCCGGCGGCTGTGGGCCTAGCCGTCCACCACGGACAGGTGGCGTTTGCGCTGCTCCGGCGCCAGGGCGCCGGCGTTGCCTTTCCAGGGCAGGGCGCCGAAACCGGTGGGCACTTTGTCGAGCAGGTAGGGCGCCTTGATCACATCGAAGTAGGGGGAGTGATCGAAGTCGGCGGCGTGGAACACCCGCGGCTGCAAACGCAGCAGCCGGGAACCCGGGTCGCCGGGTTCCTTGACCAGAGGGTGCACGGGAAACTGGATAAAGGCGAAGGCCTCGCCCACGGCGGTACCGGCGATGGCCCGCAACAGATCGTTGGCCCAGCGGTTGAGCAGCCGCCGGCGGGCATGGCGTGCCAGGGTGCGCCAGGGCAGTAACCACAGCAGCGCCAGGGTGCTCCAGGTGTGCTGGGTACCGGTGCCCACGCGGCTGATGGCGAAGCGCAACGCGTCCTGGCATTCCGCCTCGGACAGATTCTGTGCCCGGCAAACCCGCAGGTGCAGATCGTGGAGGTTGCTCAGATCGCGAACGCAGAGCCCGCGCTCCAGGCTGGCGTCGAGCACCATCTGGGTGTCCGGACGGCAGGGCAGGTAGTCCGCCAGCAGCGAGCGCAGGGCCGGGTCCGCCACTTCATGGGGGCGGCCGATGTACAAGAGCACGCGGGAAAAGCGGCTGCCGGTGAGCACCTTCAAGCGCCGGTCCAGGCGGCTGTCGCCGTCCACCAGCAGCACATCACAGGGGCGTAGCTGGGCGCGCTGGCTTTCCAGGTCGCCGAGCGGCCAATCGGAACAGTCCGGCTGTCGCTGGAGACGTTCACAGAGCCATTGGTAGAGTCGCTGGGTATTCATGGCGTGATCCTACAGTAGCGCCACAGCGCGATCCATGACCGAATAGTCAGTATAGAAGTGGGGCGAGAAACGCACGCCACCGCCCCGTTCCGCGCACACCACACCGCCGGCCTGCAGCCGCGCCCGGGTGTCCGACGGCGCTTCATCCGCCAGCCGGAAGGTGACGATGCCGGCGCGCCGCTCGGCCTGCGCCGGGCTGAGCACCTCGGCGCCGCGCTGGCGCAGGGCGTCGTCCAGATAGGCGATTCGTTCCGCCAGGGCCTGCTCGACGGTGTCCATGCCCAGTTCCTGGAACAAGGACAGAGAGGCGTCCAGGGCATGGGCGCCGAGCATGTTCGGGCTGCCGCATTCAAAGCGGCGCGCGTCCTCGGCCACCCGCCAGCCGGTCTGGCTGTAGTCTCCGGCGTTGGCGATCATATGCCAGCCGAACTGCCGCAGGCGCAGGCGCTCGCGGACCGCCGGCCGGCAGTAGAACAGTGCCAGGCCCTCCGGGCCGAGCATCCATTTATGGCCGTCGGCGACCACGAAGTCCGCGTACACGGCGCCGCTGTCGAAGCGTACCGCGCCCAGGCTCTGGATCGCGTCCACGCAGAACAGCACGCCGCTGTCCCGGCAGGCGCGGCCCACCGGCGCCAGATTCAGGCGGATGCCGCTGCCGTACTGCACCGAGGACAGCGATACCAGCCGGGTGCGTTCGCCGATGGCGTCGATGACCCGCTGCTCCGCGTCCGGGCCGCTGACGTCCACTTCCACCACTTCCACGCCCTGGTCGGCGAGGGCCTGCCAGGGAATCCGGTTGGACGGGAACTCCTGGTCGCTGATCACCACCTGATCGCCGGCCCGCCAGTCCAGCCCCTGGGCGATCACCGACAGACCCTCGGAGGTGTTCTTGAGCAGCGCCACGTCCGCCGGCGCCACATTGATCAGCCAACCCAGGCGCTCGCGCAGACGCTGTTCCACGCGGGCCCATTGCGGGTAGTCGCGAGCGCCCAGATGGATATTCTGGTCGGCGAAGGCGGCCACCGCGTCGCGGGTACGGCGGGGCCAGGGGGCCACGGCGGCGTGGTTGAGATACAGCACCTCGTCGTGCAACGGAAATTCCGCTTTCAGGTCGACCATTGCCAGCGCTCCTTCAGAATTCTGACTTGATTGTAACCGCCCTGGAGGTAACGTGCAGAGGACGTGGTTATGGTAATCTAGCCCATAAACGAGGAGGTATAGATGGGTGACTTGGAAAAAGCCACGCGTAAGGCGCAGGAGTTCCGGCAGCGCGAGCAGGAAATTCTCGACGCCGCACTGATTCTGTTTCTGGAACAGGGCGAGGACCGCGTCACGGTGGAGAACATCGCCGACCGGGTGGGCATTGGCAAGGGCACCATCTATAAGCATTTCGAGACCAAGAACCAGATCTACCTGCTGCTGATGCTGCGTTACGAGGAAGATCTGGCGTCGTTGTTCCAGGACATTTCCGAATCCGACGACAAGGAAACCCTGGCGCGGGAATACTTCCGCTTCCGAATCAGCGATCCGGCCCGCTACCAGTTGTTCGACCGGCTGGAAAACAAGGTGATCAAGGATCATGCGGTGCCGGAACTGGTGGATAAGCTGCACCGCATTCGCGAAGCCAATTTCGAGAAGCTCAATCACATCGTCGAGGCCCGCATCCAGGAAGGTTCCCTGGAGCCGGCGCCCGCCATCTACCATATCTGTTCCGCCTGGGCCCTGGCGCATGGCGCCGTTGCGTTGATGCAGTCGCCGTTCTACCAGCGCCTGATCGAAGACAAGGACGACTTTCTCGATTTCCTGATCGAGATCGGCATCCGCATGGGCAACAAGGGCCAGCGCGGCAAATAAGGAATTCCGATGACCAAAGCCGATGAATTACTGGCGCTGCTGGAAAAAGCGGACCAGGACGAACAGGGGCTGCCGCCGGTGCACAAGTGGCGGCCGGAACGTCAGGACGATATCGATATGCGCATCGCCCGCGACGGCACCTGGTATTACCAGGAATCGCCGATTCAGCGCGAGCGCATGGTCAAGTTGTTCTCCACCATTCTGTTGCGCGAAGGCGACGATTATTTTCTGGTCACGCCGGTGGAGAAGCTGCGCATCAAGGTGGACGACGTGCCCTTTGTCGCCACCGACGTGGAGCGCGTCACCGACGGTGACCGCGAGAAGCTGGTGTTCACCACCAATGTGGGCACCCATGTGGTGGCCGGCGCCCGCCATCCGTTACGGGTGGAAACCGACGCTGACAGCGGCGAGCCGGCGCCCTATGTGCATGTGCGTGACAACCTGGAAGCGCTGATCTCGCGCAATATTTTCTACCAGCTGGTGGACTGGGCGCGCCGCGAAGAGCAGAGCGGCGACACCCGTCTGGTGGTGGATTCCGACGGCGAGACCTTCGCGCTCGGCGCACTCTAGATCGCGCCTTCCTCACCGGGCTTGGGCAGGCCGGTGCCGCACTGCTTGCAGAAGCGCGCGTCCGGGTCGTGGTCGTGGCGGTGGCAGTGCGGGCATTCCCGCTCATAACGCCGGGCCATGTGCGCCTTGGACATTTCCGCCGTGACGATGCCGGTGGGCACGGCGATGATGGCGTACCCGGTAATCATCGCCATCGACGCCACCGCCTGCCCCAGCGAGGTTTGCGGCGAGATGTCGCCGTAGCCGACCGTGGTGACGGTAACGATGGCCCAGTAGATGCTGCGCGGAATGCTGGTGAAGCCGTTGGCCGGGCCTTCCACCACATACATCAGACTTCCGAAAATAATGATCACCACCACCACGGAAAACATGAAGATGCCGATCTTGCGGCGGGTGCGCACCAGGGTGGCGCCGAGCTCGTTGGCTTCGGTCATCAGGTGGGCCAGCTTGAGCACCCGGAAAACGCGCAGCACCCGCAGCGCGCGGATGGTGAGCAGATAATTGGCGCCCGGCAAAAACAAGCTGAGGTAGGTGGGAATGATCGACAACAGGTCGACCACCCCGAAAAAGCTGCGCGCGTACCGCAGCGGCCGGTCGCTGACCCACAGGCGGATCATGTACTCAAGGGTGAACAGCAGGGTGAAGAACCATTCCGCCCCATACAGCCAGAGGCCGTATTGCTCATGAATGGACTGCACGCTGTCCAGCATTACCGCCGCCACGCTGGCGAGAATGGCGATGATCAGCAGCTGATCGAAATATTGCCCCGCGGGGGTATCGGTGCCGAAGATGATGTGGCGCCAGCGATCACGCAGGGAGAGAGCGTCCGAACTCATGAAACCTCGGGGCCGGGATATTACGAGAAGGCTATTCTGTCTTGTCCGTCGTCCGTTGACCACTTAGTCTCTGTTTTATATACGAATAAAAAACTGTTTGCTGTACCGCACCGCTTGAGGGGGGATCATGGCGCGCTTGAAAGCGTTGTTCATTTCGTTGTACCCGTTTGCCGCGTTGTTGATCTGCGCCCACACTCTGTGGCTGGGCTGGCGGGACGCGCATTGGGTGTGGATCGGCCCGCTACTGGTGAACGTGCCGATCCTGATCCTGCTGGGCTGGCTGGTCAGCCTGGGCCCGGCGCGTACCAGCCCGCACCTGCCGCTGGCGACCCTGTGCGCCTGGCTGGGGACGGCGGTGACGCTGCTGGGGACCCTGTCCCTCGGTGATCCGCGCTGGTTGGCCTGGCTGTATACCGGGCTGGGTCTGCTCGGTCTGTGTGCCTACCTGTTCTGGTACAGCCCGTTGCAGCGCGACGCGGCGGACGGGCCCCGGCCCGGGCAGTTGCTGCCGCCGCTGGCGTTCCGGGATCTGCAAGGGCGACCGGTGTCCACCACCTCGCTGCACGGGGCACCGGCGGTGATGCTGTTCTTTCGCGGCAACTGGTGCCCGGTGTGCATGGCCCAGGTGCGCGAGCTGGCCCGGCGCCGCCCGCAACTGGAGAGGCGGGGTGCCCGTATTATCCTGGTCAGCGCCCAGCCCGGTGCCCGCACCGGCCGGCTCGCCGCCCGCCTGGGGGTGCCGATGGAGTGGTGGGTGGACCCGCAACTGGACGCGGCCCGCCAACTGCGCATTCTCGACCCTGGCGGCACGCCACTGGGGCTGGAACTGTTCGGCTACCCCTCGGACACCGTTCTGCCCACGGTGCTGATCACCGACGCCCGCGGGGAGATTTGTTACGTCGACCTGGCCGACAACTACCGGGTGCGCCCGGAACCCGCCACCTTTCTTCGGGTGCTGGACACCATGGTGCCCACGCCGCGCTAGCCGCGGTGCTGGCACTGCCGTACCTCCCGGCCGTTCTCCGGTAAACAAAGGTTTCCGGGAATCGCGCCGGATAACCGTTCGATTACCACCGCTACGCTTTATTACATACCCGCAACGGCGTGCATCTACATCGCTTTGCACACCCCTTCCATAGTCGCTGAGTCAGCCTCCATTTCGGGGGCACAGCGACTAAGAAGTAAAATGGGAGGGGTAAACCTTGGATACCAACATCAAACATCTCATCGGCGGTGGCGTCTTAGCGCTACTGCTGACCGCCTGCGGCGGCGGAAGCAGCGGGGGCAGCGACGGCTCCGGCAATGCGCCGACGCCTTCAACGCGTGACCTGCCGGAAGAAATGGCGGCGGTCGTGGACGAGTCCAACGCGTTCACCGAAGAATTCTGTCCGGAGACCTCGGAAGGGGCCGCCGGCACACCGCTGGATCCCGCTCTTTGTGTGCAAGAGAACGAAGAGTCCGAAGGCGGCGCGCCGGATCCCACCGATGTAGTCGCGCAGTTCTGTCCCACCGCGGCGTCTTCGTTCGATCTGCAGGGTGCGTTCGATCCGGCGGCGTTCACCGAAGGCTTCGACGACCCGGCCGGCTTCCTGACCGACGGTCCGTTGTCGTTCCCGATCGCCTGTTTGCAGGAATCCGCCACTAACCTGGACGGCCTGCAGGATCTGATCGGCGGCAGCAACCCGATCACCGAGCAGCTTTGCCCGGTCGCGGCGGCCGAGCCCTCCTTTGACCCGGCCACCTGCTTCGCGGAAGTGACCGGCGGCGCCAACGGCGGCCTGCCCGGCCTGCCGGGAGGCGGCGAGGGCGGCGGCAGTGTTCCCGGCGCCGACCAGTTCCTCAACCAGTTCTGCCCGGACAGCGCCGGTGCCGGCGTCGGCCCCGAGACCCCGCTGAACTGTCTCAACGAAGCCAGCCGTGTCTACATCACCATCGTCGACATGATCACCAACCCGAACCCGCTGACCGAAGCCGTTTGTCCGGTGGAAACCATGACCGGTCGCGTGGATCCGGTGGTGTGTTTCGAGGAAGCCGTCAGCGGTGGTGGCATGCCCGGCCTGCCTGGCCTGGGTGACCTGCCCGGTCTGCCCGGTCTGCCCGGTCTGCCAGGTTTGCCCGGCGGTGGTGACGGCGGTGATGGTGGCGACGGCGGCACGCCGGACGTTCCCGGCCTGGATCAGCTGACCGACGCTCTGTCCGGCATCTGCCCGGAAACCCTGGAAGCCGAAGTCGGCCCGACCACCCCGATCGACTGTCTGACGGAAGCCGGCGGCAGCTTCGGTGGTTTTGAAGACCTGATCGGCGGCCTGGGCGGCAGCAACCCGCTCACCGAAGCCCTGTGCCCCACCGCGGCCATGGCGGAAAGCTTCGACCCGGCAGCCTGCTTCACCGAAGCGGCCGGCCAGCTGCCCTCCGCACCCGGTGGTGGCACTCCACAGATTCCCGGCGTCGGCATGGCCCTGGAGCAAATCTGTCCGGTGGCCGCCGGTGAGGAAATCGGCCCCACCACGCCGTTCGACTGCCTGCTCGAACTGGGCGGCGGCTTCGGCGACCTGGAAGGCCTGCTCGGCGGCCTTGCCGACGGTGGTCTGGAAGGTGGCAACCCGCTGACCGATGCCCTGTGCCCGGTCACTTCCGAGGAAGGCCTGGATCCGGCGGCCTGCTTCATGGAAGCCCTGGAAGGTCTGCCCGGCGGCCTGCCGCTGCCCGGCGGCGACGGCGGCACCCCGGAACTGCCCGGTGGCGAGCAACTGCTCGGCCAGCTGTGCCCGGAAGCCGGCGCCGGTGAAATCGGCCCGACCACCCCGATCGAGTGTCTGACCGAAGCCGGCCAGAACCTGGGCAACATCCAGGACATGCTCGGCGGTCTGGGTGGCAGCAACCCGCTCACCGAAGCCGTATGCCCGACCGCGTCCGCGGCCGAGCAGCTTGACCCGGCGGCGTGCCTGAGCGAAGCCCTGGGTGGCGGCCTGCCTGGCCTGCCCGGTGGTGGCGATGGCGGCGGCGTGCCGGAGATTCCCGGCCTGAGCGATGGCCTGGCGCAGTTGTGCCCGGCGGCCGGCGCCGGTGAACTCGGCCCGACCACCCCGCTGGAGTGCCTCACCGAGGCCGGCCAGAACCTGGGCGGTCTGACCGACCTGCTGGGTGGCCTGGGTGGCAGTAACCCGCTCACCGACGCGCTGTGCCCGGCGGCCTCCACCGCCGAGCAGCTCGATCCGGCTGCCTGCTTCACCGAAGCGCTGGGTAACTTGCCCGGCGCGCCCGGTGGCGACGGCGGCACCGGTGGTGTTCCGGAAATCCCGGGCCTGAGCGACGGTCTGGCACAAATCTGCCCGCTGGCCCTGGAAGGCGAAGTGGGTCCGACCACGCCGCTGGATTGCCTGATGGAAGCCGGTGGCAGCCTGAGCCAGCTGCAGGATCTGCTGGGCGGCCTCGGTGGCGGCCTGGGCGGCGGTGAAGGCGGTGAAGGCAGCGCTGATCCGGTGACCGGCCAGCTGTGCCCGGAAGCCGGTGCCGGCGGCCTCAGCCCGACCCTGCCGATCGAGTGTCTGCTGGAAGCGGGCCAGAACCTGCCCGAGCTGCTCACCGGCCTGCCGGACCTGCTTGGTGGTCTGGCGCCGTAATGGCGTGACGGTTTGATCGGTGTCCCGCTGTTCGCAGCGGGGGCCGGTCCCCGAAAACAAAAAAGCCCCGACCACTTCGATGGTCGGGGCTTTTTTGTGGTTTGTGGGAGCTTGCCTTGCAAGCGAAAGGCCGGCTTTAGCCGGCCGGCTATTGATTCCGGCGGGGCAGGGTGTCGCGCACCTTGTCGGCGAGATCGCGGATGCTCTGCTCGGTGGTGTCCCAGGCGATGCAGCCGTCGGTCACCGACACGCCGTATTCCAGATCGTCGAGATTCTCGGGCAGCTTCTGACTGCCGCCCTTGAGGTGGGATTCCACCATCAGACCGACAATGGACTTGTTGCCTTCCAGAATCTGATTGCCGATGTTTTCCATCACCAGCGGCTGCAGGTTCGGGTCCTTGTTGGAGTTGGCGTGGGAGCAATCCACCATGATGTTGGTGGACACACCGGCTTTCTCCAAAGCGCTTTCCGCCAGCGCCACGGACACCGAATCGTAATTGGGCTTGCCGCCACCGCCGCGCAGCACCACGTGGGCGTAGGGGTTGCCCTTGGTGGTGGTGAGCGCCACGCGGCCGTCCGGGTCGATGCCCAGGAAGCGGTGCGGGTGCTTGACGCTGAGCATGGCATTGACCGCCACGTCCAGGCTGCCGTCGGTGCCGTTCTTGAAGCCCACCGGGCCGGACAGGCCGGAGGACATTTCCCGGTGGGTCTGGGATTCGGTGGTGCGCGCGCCGATCGCCGACCAGGAGATCAGGTCCTGCATGTACTGCGGGGTGGTCGGGTCGAGCGCCTCGGTGGCGGCCGGCAGGCCCAGCTCGGCCACGTCGAGCAGCAGCTTGCGGGCAATGTGCAGGCCGTCCTGCACTTTGAAGGAGTCGTTCATGTAGGGGTCGTTGATCAGCCCCTTCCAACCCACCGTGGTGCGCGGCTTTTCGAAGTACACGCGCAGCACCAGAAACAGGGCGTCGTCCACCTCGGCGGCCAGCTTCTTGAGC
>DGNT01000098.1 GCA_002389055.1 Alcanivorax sp. UBA4485
CAATGTCCTCTTAACGCGAAATAAAGATTAGGTGACGTCTTTCAAATTCTGGATGCCGGCCACGCCGACCATGCCTTGTACCTGATTCGTGCGGCCCTCGCGCCAACCGCTCATCCAGTAGGTGCGGGCCTGCAATGCGCCGAAGGGGCAAAAGTCCCTGGGCCTGCCTTGAAATCCGGCCAGGTACCCCCGGCTGTAAGCTCTTTCATCACGACTGCGTTTCTGTCTTTTCATAGACACGATCCTCTTGGCTTAGACGCCTGTTGGCTTTTTCGCAGTGCCGCTTTGCCGATCACGGCGACGGTCAGTAAGCTGCGGCCCCCGGTCACCTCTTCGAAGGGCCACTCTTTGAGTATGTGAAAGGGGGAAGAGGGTGTCGAATAACATGTCGCCATAATGGTGGCGCCGTTTAAGCGTGTGACGAATAATGGTCCAACCGATGAATTTTTCATTTCCGTCTTTAAAACAGGCACTTGCAAGGCAAAACCGATGGAATTCGTAATTACTTGTCTGCCCGGCCTGGGCCCCTTGCTCGCCGACGAGCTCACCGAGTTGGGCATCTCGGTAACAGATCCGGGTAACGCCCATGTGGGCATCGAGGGCCTGCAGCAGGACGCCTTGCGTGCTTGCCTGTGGTCGCGGCTGGCGGAGCGGGTGCTCGTGCCCCTGGCGGAATTGGATGTCACCCCGGACCAGGCTCCGGAGCGGCTGGCGGCGGCGGTGGACTGGCGCGCCCTGGTGCCGCCTGGCGTGGACCTGCATTTGAGCCTGGACCACGGCAAGGGCGTGCGCGGCGACAGCCGGGTCAGCGGTAAACGGCTGCTGCGCGCCTTGCCGCCGGAGATCGGCCAGGCCCGGCGGGAGGAGGGCGCCTGCGCGGTGCGTGCCCGGCTGGACGAAAACAACGCCCGCCTGTGGCTGGACCTGGCCGGCACGCCGCTGCACCGGCGCGGTTACCGGCTGGCCGGCGGCCGGGCGCCGCTGCGCGAGAATCTGGCGGCGGCGCTGTTGCGGGCCGGCGGCTGGCACCGCGAGGACCGGTCGGCGGCGTTGCTGGACCCGTTCTGTGGCAGTGGCACTCTGGTGATCGAGGCGGCCTGGATGGCCGCCGGCGTGGCGTCGGGCGCGCTGCGCCGCGAGTACGGCTTCCAGGCCTGGCGCGGCTGCCGCAAGCCGCTCTGGGAAGAGGCCCTGCGCGAGGCCGCCGCCAGCCTGGAGGGCGGGCTCAAGGGTCTGCCGTCGCTGAAGGGCTTCGACGCCGACCCGGAGACCATTCAGTACGCGCTGCACAACGCCGAACGGGCCGGGGTGCGCCGGCAGGTGCACTTTGAGCGGCGCGAGCTGGGCGCCCTGCGCGGCCGCGATTTCGCCGACCAGGGGCTGCTGGCCACGAACCCGCCCTGGGGTGAACGGCTGGACGAACAGACCACCGCCGCCTGGCTGTACGCCGGGCTGGGCCGCATCCTGGGCGAGAAGGCACCGGCCTGGACGGCGGTGATGCTGGGCGCCGACGTGGCCTCGCTGGACCGCTCCGGCATGGACATGACGCAGCAATGGAAGGTGCGCAACGGCCCGCTGAACACCTTTATCCGCGTCAGCCGGCCGCGCCCGCCGGTGCCGCAGCCGCCGCTGCGGGTCGGTGATGCGCCCGGCTTCGAGCTGCCGGAACCCGCCATGCCGCTGTTCAACCGCCTGCGCAAGAACGGCAAGCATCTGCGCCGCTGGCTGGAGCGCGAGGACATTCAGGCCTACCGCCTCTACGACCGCGACCTGCCGGAATTCAACGTGGCGGTGGACGTGTACGGCGATCAGGCCCTGGTTCAGGAGTTCAAGGCGCCCAAGACGATCGACGAGGACAAGGCCAAGCAACGCCGCCAGTGGGCGGTGAGCGCGGTCCGCGCGGCCCTGGGCGTGCACCGCGAGCAGGTCCACCTGCGCACCCGCGAGCGCCAGAAAGGCAACCGCCAGTATCAGAAGCTGGACGGCCAGGGGCAGTACCGGGTGGTGCGCGAGGGCCAGGCCCGCATGCTGGTGAACCTGAACGACTATCTGGACACTGGCCTGTTTCTGGATCACCGCCCGCTGCGCCTGCGGCTGGCCGAAGAGTGCGCCGGCAAGCGCTTCCTCAACCTGTTCGCCTACACCGGCGCGGCCAGTGTGCAGGCGCTGGTGGGCGGCGCCCGCCGCGCGGTCACGGTGGACGCCTCGCGGCGCTACCTGGACTGGGCCGCCTGCAATCTGGCGGTGAACGGCTTTTCCAGCGAGGCGCACCCGCTGGTGCGCGCCGACGCCATGGCCTGGCTGGAGGACTGCCAGGAGCAGTTCGACGTGGTGTTCTGCGACCCGCCCACCTTTTCCAACAACAAGTCGCGCCAGGATTTCGTGGTCCAGGAACACCATGGCGAGCTGATCCGGCGCATCATGAAGCGTCTGGAGCCCGGCGGCGTGCTCTATTTCTCCTGCAACTTCCGCCGCTTCGAGCTGGAAGAAAGCATCGCCCGCTGGTACCAGGTGGAAGACCTGACCGCCTGGAGCCTGCCGGAAGACTTCCGGCGCAACAGCGCCATTCACCACTGCTACGCGATCCGACACGGAACCCTTTGATGACCGTCGTGCTATACACCACCCTGGGCTGCCACCTGTGTGATCAGGCTCGCGACCTGCTGCTCACGGTGAATCCGCAGGCCGATATTCACGCCGTGGATGTGGCCGAGGACGATACCCTGATTGCCGAATATGGTGAGCGCATCCCGGTGCTGCGCCGCGGCGACCGGGAGCTCGCCTGGCCGTTCGGTCTGTTGGACATTCAGGCGCTGCTTTCGGAGTAAAGATGGAAAAGATCACGATTAAGAAATTGAACGGGCGGCATGTGGAAAAAGTGCTGCTGCGGTCCGTGACGCTGTCGATCTGCATCGTGCAGGTGGAGATCGACGGCGTGAGCTATCACGTGGTGGACGAGAAAGGCCAGATCGTGCGGTTCAACGGCGCCGAGCACGCCAACAATGTGCTCGGCAAAATGACCACCGACAAAGCGGTGCTGGTGCACAACTCGCCCTACGCGGAAATGGCCGGCCAGCCGGAAGACGGCCCGCAACCCGCCCTGGAAGTCGACTTCAACTGGCGCGCGGAGAAAGCCTGAGAAAGGCGCGGGTATTTGCGAAGGTGCGCGCCGCCAGATCCGCTTCACTCTCGCCGCGCAGAGCGGCGACGCGCTGCCCGATCCAGGGCAGATAGCAGGGCTCGTTGCGGCGCTTGCGTGGCGGCTTTTCCGGCAGATCCCGGGGCAGCAGATAGGGCGCGTCGGTTTCCAGCAGCAGGCGGTCACCGGGAATCTCCGGCACCAGCTCCGCCAGGGCGCCGCCGCGCCGCTCGTCGCACACCCAGCCGGTGATGCCGATGTGGCAATCCAGATCCAGATAGTCGAACAGGGCGTCGCGCTGATCGGTGAAGCAATGCACCACGGCGGCGGGCAACTTGTGCCGCCAGGCTTTCAGAATCGGCAGGAAACGGTGGTGGGCGTCGCGCTGATGCAGGAACACCGGCTTGCCGGCGTCGGCGGCCAGCGCCAGCTGCGCTTCGAAGGCGCTTTCCTGATCGTCCCGGGGGGAAAAATCGCGGTTGAAGTCCAGGCCCATTTCACCGGCCGCCGCCACCTTGGGAAGGGTCAGCAACCCGGCCAGTGCCTGCTCGGCGCCGGCGTCGAAAAAACGGGCGTTATGAGGATGGATGCCGGCGGTGGCGAACAGGGCCGGGCCGGCGTCGGCCCATTGCCGGCACAGGGCCACGGCGGTTTCCGATTCCGCCACGCTGGTGCCGGTAAGCAGCATCAGGGCCACGCCGCTGTCGGCGGCGCGGGCCAGCACCTGTTCACTGTCCTCGGCGAACTGCCTGTCGCCCAGATTGACACCGATGTCCGCCCACAGCGGGCCGCTTTGCCGCGCGCCGCTCATCCGTGGCTGGGCTGGGGTTGTCCGAGGCGGGTATTGAGCCGCTCACGCAGGTCTTCCACCCGGCGCCGGTTGGCGCCCAGGTCCCAATACCCCAGCCGCGAGGCGGAACGCACATCAATCAGGCCGTCGTCGTGCACGTACAGGGTGACGTCGTCAACAAACCGCAGTATCCGGCTGGTGAAGCGGGCCTGGATCCGCGCCGGGCCGATCCGCTCGTAGGCCACCCGGGGCAGGGTATCGAGCACCTCTTCCAGCATCGCCAGGCTACCGGCGCGGTCGCCGGCGCCGGGCAGCGGCGCTACCCGATGGCGGTCGTCCTCGGCGAGGCTCGACACGCAATTGGGCGCGGACGGGCAGGGGGCAAGCAAACGGGTGTCCGACATACGGTTCTGTCTCTCAATACTCTCGTTACTGGCGGTGTCACTGGAACCGGCGTGGCCCTGGCAAGCGGCCAGAGTGAGACTCAGTAACAGGGCCGCCAGAAGGCGACTAACGGTTTCAATGCGCATTGGGATCACGGATCAGACCCACGAAAATACCCTCGATCATCAACTCATCGGCGGCCACGCGGATCGGCGCGTAGGCGTCGTTGGCCGGCAGCAGCGTGGCGCTGGTGCGGTTCAGTTTAAGGGTTTTCACCGTGACCTCGTCGTCAATGCGGGCCACCACGATCTCGCCGGAGCGGGCGGTCTGGCTTTTACGAACCGCGATCAGGTCACCGTCGAAGATGCCGGCTTCGATCATGCTATCGCCCTGGACCTTGAGAAGATAGGTGGGGCGCTGACGAAACAGCCCCTGGGGCACCGGCACGGTGCGCTCCACGTTTTCGATCGCCTCGATCGGGGTACCGGCGGCGACCTTGCCCACCACCGGCAGTTCGTCGCCCATCTCCAGGGCCAGGTCGAGAAGCTGGATGCCCCGGGAGCGGTCGCCGTGCAGGCGGATGTAGCCCTTGCGCTCCAGGGCCCGAAGGTGATCGGACGCGGCGTTCTTCGATTGAAACCCCATGCGCTCGGCGATTTCAGCCCGGGTCGGGGCCATGCCGGTCTCCATCTGGGACGCACGAATGCAATCGAGAACCTGCTGTTGGCGTGCGGTTAATGCGATGCTCATGTCGGCCTCCTCGGGCACGGTTCCGCTGTTACGTACACTGATAATACGGACAGTGTAATATGTCCAGTGGTTTTTTGCATCGTGCAAGTGAATACGGCCTCTAGAGCGGTGGCAATCCGGGAAACGTTCGGGCTAGGATGAGGCCGCCATAAACGGGGAAGAGGGGAGCCATGAAGCACGCCCAGTGGCAGCAATCGGATCACGCGCGGGTGGAGGCACTGCTCTCCGGCGTGCCGTTTTTTAACGAAGTGGCCCGTGACGACGCGGACCAGCGGGCGCTGCTTCTGGCGCGCACGGAGATTATCGAAGCCGGCCCCGGCGACCGGGTGATACGCGCCGGGGAAGTGGAATCCTCACTATATTTTCTGCTGCGCGGCCAGTTGGTGGTGCAGGGCGAGCGCGCCGGCGGCGAGGCCTCGGCGGTGCTTTACTATGTCTCGCCCGGTGAGGTGTTCGGCACCCTCTCCATGCTGCTGGGCACCGCCCGCAGTGCCACCATCCGGGTGGCGGACGCCGCGCGCGAGGCGGTGATGGCGAAGCTGGAATTCACCGATTTCGACCGCCCCGACTCGCCGTATACCCTGGCCACCCGGCTGGCGTTCTTCCATATGCTGGTGCACCAGATCCGCTGGGCGGTGGAAGTGCAGAGAATGCAGGCCCCGGACCAGGAACTGGTGGCGGCGCTGCGCAAGGTGCCGATCTTCACCGGCCCCCGGGACAGCGACGAAGAGCTGGCCGCGCTCAAAACGCAAGCCCGCGAACTCGCCGGGCTGCTCTACCGCTGGAACACGAAACCACCCAGCGCCACCGGCAACGCCCAACTCACCTAATGGCACCCTGTGGGAGCGGGCCTTGCCCGCGAAAGGGCGCCGCCAGGCCGCCCGGCAGGATACCAGAGACGCTGTTGGCGGCTTCATAGAAAAGCCTCTGGAATCCCGCCGGCAAGCTCCGCTTGCCTTTCGCGGGCAGGGCCCGCTCCCACAGTTTCCGCTAGCTTTCCTTCTTGCGCTTGTCCATTTTCACGGCGAGCACGTCGCAATGGGCGCCGGGCACCAGGCCGCGGGCGGTGGAGCCGAGCAGCAGGGCCAGGCCGCTGCGGGTGTGGCTGCCCACCACGATCAGATCGGCGTCGATGTCGTCGGCCTTGTCGAGGATGGTTTTCTCGATCGAGCCCAACTCCACATGGATGCGGCTTTCCGCAATCTGGTAGCGGCCGGCGTATTCCAGCGCCGTGTCGCGGGCCTGTTTGACCAGGCCGCTTTGCAGGTCGGTGACGTCCATCGGCACGTCCGCGCCGTAGGCCAGCGCCAGCGGTTCGATCACATGGATCAGGTGCAATTCCCCGTCGGTGCCTTCCTGGACCCCCGCCGCGCGGGACAGAACCTCGGCGGATTCGTCGCTGCAATCAATCGCCACCAGTACCTTTCGATAGGGTGAGGTCATGGTGTTCTCCCTTAACCGGCAGAGGTTGTTTTCAGTACTTTCACGCCGAGTATAGCCTTCTCCGCCGGCTCTGCCAGCCCACCTTGAAACCCGCCGCGACGCCTTGGCCGGCGCGGCCTGCAGGCTCCCCGGGCGGTGCCGCCGGCGACCCTGGTGCTTGACCGGACGATACCGGCGCTGTCTAAATAGGCGCCCGCCGGGGTCCGCTAGGGCCGCGGTCCGACCTCTGAGGCGTGTCCTGCCCGGCGAATTTTCGCCGCCGTGGCGGCCAGGCCTCAGAGGTTTCTTATGACGCAGCTTCTCATGATCGGGTGAGCAACGAATGGGTAAATCCCTTGTAATCGTGGAATCGCCGGCCAAGGCCAAGACCATTAATCGCTACCTGGGCGATGATTTCGTGGTCAAATCCAGTGTCGGCCATGTGCGTGACCTGCCGGTAAGCGGCGGCGCCAAGACAAGCACCCCCAAGGAGCGGGCCAAGGAAGCGGCCTATACCCGCTCGCTGCCCAAGGAGGAGCGCGAAGCCTATAAAAAGAAGAAGTCCCGCGCGCAGTTGATCAACCGCATGGGCGTGGACCCGGACCACGGCTGGCAGGCGCAGTATCAGATCCTGCCGGGCAAGGAAAAGGTGATCGACGAGCTCAAGCGGCTCGCCAGCACCGCCGACCGCATCTATCTGGCCACTGACTTGGACCGCGAAGGGGAGGCGATTGCCTGGCACCTGCGGGAAGTGATCGGCGGCGACGACCAGCGGTTCGACCGGGTGGTGTTCAACGAGATCACCAAGAAAGCGATCCAGGCCGCCTTCGAGGAGCCGGGCAAGCTCGACATGAGCCGGGTGGAAGCCCAGCAGGCGCGGCGCTTCCTGGACCGGGTGGTGGGCTTCATGATCTCGCCGCTGCTGTGGGAAAAGATCGCCCGTGGCCTGTCCGCCGGGCGGGTGCAATCGGTGGCGGTGGAACTGGTGGTCGAGCGTGAGCGGGAAATCCGTGCGTTCACCCCGGAAGAATACTGGGAGCTGCACGCCGACACCCATAACGCGGCCAACGCGGCGGACGCCATCCGCATGCAGGTGGCCCGTCACCGGGGCGAGAACTTCCGCCCCAACAACGGCGACGACGCGGAAAAACACCGCGCCGCCCTGGTGGCCGCCGGCAAGCTCACCATCAGCCAGCGCGAGGAGCGGCCGACCCGTTCCAAGGCACCGCCTCCCTTTATTACCTCCACCCTGCAGCAGGCCGCCAGCACGCGCCTGGGCTTCGGGGTGAAGAAGACTATGATGATGGCCCAGCGTCTCTACGAGGCCGGCCACATCACCTACATGCGTACCGATTCCACCAACCTGAGCGCGGACGCGGTCAACGACTGCCGCGCCTGGATCGGCGACCAGCTGGGTGAGAAGTATCTGCCCGAGCAGCCGCTGCGTTACTCCAACCGGGACGGCGCCCAGGAGGCCCACGAGGCGATCCGCCCCTCGGACGTGAAGCGCGACGCCAGCAACCTTAAGGACATGGAGCGTGACGCCCAGCGTCTTTACGAGCTGATCCGCCGCCAGTTCATCGCCTGCCAGATGCCGCCGGCGGAGTACCTGAGCACCACCATCACCGCCGAGGCGGACGGCTACGAGCTCAAGGCCCGTGGCCGCATCGTCAAGTTCGACGGTTGGACCCGCATTCAGCCCCAGGCGTCGCGCAAGGGCGCCGAGGACACCGTGCTGCCCGATCTGAAACAGGGCGACGTGCTCGACATCGACCAGGTGGACGCCAATCAGCACTTCACCAAGCCGCCGGCGCGCTACACCGAAGCCAGCCTGGTGAAAGAACTGGAGAAGCGCGGCATCGGCCGGCCCTCCACCTACGCCTCGATCATCTCCACGATCCAGGACCGGGGCTATGTCCGTCAGGACAACCGCCGCTTCTACGCCGAGAAAATGGGTGACATCGTCACCGACCGGCTGGCGGAAAGCTTCCCCGACCTGATGGACTACAACTTCACCGCCCAGATGGAAGAGATCCTGGATCAGGTCGCCGAGGGCAAGCGCGGCTGGCGCGATGTGCTCGACGAATTCTACCGGGACTTTCTCGCCAAGCTGGAAGCGGCCCAGGGCGAAGGCAGCGGCAAGCAGGCCAAAGGCGGCATGCGCGCCAACCTGCCCACCGATACCGACATCGATTGCCCGAAATGCGGCCGGCCGATGCAGATCCGCACCGGTTCCACCGGCGTCTTCCTGGGCTGCTCGGGCTACAGCCTGCCGCCCAAGGAACGCTGCACCGCCACCCTCAATCTGCTGCCCGGCGAAGAGGCGGTGCGCGCCGACGACGAGGAGGCGGAGACCCAGGAGCTGCGCCGCAAGAAACGTTGCCCGAAGTGCGGCACGGCGATGGAAAACTATCTGATCGACGAAAAGCGCAAGCTGCACATCTGCGGCAACAACCCGGACTGCGACGGTTACGTGGTGGAGAAGGGCGAATTCCGCATCAAGGGCTACGACGGCCCGACGCTGGAATGCGAAAAGTGCGGCAACGAAATGCAGCTGCGCACCGGCCGGTTCGGCAAGTTCTTCAAGTGCACCAACGAGGAGTGCGGCAACACCCGCAAGCTGCTCAAGAGCGGCGAGCCGGCGCCGCCGCGCGCCGACCCGGTGCCGATGCCGCATCTGAAGTGCGAGAAGGTGGACGACCACTACCTGCTGCGCGACGGCGCCTCGGGCCTGTTCCTGGCCGCCAGCCAGTTCCCCAAGAACCGGGAAACCCGCGCGCCGCTGGTGGAAGAGGTGCAGTCCGTGGCCAAGGCGCTGGACCCCAAGCATAAGTATCTCGCCGAGGCCCCCGCCGAGGACGGCAAAGGCCGCAAGGCGGTGCTGCGCTACAGCCGCAAGGCCAAGGAGCAGTACGTGATGACCGAGGAGGACGGCAAGCCCACCGGCTGGTACGCCTTCTACCGGGACGGCGAATGGGAAGTGGAAGAGAAAAAGACCGCGCCCAAGAAAAAAGCCGCCAAGAAAAAGGCCGCGAAGAAAAAAGCCCCGGCCAAGAAAAAGGCCGCCGCCAAGAAATAACGTTGCCCGCAGCCTTCCAGAGAGCGATTGATCATGTCCCGAATGGTTCGAGAAAGCGAAGTGAGCGGCCTGCGCGAGCGGCTGTTCTTCGCCCGCAGTCTGCTCAAGCAGCTGTACAGCGACGAGAGCGCCGCCGTGGGCCAGCGCCTGGCGCTACGCGGCGCGGTGGTGTTTCATTTGTATTCGGTGCTGGTGGGGCTGGCCCGGCAGGCCGCCAACAACTATCAGGTGGCCGGTTATGAGGATCTGATCAGCCTGGCGGCCCTGGAGCAGGCGTTTCAGCGCGCCGAGGTGCGCGCCCAGGAAATACAGGTGTTGGCGACGGCGCGGGCGGACCGCGCCGATCTGGTGTTCTGGCTCGACCAGGAAATCCGCGCCGCGGTGGGCGCCGCCGGACTCGCCCGCCGGCCCACGCCACCGGGCGAGGGCAATGACTTGGCGATGCGCGCCGAGGACCCCTATGCGCCGCTCGCCTATGGCGATCTCGAGCGCCTCGAACAGGCCGCGCGCCGGGTCGAGGAACTGATCGAGCATTGCGGCGCCTACATGGAAGAGTGGTGATGTTGCTGCTGATTGTCTTTGCCCTGATCGCCATCGGGTTTTCGTTTCTGTGCTCGATCCTGGAAGCCGCGTTGTTGTCGATCACGCCCAGCTATATCGCCGGGCTCAAGGGCGAGCGGCCCAAGCTGTTCGAGAAGCTGCGCAAGCTCAAGGACGATATCGACGACCCGCTGGCGGCCATTCTTACTCTCAACACCATTGCCCATACCGCCGGCGCCACCGGCGTCGGCGCCCAGGTGGCGGTGATCTTCGGCGAGGCCTACCTGGGCGCGGCGTCGGCGGTGATGACGCTGGCCATCCTGATTCTCTCCGAGATTATCCCCAAGACCATCGGCGCCAAATTCTGGCGCTCCCTGGCGCCCATGCTGCCGCCGGTGCTGAACGTGATGATCCTGGTGCTCAAGCCGTTCGTGTGGCTGTCCAAGATCGTTACCCGGCAGATCGGCGCCGGCGAGCCGGACACCGACATCCGCGCCGAGCTCAAGGCAATGGCGGCCATCGGCCGCGACCAACAGGCCCTGGACGAAGACGAGCAGCGGGTGATCACCAATGTGCTCAACCTCCATGAGATCAAGGTGGAGAAGGTGATGACCCCGCGCACCGTGGTGCGCAGCGTGCAACCCGATGAAAGCGTGGACGACGTGCGCCAGCGCCTGGCCGGGTCGCCGTTCTCCCGTTTCCCGGTGATCAACGAACACGACGAAGCGCTCGGTTACGTGCACAAGAGCGACCTGCTGGAAGTGGAGGGCGACCGCAAGGTCAGTGAACTGGCGCGTAGCATGGCGCCGTTCCGGGCCGCCATGAACATCGAGTTCGTGTTCGGTGAAATGCTGCGCGAGCGCCAGCATCTGGGCATGGTCTATGACGACCTGGGCACCTGGGTGGGGCTGATCACCATGGAAGACATTATCGAGACTTTGCTTGGCCATGAAATTATGGACGAGACGGACAACGTGTCTAATCTGCGTCGCTATGCGAAGCAGCGGTGGAGTCGGCGGTTGAAGAAGCGTAATTGACCTGTGCTACTTCGAACGCTAGTTTAAAACGTCTGTTTTCAGGCGTGAGGCCGGCATGTCCCAATCCGATACCGTGCAGCGCATTCTCGATGCGGCGGAAGTTCTGTTCGCCCAGAAGGGTTTCGCCGAGACCAGCCTGCGCGCCATCACCAGCCGGGCCGGGGTCAATCTGGCGGCGGTCAATTACCACTTCGGTTCCAAAGAAGCGCTGATTCAGGCGGTGTTCGAGCGTTATCTGACGCCGTTCTGCCAGGCCCTGGACGCCAAGCTCGAAGAACTGGAAAGCGAAACCCGCAACGGCGGCGACGTGCCCCTGGAGAAGCTGTTCACGGTGGCCTCGCGGCTGGCGCTGGGCTCCCACGGCGACGAACCGCGCCGGGCAATGATCTTTTTCCGTCTTTCCGGGCAAGCCTACAGCCAGCCGCAGGATCATCTGCGTGCCTGGTTGCGCGAACATTACGGCCCGGTGTTTCGCCGTTTCCTGGCCCTGCTGCGCCGGGCGGTGCCCGACGTGCCGCCCATGGAACTGTTCTGGCGGGTGCACTTCAGCCTGGGCGCGGTGATCTTCACCCTGTCCGGGATGGAGTCGCTGCAAGCGATCAGCAAGAAAGACTTCAACCAGAGCGTCACCGCCGCCCACATCACCCAGCAGCTGCTGCCGTTCGTGGTCGGCGGCATCCAGGGATAGTGGACAGTGGACAGTTGATAGTTGACAGTTAAAACCCAAATTACGGGGCCATGCTTTGATTTTCGCTGTCAACTATCAACTATCCATTGTCAACTGAACCTATGCCTATTCACGTGTCGCTCAGCGATCAGACTCTGACCCTGGAAGGCCCCGGAGAGACGCTGCGTTTTCCGGTGTCCACCGCCGCCGTGGGCGCCGGTGAGCGCCACGGCAGCGGCGCCACGCCGCGTGGCCGGCATCTGGTGCGGGCCCGCTTCGGCGCCGGCCTGCCGGCGGGCGCGGTGTTCGCGGGCCGCCGCTTTCACGGCGAGCTGTATGACCCGGAGCAGGCGCGGCGGGCGCCGCAGCGGGACTGGATTCTCAGCCGCATTCTTTGGCTCGGCGGTCTGCAGCCGGGGCTCAATCAGGGCGGCGACGTGGATAGTTTCCGTCGCTTTATTTATATTCACGGCACGCCGGACGACCAGCCCATGGGCGAGCCGGCGTCGCATGGCTGCATCCGCATGCGCAACACGGATGTGATCACTCTTTTTGAACGGGTACCGGTGGCCACGCCGGTGACCATCGTCGAGTAATTTGCCCCGCTTATGTCGAACCAAACCGATACCCAGCCGCTGCTGATGCTGGACCTGGAAGGCCTCACCGTCACGGCGGAAGAGCAGGACTTGCTGCGTCACCCGGCGGTGGGCGGCCTGATTCTGTTCAGCCGCAACTACCAGGAACCGGACCAGCTGTACGAGCTGATTCACCAGGTGCGCTCAGCGCGCCCGGACCTGTTGATCGCCGTGGATCAGGAAGGGGGCAGGGTGCAGCGCTTCCGCACTGAATTCACCCGCCTGCCGCCGATGGCGGCGCTGGGCCGCTACCACGGCCGCGATCCCCAGGCCGCCCGTCACGCCGCCGACCTGCTCGGCGAACTGATGGCCGACGAGCTGCGCGCCTACGACATCGACATCAGTTTCGCGCCGGTGCTGGATCTGGATTTCGGCACCAGCAGCGTGATCGGCGACCGCAGCTTCAACGCCGACCCCTGGGCGGTCACCGATCTGGCCGGCGCCTTCATCGATGGCATGGCCCGCGCCGGCATGGCCGCCACCGGCAAGCATTTTCCCGGCCACGGCCATGTGGCGGCGGACTCCCATCTCGAGCTGCCGGAAGACCCGCGTAGCTGGGAACAGCTGCAGGACGACCTGGTGCCGTTCAAGGCGCTGGCCCCGCGTCTGGACGGCATCATGCCCGCCCATGTCCGTTATCAGGCAGTGGACGCCGAGCCCGCCGGTTTCTCCCGCCACTGGCTGGGCAAGGTGCTGCGCGGTGATTGTGGCTATCGCGGGGTGATCTTCTCCGATGATCTCGGCATGGCCGGCGCCGCCGGTGCCGGTGACTTTTCGCAACGCGCCCAGGCGGCGCTGGGGGCCGGCTGCGACATGGTGCTGGTGTGCAACGACCGGGCCGGCGCGGTGACGGTGGCGCAATGGCTGGAAGGCCGGCGCTTCGAGCACCGGGTCGGCGCCGCGGCCCTGCGCGGCAAGCCCCGCGCGCCCATGCATCTGAGCCGCCGCCGGCAGGCCGGCGACGTGGCGGACTTGCTCAATAAGGATCTGTAATGAATTGGGAAGCCTTGACCGATTGGCGGCAACTTCTGGTGTGGCCCGGCCCGGACACCGAACCGGCGGTGTGGGTCACTCAGGTGTTCGCGGTGGTGCTGTGCACCGTGACCGTGAACTTCATTCTTATGCGCGTGATCGACATCATTGATCACTTCAGCCGCGAAACCCACAACCTGTGGGACGACGCCCTGCTGGATTCCCTGCGTATTCCGATTCGCCTGCTGCTGTGGGTGGTGGGCCTGTCGGTGGCCGCCGAGATGATGCAGGCGGTGTCCGAGGCGGCGGTGTTCGACTATGTCGGCGACGTCCGCCGCGTGGCGTTCATTTTCATCGTCGCGCTGTTTCTGACCAAACTGGTCGGCAACGTAGAGAAAAACCTGGTCGACCCCGACCGCATGCGCAACCCCATGGATCAGACCACCGCCTCGGCGGTGGGCAAGCTGCTGCGCATCTCGGTATTGATCACCGCCTTTCTGATCATCCTGCAAACGCTGGGCTACAGCATCTCCGGGGTGCTGGCGTTCGGCGGCCTGGGCGGCATGGCGGTGGCGTTCGCCGCCAAGGATCTGCTCGCCAACTTCTTCGGCGGCGCCATGGTGTACATGGACAAGCCGTTCAAGGTCGGCGAATGGGTGCGTTCGCCGGACCGCAGTATCGAAGGCACCGTGGAGCATATCGGCTGGCGCCTGACGCGCATCCGCACCTTCGACCAGCGTCCGCTGTACGTGCCCAATGCCATGTTCACCACGGTGATCCTGGAAAACCCGTCGCGCATGCTCAACCGCCGCATCAACGAGAAGGTGGGTATTCGCTTCGAGGATTGGGAGAAAATGCCCGCCGTCGTCGACGCGGTGCGCGAGATGGCCAAGAAGCACAAGGATCTGGAAACCGATCACCGCACGCTGATCGTCAACTTCGACAGCTACGGCGCGTCCTACATTGAATTCTTTATCTACACCTTCACCAAGACCACGGACTGGGTCACCTACCATGAGATCAAACAGGACGTGCTGATGCGCATCATGGCCATTGTCCATGAGCACGGCGCCGAGTTCGCCTTCCCCAGCCGTACCCTGTACATGGCGGCCAACGATGAAAGCGACGATGAATTCGAAGACGACGAGGACGAGGCCGCCGAAGGGCGTGCCGCGCAACGACGTTCGCGCCGCCGCAGCCGCAATCGTCGCGACCGTAACCAGACCTGGAAGGGCGACCAGGACCAATCCGAGGAGGACGCCGATGGCGATTGAGATGGCCACTGAATTGAAGCAAGAGCTGATGCAGGTGCGCCGCGAAGCGCGCCAGCTGTATTCCCGCGATCAGGTGGAAGAAGCGGTGGGCAAGGTGGCGATCAAGCTGGCGGAAGATTATTCCCAGCGTTTCCCGGTGTTCGTCACCATCATGAACGGCGGCATCGTGTTCGCCGGCCAGTTGCTCACCCGGCTGGATATTCCGCTGGAAGTGGACTACCTGCACGCCAGCCGCTACCTGGGTGAAACCAGCGGCGGTGACGTGCAGTGGATCGTCACCCCCACCGCCAATCTGGAAGGCCGCGACGTGGTGATTCTGGACGACATCCTGGATGTGGGCTCCACGCTGTTGTCGATCATCGACGCCTGCAAGGCCCAGGGCGCCGCCAGCGTGAAAACCTGCGTGCTGGTGGACAAGGTCCACGACCGCAAAGCGGTGCCCGGCCTGAAAGCCGACTACACCGCCCTGGAAGCGGAAGACCTGTACCTGTTCGGCATGGGCATGGACTACAAAGGGTACTGGCGTAACGCGCCGGGCATTTTCGCGGTGGAAGGCGTTTAGCATGCTGGCATTTATCGGTGGCACCGGTCTTACCCGCATGGACGATCTGGTGATCCGTCACCGGCACGACCTCGAGACCCGCTACGGCAAGCCCTCGGCGCCGGTGGCGGAAGGCGAGCTCAACGGTGTGCCGGTGCTGTTCCTGGCCCGCCACGGCGACCCCCATGTGTGGTTGCCACACCAGGTGAATTACCGGGCCAACATGCAGGCGCTCAAGGAGGCGGGTGCCACCGCCATCGTGGCGGTTAACGCGGTGGGCGGCATCACCGCCCCGGCCGGCGCGCTGGTGCTGCCCGAGCAGATCATCGACTACACCTGGGGCCGTGACGGCACCCTGTTCGACGACCCGAGCGATCCGCTGGTGCACGTGGACTTCAGTTGGCCGTTCGATGCGGTGTTGCGCCGCCGGCTGCGCGGTGCGCTGGAGCGCGCCGGCCTGCAATGGGTGGACGGTGGCTGCTACGCGGCCACCCAGGGCCCGCGTCTGGAAACCGCCGCCGAGATCCTGCGCCTGGAGCGCGACGGCTGCGACATCGTCGGCATGACCGGCATGCCGGAAGCGGTGCTCGCCCGCGAGCTGGGCATCCCCTACGCCATGCTGTCACTGGTGGTGAACCCGGCCGCCGGCAAAGCCAACCGGGAAATCACCATGGCGGAAATCGAAGCGGTGCTGCACACCGGCATGGCCGATGTCCGCACCGCCCTCGCCACCCTCGCCAAAGCCGGCTAATAGCATGCAGCACTATGACGTGGTGATCATCGGCGCCGGCGCGGCGGGTTTGATGTGCGCCGCCAGCGCCGGCTATCGCGGTCGCTCGGTGCTGGTGCTGGATCACGCCAACAAGGCCGGCAAGAAAATTCTGATGTCCGGCGGCGGGCGCTGCAATTTCACCAACCTGAACACCACGCCGGACCATTTCGTGTCCGGCAACCCGCATTTCTGCAAGTCCGCGTTGCACCGCTACAGCCCCTGGCACTTTGTCGAGCTGGTGGAGCGCCACGGCGTCGGCCATGTGGAGAAGGCGCCGGGCCAGTTGTTCTGCGACACGTCCAGCAAGGCGATTCTTCAGGTGCTGCTCACCGAGTGCGAGTGGGCCGGCGCCGAAGTGCGTTTGAACACGGAGGTGACGCACATCAATGACCGGCCGGTGGGCGAGGGCGCCGCCGGCGATTCGCCGGAGACAGACACAGACGAGCGCGGCTTCCGCCTGCGTACAGGCAGCGGCGAGATTCGCTGTGATCGTCTGGTGATCGCCGCCGGCGGCCTTTCCATTCCTACCTTGGGCGCCAGCCCGTTCGCCTACCGCGTGGCGGAGCGGTTCGGCCTGAAGGTGCTGCCCACCCGCGCCGGGCTGGTGCCGTTCACGTTGCAGCCCGCCGACAAGGCGTGGCTGGCGGAACTCAGCGGGGTCAGCGCGGACGTCCGCGCCGAAGCCGGCGGCCGCGCCTTCGCGGAACCGATGTTGATCACCCACCGGGGTTTGTCCGGCCCGGCCATGTTGCAGGTGTCCAGTTTCTGGGCGCCGGGGGACGCGGTGACCGTGGACTGGCTGCCGGCGTTGGCGGACCCGCTGGCGGCGCTGCGTCAGGCGCGCCACGAACAGCCCGCCAGCGGTGTGGAGAAGTGGCTGCGCGGCGTCTTCTCGCAGCGGCTGGCCGGCGCCCTGGCGGCGCATTTCGGCTGGTCCGGGCCGTTGCAGCATTACAGCAACGAGGCGCTGGCGGAGATCGCCGCCGTGCTCAAGGGCTGGCGGTTTAAACCCTCCGGCACGGAAGGCTACCGCACCGCCGAGGTCACCCTGGGCGGCGTGGATACGGACAGCGTGTCTTCCAAGACCTTCGAAGTGAAAAGCGTGCCCGGCCTGTATTTTATCGGCGAGGCGCTGGACGTTACCGGCGAACTGGGCGGCTTTAATTTCCAGTGGGCCTGGGCCAGCGGCTGGTGCGCCGGCCAGGCGGCGTGAGGCTCCCCGCCCGCGAAAGGGAGCGAAGCTCCCGGCAGGATGCCAGAGACTTTTCTCTCCAGAGAGCCCGCGCCGGGATCGGGTGGGCCCGTCCAGGACACGCGACGAGTACATCCATGTAGGCTCGGCCGGG
>DGNT01000196.1 GCA_002389055.1 Alcanivorax sp. UBA4485
CAGCGCCATAGCCAGGGCGAGCAGTGAAAATACGCGAACCATGTGTTTCTCCTTAAGGAACCTGAATGGCGTCCGGGGCGTTATTCGCGCACCCAGATTTCATAACGGACGGCGCTGGGGTTGGGAGCCACCGCCTGGACATTGTTCTGGCTGCGACCGGCCATCACCAGTTGCCGCCAGGGTTGGGATTCCGGAGCCACTTCGAACCCGTCCCGATCAAACCATTTGATCTTGTATTGGAAATCCAGTTCAAATTTCCAGCCGTTTTCCAACGTCGCCTGCACGTACAGCAGGTCGCCGACTTTTTTGTCCTGCAGCGCTTCCACCGCCAGACGGTTGGCCAGGGTGCTGTTGTTGGAATACAGGCGCGGTTCGCCGTCGTCGCCGGGGCGGGCCATATTACTGGCGGAACAGCCCGCCAGAACCACCGCCAGCAGTGCGGCGGCCAGAGCGGTAAAAGGAGCTTTCATAACGGGCCCTCCTGAACGGGTAACACGCGGGTTATAAGGCGGCCGGGGGTGGCCACCACGTGAATCACGGTCACGCCCTGTTCCACCACGGGAACCGTCAAACTAGCACCGCCACCGGGTGTGCTCAACTCAAGGCGGTGCTCGCCGGGCGGCAACATCAGGCGGGTGGCCTGGGCGTAGGCGGGCAGACTCAGCCAGCTGCGCAGATCGGCCTGTTCGCTGACCACATTGAAAATCTGCGTGATGATGGCGCCCACCGGACCGAAATCGTCATTGGCTTTTTTCTGCAGATTATACTTGGTGGTGGCACGCAGCGTCTGCCGCACCAGCAGGCCCGGCAATTGTTCGCGCAAATGGCGCGCGGCCAGGCCGCCCACGTCGGTGAGCACTTCGGTGCGCGCCGTGGTGCCACCCTCGCCGGCGCCGACGGAAACGGTCAGCGGCGCCGGGCGCGGTTTGTCGGCGGCGCTGTAGGTCGGGAAGGCCACCGCGAACAGGCCGTGCGGCGTGGGGATCGGCAGGCTCAGTTCGCGCCGGGCGGGCACCAGACCTTGCTCGTAGACCACCGCCACCAGGCCCGTCCCGCGCGCCACCCGGCCGTCCTGGGCGCGGGACAGACGCGCCACGTCTTCCTGAAGCATGGCCGAATCCGGGTGGATCTCCAGCGCTTTCTTGTAGTCCACCAGGGCGTCGTTGTATTCGCCGTGGGCTTCCCAGAACAGGGCCGAAAGATAGAACGTCCAGGCGTTCTGGAAGCTCGCTTTGACCTCGCCGGCGGCGGCGTCCAGGCCGGCGAACTGGCTGTCGAAATCGTTCGGCCGCACGTCTTGTTCCCGCGCTGCCTGCTGGGCGTCGGCGATCTCGTCATCACGGCGGTCGGCGGCCAGCCGTTGCTCGTTGGCGGCGGCGCGCAGTTCCACGGCGGTGGCGGTGACGTCGTTCTGGCGCCAGTAGTTCAAGGCCTGGTAGGCGTGCGCGAAGATGCGTTCGTAATCCGGCGCCACATAGGGGCGGGCGTTGTCGTTGACCAGCAGGGCGCCGGTATTGCTGACCAGACTGGACGCGCGCAGCCGGGCGGCGGCGTCCTGTTCGTCGTAATGCCCGAAGGCGCGGCGGAAGGCGCTTTCGCTGTCGTCGATGGCGCCGCCCAGTTGGCGCACCCGGCCCAGCTCCTGCAGGTAGAGCACGCCGTCACGGCTGTCGGCGCCTTTTTTCAGCAACGGGGCGGGGCCGTCCGCTGCCATGTCGGCGGTCCAGGCGCGCGCCTGGGACGGGTAGGGCTGGAACAGGGAGCGGGTGGCGCAGCCGCTCAAAAGCGCCATCGCCAGCAACAGCGCAACGCCGTTTCTGACCAGCAAGTATCCTGGCGGGCTTGTTCTCATAGACCGCGGCGCCATAAAAAACCGGAGCGGGCAAGGTAGCCCGGCTCCGGCTTATTGTCGAGAAGGAGCCTGTGAACAGGCCCTAGAACAACACGCGGGTGCGGATGGTGCCGTCAATGGTGCGCAATTTTTCCAGGGCCAACTGGCTGTAGCCCTTGTTCACGTCGATCACCACGTAGCCGATCTCTTCGTTGGTCTGCAGATACTGGCCGCAGATATTGATGTCGTTCTCGGAGAAGACCGTGTTGATCTGGGTGAGGATGCCGGGAATATTCTGGTGGATATGCAGCAGCCGGTGCATGTCCGGGTGCGACGGCAGGGCCACCTCCGGGAAGTTGACCGCGCTCAGGGTGGAGCCGTTGTCGGAGTAGCGGATCAGCTTCTCGGACACTTCGGTACCGATGTTCTCCTGGGCCTCATGGGTGGAACCACCGATGTGCGGGGTCAGGATCACGTTGTCGAATTCGCGCAGCGGGCTGATGAATTCGTCGTCGTTGCCCTTGGGCTCTTCCGGGAACACGTCGATGGCGGCGCCCAGCAGGTGCTTGTCGTGCAGCGCAGCGGCCAGTGCTTCGATGTCGACCACCTTGCCCCGGGCGTAGTTGATCAGATAGCTCTTGGGCTTCATGGCGCGAATCTGTTCTTCGCGCATCATCCAGCGGGTGGCGGCGGTGTCGGGCACGTGCAGGCTGACCACGTCGGCCAGGCCGAGCAGGTCGTTGAGGCTGCCCACCTGTTCCGCGTTGCCCATCGGCAGCTTGGAGACCACGTCGTAGAAGTACACCTTCATACCCATGGATTCCGCCAGCACCGATACCTGGGCGCCGATGTTGCCGTAGCCGACGATGCCCAGCTTCTTGCCGCGGATCTCATAGCTGTCCTTGGCGGATTTCAGCCAGCCGCCGCGGTGGGCCACGGCGTTCTTTTCGGGGATGCCGCGCATCAGGTTAACGGTGTGAGCGATCACCAACTCGGCCACCGACCGGGTGTTGGAGTAGGGCGCGTTGAACACCGGAATGCCGCGCTTGAGGGCGGCTTTCAAATCCACCTGGTTGGTGCCGATACAGAAACAGCCCACGCCGATCAACTTTTCGGCGGCCTGGAAGACCTCCTCGGTGAGCTGGGTGCGCGAGCGGATGCCGACAAAATGGGCGTCCTTGATGGCGTCCTTGAGGTCGTCGCCGGTGAGCGCGGTGGGCAGTAGCTCCACGTTGCTGTAGCCGTGCGCCTTCAGATTATCCACCGAGTTCTGGTGGACGCCCTCGAGCAGGAGGATGCGGATCTTGTCCTTCTCAAGAGAAGTGTTGGCCATGGGTGGTCTCTGTAGCGGGTTAAATGGGCGCGTATGGTATCATAACGCGCCCCGGATGAGACCCATTCCGGGCGCCCCA
>DGNT01000061.1 GCA_002389055.1 Alcanivorax sp. UBA4485
AACACGGGGGTTTGACCATGGATCGTTGTCCCTGGTGCGGCACGGATCCGCTTTACGTGGCCTACCACGACCAAGAGTGGGGCGTGCCCGAGCACGACGACCGCCGCCTGTTCGAATTCCTGATTCTCGAGGGCGCCCAGGCGGGCCTGAGCTGGATCACCGTGTTACGCAAGCGCGAGAACTACCGCAAGGCCATGGACGGTTTCGACCCGGAGAAAATCGCCCGCTACGACGACGCCAAGATCGCCGCCCTGCTGCAGGACAGCGGCCTGATTCGTAACCGCCTGAAAATGGGCGCGGCGGTGGGTAACGCCCGCGCCTACCTCGACCTGCGCGACGCCGGCACCAGCCTGGATACCTTTGTCTGGGATTTCGTCGACGGCGAACCGCGCATCAACCGCTTCCGGTCCCTCTCCGAAGTGCCGGCGGTGACCCCCGCGGCCGAGGCGCTCAGCAAGGCACTGAAAAAACAGGGTTTCCGGTTTGTCGGCCCCACCATCATGTACGCCTTCATGCAGGCCGCCGGCCTGGTCAACGATCACCTGGTCAGTTGCCCCCGGCACCGCGAGCTGGCTTGACCCGGTCACAGCTTGAACCGGCTTTTACAAACGGCCACCGAAGCTGGTACGGCACTTGCTTTGTCATAGAGGGCAGCGGAGGAACGGAGGCCCCATGAAACCACTATTGATTCTGCAAACCGGTAGCACCTACCCCGCCCTGCGACGGCATTACGGCGATTTTCCCGACTGGATCCGGCAGGGTCTTGGTGAACAGACGCCGGTCACCGTGGTGGACGCGCGCGAAAACCCGTCCCTGCCGGCAGCGGGCGGTTTCAGCGGTGTGGTGATCACCGGTTCCCATCATATGGTCACGGACGAAGCCGGCTGGATGCGACGCTTGATGCACTGGCTGGAAGGCACCCTGCAACGGGCCGAGGCGCCGCCCCTGCTGGGCATCTGCTTCGGGCACCAGATTCTCGCCCACACTCTGGGCGGTGAAGTGGGCGACCACCCCCAGGGTATGGAAGCGGGGACCGTGGCGCTGCGCACCACCGCCGCGGCACGCAGCGACCCTCTATTGGCGGCGTTTTGCGATCAGCCCTGGGCGCAGATGATGCACCGTCAATCGGTGCTCACCGCGCCCGCCGGCGTCGAGCTTCTGGCCAGCAACGGCCACGGAAGCTGCCAGGCGTTCCGCCATGGTCACGCCGCCTGGGGCTGCCAGTTCCATCCGGAGTTCAGCGCCGATGTGACGCGGGCCTATCTGCAAGCGATGCGCGGCCGCCAGCTCAGCGACCAGCAGGCGGATGATCTGCTGCCCAGCGTCCGCGAGTGCCCCCAGGCCGGCGCCGTGCTGGCCCATTTCGCCAACCAGGCGGTGCCGGCGGCGGCTTAGTCCCCGAACACTGCGCCGATCAGGGCGCTGCCACGGCTCACCGGGTCCTGACGGATCAGCGCTTCCTGGGTGCCGATTTCCGTGTACAGCCGGTCCAGGCTGGTGTCGATCACGTAGTTTTCCAGATTCAGGTCCGGCTTGCTGGCCATCGGCAGGCGGTTATAGGCGTTCAGCAACGTCTGGTACTGGTCGTAGAAGCCGGTCTCCCGAAGGCTGTTTTCGATGATCGGCCGGTAGCGCTCGGCCAGGCTGGTTTCGGTGCGGCCGCGAAAGTAGTCGGTGGCGGCGGTGTTGCCGCCGCGCACGATGCCCAAGGCGTCGGTCACGGTCATTTCCTGAATCGCGTTCTTGAACACCGGCGCGGCTTCCGCGGCCGCGTTCTCGGCGCCGCGGTTCATGGCGTCGCGGACCTGGTCCACGTAGCGCCCCAGGCCGATACGCTCCAGATTGCTGGCCACCGACTGTACCGGGGCGGGCAGCGGCAGATCGAAGGCGCCGCTGCTGGACAGCTTGCTGGTGGCCCGGTCCGAGCTGATCGTCAGCGCCTCTTTGACGGCACCGGCCAGGCGGCTGTCGGTGTCGTAGCCGGCGGCTTTGGCGGCCTGGTTGCCCTGCTCGATCCACGGCGCCAGGGCGTCCATGTTCTGGCAGGCGGTGAGCGTGAGCAGCGCCGCGCTGGCCAAGAGAACCCGTTTCATAGCTTTCCTTCCCTTCTGATGAATTGGTGTAGCATGCCCGCTGCACCCCGGTTTGATGAGCCCGTAATGAGCGATTTCTACCGTGAGCAGCACAAACTGCGGCTCGCTTACATGCCCTGGTTGTACCCGCGCCTCAAGCCGCGCCACCGTGCCTGGGCCGAGCCCTGGCAGACGCAGCTGCAGCAGCAATGGTCCAGTTTGGAGACCGTGCACTTCGGCGTGCACTGTTTTGTGGCGCCCCAGGCCCGGCTGTTCGCGGAACCGGGCCGCGATATCCAGGTCGGTGACGGCAGCCACATCGCCGCGGACTGTGTGTTGCACGGCCCGCTGCGCCTGGGGGCGTCGGTCAGCCTCAACCACCATGTGACCCTGGAAGGGGGCGCCGCCGGGATTGAGATCGGTGACCATACCCGCGTCGCCGCCTACTGTACCTTATACGCCTTTGACCACGGTATGGACGCCGCCGCGCTGGTGCGTGAACAGCCAGTGCGTTCCCGGGGTATCCGCGTCGGCCGGGATGTCTGGCTGGGCGCCCGGGTGGGCGTGGTCGACGGCGTGACCATCGGTGACCACGCGGTCGTCGGCATGGGGTCGGTGGTCACCCGCGACGTCCCCGCCTGGACCATCGTCGCCGGCAATCCCGCCCGGGTTATCGGCCACCGGCCGGGGGCACCTACTTATCGGGGCGGTGCCCCGCGACACGGAGAAACGCCATGAGTGCCAGTGTTTTTTCACTGCTGGTGAAACGCCGCTTCGGGCCCTTTTTCTACACCCAGTTTCTCGGCGCCTTCAATGACAACGTGTTCCGCCAGGCGCTGATTCTGCTGATCGCCTCCGGGGTGGTCGCCGGCACCGAGGTGAACACCCTCAACAACGTGGCCTTGGCGTTGTTCATCCTGCCGTTCTTCCTGTTCTCGGCGCTGGCCGGGCAGCTCGCCGACAAATACGACCGGGCCATGCTGGTACGGCGCATCAAGCTGGTGGAAGTGTTCCTGATGACGTTCGCGGCGGTGGGCTTCTTTTTCAACGGGGTCTATTTTCTGCTGGCGGTGCTGTTTTGCATGGGCCTGCAATCCACCTTCTTCGGGCCCATCAAGTACTCGATCATTCCCCAGCATTTGCCGTCCCGGGAGCTGGTGTCCGGCAACGCCCTGGTGGAAATGGGCACCTTTCTGGCGATTCTGCTCGGCTCGGTCTCCGGCGTGTTGCTGAAAATGGACGCCGCCGATCCGCTGATCATCTCCGCGGTGGTGGTGGGCCTGGCGGCGTTGGGTTATCTCGCTGCTCGGGGTATTCCCAAAGCGCCCGCCGCCGACCCGGGTATGAAAATCAACTGGAACCTGTGGCGGGAAACCTGGCGTATCGTCGGCTACGCCCGGGAAGTGAAATCGGTGTGGATGTGCGTGCTCGGCATTTGCTGGTTCTGGTTTCTCGGTGCCGCCTACACCACCCAGCTCAAGGTCTATGTGGACGACTATTTGTTCGGCACCGATGGCCTCTATGCGTTGTTGTTGGGGACGTTCTCCATCGGCATCGGGTTGGGTTCCTATCTCTGCGAAAAGATGTCCGGCCACCGCGTGGAGCTGGGCCTGGTGCCGCTGGGTTCGATCGGCTTGAGCGCCTTCGGCATTGATCTGTTCTTTTCCTACGCCGGCCTGCCCAAGGACGTGTCGGTGGATATCGCCGCCTTCCTGCAGCAACCCGCCGGCTGGCGGGTGATGGCGGACCTGCTTGGTATTGGCGTATTCGGCGGCTTTTATATCGTGCCCCTGTTCGCCTTGATTCAGCAGCGCTCCAACCCCAGCCATCTGGCCCGGATCATCGCCGCCAACAACATTCTCAACTCCCTGTTCATGGTGGGCTCGGCGGTGGCCGGCATCGTGCTGGTGGGCGTGCTGGATCTCACCGTGCCGGAGTTCTTCCTGGTGCTGTCGCTCACCAATGTATTGGTGGCCGCCTACATCTACACCCGGGTACCGGAATTCCTGATCCGCCTGCTGGTGTGGATGCTCACCAATGTGCTTTACCGCATCAAGGAACAGGGCATGGAGAATATTCCCGACGAAGGCCCCTGTCTTCTGGTCTGCAACCACGTCAGTTATGTGGACGCGCTTCTTCTCGGCGGCGCCGTGCGCCGGCCGGTACGTTTCGTGATGGCCAAGCCGATTTACGATCTGCCGCTGATGAACTATATCTTCCGGACCGGCAAGGCGATTCCGATTGATTCCAAGGAACGGAACCCGGAGATTTACCAGCAGGCGTTCGAACGTATCAACGAGGAACTGGCGGACGGTCAGGTGGTGTGTATTTTCCCGGAAGGCAAGCTGACCCAGGACGGCGAACTGGCCGAATTCAAAACCGGGATGGAAAAAATTGTAAATGAAAATCGGGTTCCGGTAATTCCCATGGCACTCTCCGGTCTATGGGGTAGCTTCTTCAGCCATAAGGGTGGCCCGGCATTGACCCGGCTGCCGAAGCGTTTCTGGTCCCGCGTGACGCTTAACGTGGGCGAACCGGTGAATGCGGACCGGGTGGCCTCGCAGGATATGCGACGCCGCGTACTAGGGTTACGGGAACGTCCGTGACCCGCCCGGGTCCCAGAATCCGACAACCGATACGATTAAAGAGGATCACCATGCGACGAATTCTGATAGCTCTGAGTCTGCTTTTCACCTTCACGGCCAGCCACGCGGGCAATGTGGAAATCCAGCATGTGTTCGGTTGGATCGAAAACGCCACGCTGGAACCCTGGGGCGTGAAAGTGAAAAGCAAACTCGACACCGGCGCCCTCACGTCTTCCCTGCACGCGCGCAATATCGAGCGCTTTGAAAAAGACGGCGAGGAGTGGGTCCGTTTTGAAGTGAACGTGGAAGATCAGGACGAAGACGACAAAGTGTCGCGCAAGTTTGAGCGCCCGCTGTACCGCGACGTGATCATTCGCGGCGCCGGCGGTGAAGAACGCCGCCCGGTGGTGCTGATGGAAATTTGCTTCGGCGACACCGTGCACGAGGAGCAGTTCAGCCTGGAGAACCGCAGCGACATGCTTTATCCGGTGCTGATCGGCCGCCGCACCATCCAGCATCTGGGTGTGGTGGACGTGACCAGCACCTTCCTGCACGAGCCGGAATGCGATGAAGACAGCCCGGTGGAAAAGTTCGACAAGGACAACACCGATGAAGACATCGGCGCCTGAATAAAACAGGCGCCTGACTGGCACGGGCCGGCGTCAGGCTACGCGGGTGAACACCTGCAGGATATTGCCCAGACGGGCAGTGAGCTTGTCGCCGGCGGCCAGCGGACCCACCCCCGCCGGGGTACCGGTAAAGATCAGATCGCCCGGTTCCAGCGTGAACACCTGGTTGATTTGCGCGATCAATTCGAAGGTCGGGAACAACATCTGCCCGGTGTGACCGTGCTGGCGGGTTTCTCCGTTCACCTCCAGAGACACTTCCAGATTCTGCCGCACGGAAATGCCGCGGGCATCGATAAACCCGGACACCGGCGCGCCGCCATCAAACGCCTTCGCCCGTTCCCAGGGGTGGCGTTTCTCCTTGAGACGGTCCTGCAGTTCACGAAGGGTCAGATCCAGGCCGATACCGTAGGCGGTAATCGCATAGCGAATGGTTTCCAGATCGGTCTCGCCGCTCAGCCGCTCGCCGATCATCACCACCATTTCCACTTCGTGGTGCACCGCCCCTTGTTCCTGGGGCAGCACCAGCGGTTCGTGCAGGCTGCATAACGCGGTGGCCGGCTTCATGAATAACAACGGCTCATCGGGCACTTCGTTGCCCAGTTCGCGGGCGTGTTCGGCGTAGTTTCTGCCCACGCACACGCATTTCCCCAGCGGCATCTCCATGGGCGAGCCGTCGATCCAGCGATGCACATAGGCGGATTCCGGGCGGGCTTTCAGCTCGTGGGTATCAAACATCGAACAACTTTCCCGGGTTCATCACGTTATTGGGATCGAAAACCGCTTTCACCGCTTTCATATAAGCGATTTCTTCTTGGCTTCGGGAATACGACAGATAGGGCTTCTTGGTCATACCCACACCGTGCTCCGCGGAAATCGAGCCGTTGTACTTCTGCACAATTTCGAACACCCATTTGGAGACGTCGCCGCATTGGCGGAAAAAATCCTCCTTGGGCAGATCCGCCGGCTTGAGAATATTCAGGTGCATGTTGCCGTCACCGATATGCCCGAACCAGACGATCTCGAAATCCGGGTAGGCGTCCTGCACCACCTTGTCCACGTCCTCGACGAAATCCGGCACTTTGGAAACGGTGACGGAAATATCGTTTTTGTAGGGCGTGTGTGGCGCGATCGATTCGGAAATCCGCTCGCGCAGTTGCCACAGCTGTTCCAGCTGGCCCAGGGACTGGCTCATCACCCCGTCCAGCACCCAGCCCTGTTCCACACAGTGCTCGAAAATCTCCATGGCCCGCTCGCCGGTGTGTTCGGAAAGCTGTTCGAACTCCAGCAGGCAGTAGAACGGACAGTCGCTGTCGAAGGGCTTCGTCACCCCGTGCTCGAGCACATGGGCCATGGCTTTGTCGGAAAAGAATTCAAACGCGGTCAGATCAATGTCTTTCTGGAATGCGTGCAGCACTTTCATGACTTCCCGGAAGCCGGGCGCGCCCAACACCAGGGCGGTCAGGTCCTTGGGCTGGCGGGCCAGCCTTACGGTGGCCTCCACCACGAAGCCCAGGGTGCCTTCCGAGCCGATGAACAGGTGGCGGAAATCATAGCCGGTGGCGTTCTTGATCAGCCCCTTGTTCAGGTCCAGCAGCTCGCCGCGCCCGGTAACCACCTTGAGGCCGGTGATCCAGTCCCGGGTCATGCCGTAGCGGATTACCTTGATGCCGCCGGCGTTGGTGTTGATGTTGCCGCCGATCTGGCTGGAGCCGGCGGAGGCGAAATCCACCGGGTAGAACAGTGCCTTGCTGTCGGCGAATTCCTGCAGCTGCTGGGTGACCACCCCGGGCTGCACCGTGACCGACCGGTCGTACTCGTTGAAGTCGAGCACCCGGTTCATCCGGTCGAACGCCACCACCAGCTCGCCGTTGGCGGCCACCGCCCCGGCCGACAGGCCGGTGCGGCCCCCGGAGGGCACCAGGCGCAGGCCGTGCTCATTGGCGATCTCCACGATTTGCTGCACTTCCTCGGCGGATTCCGGCAGCACCACGGCGCTAGGCGCCGGCGCCCATACCTTGGTCCAGTCCACCCCGTAGCGCTGGGCGCTGTCCGGATCGGTGAGGCAGCGCTTGCCAAGAAGCTCGCTGAGCTGGTCCAGGGCGGCGTGGGCGAGGGAGGTCATCGGCAACTCCAAAGGTCTTCAAGTCAACTTGAGCATTCAACATGTGCATGGGGCGCCCGGAATGGGTCTCATCCGGGGCGCGCTATGATACCATACGCGCCCA
>DGNT01000037.1 GCA_002389055.1 Alcanivorax sp. UBA4485
AGCTGGAATGGGTGCGCCAGAATCCCAAGGGCCGCCGCGCCAAGAACAAGGCCCGGGTGAGCGCCTTCGAGGAACTGGCCAGCCAGGACTTCCAGAAGCGCAACGAAACCCAGGAGCTCTACATTCCGCCCGGCGAGCGCCTCGGCGAGAAAGTGTTCGAGATCAACGGCGTCTCCAAGCAGTTCGACGGCAAGCTGCTCTATGAAGACTTGAGCTTCTCGGTGCCGCGCGGCGCCATTGTCGGCATCATCGGCCCCAACGGCGCGGGTAAGACCACCCTGTTCCGCATGTTCGCCGGCGAGGAAACCCCGGATTCCGGCGACATCGAGGTGGGCGACACCGTCGACCTGGCCTATGTGGATCAGAGCCGCGAGGACCTGGACAGCAAGAAGACGGTCTGGGAAGAAGTCTCCGACGGCAACGATATTCTCAAGATCGGTAACTATGAGGTGCCCAGCCGCGCCTACCTGGGCCGCTTCAACTTCAAAGGCGGCGACCAGCAAAAGCACGTCGGCGACCTGTCCGGTGGCGAACGCAACCGTCTGCACCTGGCCAAGCTGCTCAAGCAGGGCGCCAATGTGCTGCTGCTCGATGAGCCCACCAACGACCTGGACGTGGAAACCCTGCGGGCCCTCGAGGAAGCGTTACTCGCCTTCCCCGGTTGCGCCATCGTGATTTCCCACGACCGCTGGTTCCTGGACCGGGTGGCCACGCACATTCTGGCGTTCGAAGGCGACGCCCAGGTGGAGTGGTTCGAGGGCTCCTACACCGAGTTTGAAGAGTACCGCCGCAAGCAACTCGGTGACGAGGCCTTGCAGCCCAAGCGCATGAAGTACAAGCGCATCGAGGTCTGAACGAGAGCGGCTGACGGCCCATGGCGAATCCGGATCTGGAAACCCCTGAGTTCATCGAACGCCTGCGGGCGGGTGACCGGGCCGCGTTCGCCCTGGTGGTCAAGCACTACCATCCGCGCCTGCTGGGCGCCGCGCGCACGCTGCTGCAGCCGGCGGACGCGGAAGAGGCAGTCCAGGACGGCTGGATCGCCGCCCACCGGGCGCTGCCCAAATTCGAGGGCCGCAGTGCCCTGCTCACCTGGCTGACCCGTATCGTCATCAATCAGGCGCGCATGCAACTGCGCAAGGGCGGCCGGGAAGTTCAGTTCGACCCCACCGAGGAAGGCGGCGCCGACGCCCTGGCGCATCGCTTCAACGCCAACGGACACTGGCAGGAGCCGCCCCGCGCCTGGGCCCTGAGCGGCCCGGACGCCCTGCTCACCCGTGACGAGCTGCAACACTGCCTGGAAAGCCACATCACCGCGATGCCGGACAACCAGCGCCTGGCGCTGCAGCTGCGGGACATTCAAGGCCTGGATTTCGACGACATCTGTAACATCCTGGACGTCAGTGCATCCAATGTTCGTGTGCTGGTGCACCGCGCCCGCGCCCGCTTGTTCGAGATGGTGGATCGTTTTCAGGAGACCGGCGAATGTTGAAATGCCAGCAAGTGGAGCAGCGCGCTGACGCCCTGGTCGACGGTACGCCGTTATCGACCCGCGAACGCTTTTCTTTAAGCATGCATTTGCTTATTTGCCGCCACTGCCGGCGCTACGTGCGCCAATTACGCGCGCTTGCCGCCCATCTGCGCCATCGCGCCGCGCCGACCGCGCACGACCACCAGGTCCAAGCGGTCCTGGACCGTGTTGATCACAGCAGGCAAGTCACCGATCACAAACGGCATCCAGGCTGACCGCACCCACTAACCGTCCGCCCGAATAATGGCTTCGGCCACACCGTCCAGGCCCGGCTCGCACACATCAGGCCGGGGTGCCCACGCCGGGAAGGCCGTGCCGCCACGCGCCACGAACGCGCCCCGGCATCCGGCGGCCATCGCGCCGATGATGTCCCAATCATGCGCCGCGACCATGCGCAGCGCCGACACGCCCACCTGCATGCGTTGGGCGGCCATGCGATAAGGCGCGGGCGCCGGCTTGAAACGACGCACCTCATCCACCGACAAAATCGCCTCAAAAAAGCGGTCCAACCGAGCGTGCTGCAACTGCGCGCGGGCCACAGCCGGGGCTGAATTCGTCAACGCCGCCAGACGAAAGCCCCTGGCCCGCAGGCGCTCCAGTGCCGGTCGCGCGTCATCGTGCGGCGCCAACTGCTGCATACGCTGGAGAATCTCCTGAAACTGATCGTCGGTCGGTCGCACACCGTATCGGGCGGCCAGCTGCTCCAGCGCATCACGGGCCAGTGCCGAAAAATCCCGGTAATCCTCGACGATCGTGGCCGTCATCGACAGGCTGAGCAGTTGCGCGAACCATTGGCTCCTGGCCCGGGCATCACCGAATGAGGTCTCGAAGGGGCCATCGAGGCCACCCAAATCGAGCAGCGTTTCATTAACGTCGAACACGATTACGCGGCAAGGCATCACAGTGCTCCTTATTAGGACGGGCTAGGTAGCGCGGGACCCCGCCGCGACGGCAAGAAAGCCCGCCAACATATCGTCGGCCAAGGTCAAGCGCGCCGTCGCACTTAGTCCCGGCCTCTGCAGAATGACGCGCAGCCCCATGATCTGGCTTTGCAGATAGCGAGCCAGCCGTGGGCAGTCTGTGTCCGCGGGTATATCACCGCGCACCGACGCGGCCGAAATTAGCGCGGTGAATCCGGATTCCGCCTGACTGAGAAACGCTTCCGCCTGCCCCAGAATGACAGGCTGAGTGTCGGCGGCCTCGAGCAAGGACCTGACAATCAAGCAGGCCCTACCCACGCCTCTAGACGCTGTTCCTTTCGCCAGCGCCTGAAAATAAGCGGCAAGCCCGTCCTCCAGAGGCTGATCGCGGGTCAAGTCGGCAATCTCTTCCTGCATGCCGTGCGCATACAATTCCAAGGCGTCCAGGAACAACTGCTCTTTGCTGCCAAAAGCGGCATAGATGCTACCTGGCCGCATATCCAGGCCATCCTCGAGATCTTTCATCGAGGTGCCCAAATACCCACGGGACCAGAACAGGTCCATAGCGCGGCCTAACGACTCGGAGCGACTGTAACGGGACCGACGTGACATACCCATCCAGGTTTGAAAAACACTGGATAATCTTAACTTGAATGATCACTCAACAACAGGTAGCGTGCATCGTATCGCTTACGCACTGGCGCGAAGCTCGCGCCAAGATCAAGGAGAGACGCATGACGGATTTCAACCTTCACGATGAGAACAGCGCTCCGGAAGCGGCCCGCCCTCTGCTGGAAGGCTCAAAAAAGTCATTCGGAATGGTCCCCAACCTCCACGCCGTGATGGCGGAGGCGCCCGGTTTGCTTGAAGGGTACCAAACCCTCCACCGTCTGTTCGGCGAATCGAGCTTCAACGCCGACGAAATAACCGTGGTCTGGCAAACCATCAACGTGGAGAACGAGTGCCACTATTGCGTGCCCGCGCACACGGGGATCGCAAAATCGATGAACGTTTCCGATGACATCATCAACGCTCTGCGCGATGAAGACGCCTTGCCTGATGAGAAACTGGAAGCGCTTCGCACCTTCACCCTGAAAGTGATGCGCCAGCATGGAAACCTGAGCGACGAAGACGTAAAGGCATTTTTGGATGCCGGTTACCAGCAGCGCCACATCCTGGAAGTCATTCTGGGCTTGGCTCAAAAGGTCATGAGCAACTACACCAACCACCTCGCGGAAACGCCGGTGGATAAACCCTTCGAAAAGTTTGCCTGGACAAAGAAAGGCTAACGGAACCGGAACTGAATCCCCCCCCTATCGCCCCGCTTCCGCCATTGTGCGGGGCATTTTTTTGAATAATAAAAACAGCTTTTCGGCGGTAGCAACCGGAAACAGAAGAAAGCCGGTGTAACACAGCCCTCTCTCAAGCATCTTATTTAATATCTGACCGGGGCAACCTGCCAAGCGTCAATAAAGGGGAATGACAATGAACGGCCTAGTGACCTTCGCGAATCGAATCCATGACTTTCTGAATGCCACCAAGAAATGGGATTTCCTGGCACCATTCCTGCTACGGCTTTTCCTATCCGTCGTGTTTATTTCCGCCGGTTGGAACAAGCTGGCCAGCTTTGATTCCACTGTCGCCTGGTTCGGCAATCCCGATTGGGGACTCGGTTTGCCTTTTCCCGCTGTTATGGCGTTTCTTGCCACCGGTGCGGAATTGGCCGGCGGCGTCTTTTTGCTGCTAGGCCTCGCCACCCGTTACTTCGCCGTCCCTCTGATGGTCACCATGCTGGTGGCGGCGCTGTCGGTGCATTGGGACAACGGCTGGTTCGCGATCGCCCCTTCGAACCCCGCAACCAGCATGGCTCAGCCGTTGGCCGCTGTGGGCATTCCCGCGGCCCAACAAAGCCTGGAAAACAGTGTCGAGGTGGGCAAGCGGCTGACGGCGGCAAAAGGCCTCCTGCGTGAGCACGGCCAGTACGGATGGCTCACCGAGAAAGGCAACTTCGTTATTCTCAATAACGGCATCGAGTTCGCCGCCACCTATTTCATCATGCTGCTGGTGTTGTTTTTTCAAGGCGCGGGCCGCTTCCTAAGCCTGGACTATTGGATCGCGCGACGCTTTCGCCAGTGATTCCGCCCAGCGCCACTGGTCGGCATGAGCCGCACCCCGAATTGATCTTTCCCGGAACGGCTAATAGTCTTTGAGAGACGCTGAGAGACGTGCCGCACCGGGAGGCCACTCATGGACGATGACGCACTGGCGAAGCCGATTCTCGCCAACACAAACGGGGGCACCGCCTCACTGACCGAGGACCTCCAACGTGTTTTGAGTACCTTACGAAGCCACCTGGGCATGGATGTGGCCTTCATTTCCGAGTTTTCCGACGACTGCCGCTTCCTCCGCTACGTGGATACGGACCATCAGCATGCGCCACTCAAGGCCGGCGACGCCCACCCTCTTGAAGAAACCTACTGCCACCGTATCGTGACCGGCGACTTACCGGAGATCATCCCCGACACCCATGCCAACCCGACCACTCGCGATCTGGCCATTACCCGCGCGCTCGCCATCAGCAGCTATATCGGCGTGCCGATCCGCATGCCTGACGGTAGCGTCTACGGCACCTTTTGCTGTTTCGATCAAAAGCCCGGCGCGCCACTAACCCTGCGGGATCTATCGATACTCCGTGCCTTCGCCGATTTCACCGGCAAGCTGCTCGACAAGGAGCGCCGCGGCGAACATAAACGCAATGAACTGAAAAGACGGGTCGGCGATATCATCGACGAAGCACGGCTCGATATGGCTTACCAACCGATTTACCATGTTCGTGAGCAGCGCATCGTCGGCTTTGAAGCGCTGGCGCGCTTCCACACAGAGCCGTACCAGGCACCGCACCTGTGGTTCGCGGAAGCGGAACGGGCCGGCCTCGGCGAGGCGCTGGAACTGCTGGCGGTACGAGAAGCGTTGAAAGGCGTGCCTGCGCTGCCCGACGATTGCTATTTGTCGCTGAACGTATCGCCCAACGCCCTGCTCAGCGGCGAGATCATGGCGCTTCTCGCCGACTGCCCGGCGCAAAGCGTGGTGCTGGAAATCACCGAGCACGCGCGCATTTCCGATTATCAGGCTTTTCTGGCCGCGCTGAAGCCGATGCGGCAACAGGGCATTCGCATCGCCGTCGACGACGCGGGGGCGGGCTACGCCAGCTTTCAGCATATCCTTGAGCTTAACGTCGACATCATCAAGCTGGATATCAGCCTGATCCGCAACATTCACGCTGACACCGCGCGCCGGGCGCTGGCCGCCGCCTTGATCAAGTTCGCGGAAGTCACCGGCAGCACCGTGATCGCCGAGGGCGTGGAAACCGAAACGGAGTTGGAAGAACTGCGCCGGCTGGGGGTGGAAAAGGTGCAGGGCTTCTATATCGGCCGGCCGATGCCCCTGTCGCAGACCCGCTCGTTCCAGACCGGGTTCTAGCGGGAGGCTCAGCCCGCCCCACGCCCCATCAGCGTTTCTTCACGGATCATGAATGACTTGGATGCCAGGATCGCCGTAAGGTTACAGCACCAGGGTGTAACAAAGCGCCATGCTTCGCATCCAAGGGTGAATCCCGTTGCAGGGTAAGACGCTAAGAGGGTCAAAGATGCGTGAAGAGGTTCAGGATTACTACGGCAAGCAACTTACCGGCAGCGACGATTTACAGACCAACGCCTGCTGCGATCAGAGCCCGCCGGATCACCTCAAACCGCTGCTGGCCCGCTTGCACGACGAGGTGGTAACCCGATACTACGGATGCGGTCTGGTCGCGCCCGAGTCGTTGGAAGGCATGCGCATCCTCGATCTGGGCTGCGGCTCCGGCCGGGACGTTTACGTGCTCTCGGCCCTGGTGGGCGACAGCGGCGAAGTGGTCGGCGTGGACATGACCGACGAACAGCTGGCGGTGGCGACGCGCCATCAGGAATACCACCGCCAGGAATTCGGCCACGCGCGCAGCAATGTGCGCTTCTTGAAGGGCTACATCGAAGAGCTGGATCAACTCGACCTGCAGGACGGCCACTTCGATATTGTGGTGTCCAATTGCGTGATCAACCTGAGCACCGACAAGGCCAAGGTGATTAGCGACGTGAAACGGCTGCTCAAGCCCGGTGGGGAATTCTATTTTTCCGACGTGTACGCCGACCGTCGTGTGCCGGCGGCGCTGACCGCGGACCCGGTTCTCTACGGTGAGTGCCTGTCCGGGGCCTTATACTGGAACGACTTTCTCAACCTGGCCAAAGGCTGTGGGTTCGGTGATCCCCGTCTGGTGGAATCGCGCCGGCTGACCATTGAGAACCCGGCCATCGAAGCCAAGCTGGGGAACATCCGCTTCTACTCAGCCACCTACCGGTTGTTCAACATTGACGCGCTGGAGCCGGCCTGCGAGGACTATGGGCAGGCGGTGATCTATAAAGGCACGGTGGACCATCATCCGCATTCGTTCGTGCTGGACGACCATCATGTGATTGAGACCGGCAAGGTGTTTCCGGTGTGCGGGAATACCTGGTTGATGTTGGCGGAGAGTCGGTTCCGGGGTCATTTTGAGTTTATTGGTAGCTTCGATTCGCACTTTGGGATTTTTGAGGGGTGTGGGTTGAATGTGCCCTTCGAAGACGAATCAGGCTCAGTGAGTGATGGAAGCTGCTGCTAAGCTCTTTCTCCAGCTGGGGCCGCGGTGTGTGTTGGTGATGTCCAGAACACGCCGTGAACCCGTCCCTGGGGGCTCGATTCGCGCATCCCTGCGCTCAACGGTTCTGGACATCACCAACACACACCGCGTCGGAGTCGGCCGAAAGGTTCCGGGGCAGATTCCGCCTGGTCATTAAGGATGTGATGGAATGAACGTTAAGAAGCTGGCTCTGTTGGGCGTAATCGTGGCGCTGGTGGCGTCTTATTTTGTGTTTGATCTGGGGCAGTATCTGAGCCTGGATTATTTGAAAGCGCAGCGCGGGGCCTTTCAGGCGTTGGCGGCGGAGCAGCCGGTGCTGGTGCTGGGCGGGTTCTTTTTGTTGTATGTGGCGGTGACGGCGTTGAGTTTGCCGGGGGCGGCGATCATGACGCTGGCGGCGGGGGCGTTGTTCGGGTTCTGGGTGGCGTTGCTGCTGGTGTCGTTTGCGTCCAGCGTGGGGGCGACTCTGGCGTTTCTGGCGTCGCGGTTTTTGTTCAAGGATGCGGTGCAGAGCCGGTTCGGTGAGCGGCTGAAGAAGATCAACGCGGGGGTAGAGAAAGACGGGGCGTTTTATTTGTTCACGTTGCGTTTGATTCCGGCGTTTCCGTTTTTCGTGATCAATCTGGTGATGGGGTTGACGCCGCTGAAGACCTGGACGTTTTACTGGGTCAGTCAGGTGGGCATGCTGGCGGGCACGGCGGTGTATGTGAACGCCGGCACCCAGCTGGGCGAGCTGGACACCTTGTCCGGGTTGCTGTCGGTGGATCTGATCGGCGCGTTCGTGTTGCTGGGGTTGTTCCCGTGGCTGGCGAAGGCGGTGATGGCGTTTCTGCAGGCGCGTAAGGTGTACCGGGGCTATAAAAAGCCGAAGCATTTCGACCGTAATCTGGTAGTGATCGGCGCCGGCTCCGCCGGGCTGGTGAGCGCCTACATCGCCGCCACGGTGAAAGCCAGTGTGACGCTGATCGAGAAAGGCGAGATGGGCGGCGACTGCCTGAACACCGGCTGCGTGCCGTCCAAGGCGTTGATCAAGAGCGCGCGGCTGGCGCACCTGGAGCGCAAGCCGGAACGTTACGGTTTCATCAGCATCACCCCGCGATTCGATTTCGCCGACATCATGGCACGCATCCATAAGGTGATTGGCAAGATCGAACCCCATGACTCGGTGGAGCGCTACACGGAACTCGGCGTGGACTGCGTGCAGGGCAGCGCGCGCATCACCTCGCCCTGGGAAGTGGCCGTGGACACCGCCGAGGGCGAACGCACCCTGACCACCCGCAATATCATTATCGCCTCCGGCGCGCGGCCGTTCGTGCCGCCGATTCCTGGCATCGAAGAGATCGACATTCTCACGTCGGAAAACCTGTGGACGCTGACGGAACAGCCTCGCCGGCTGATCGTGCTGGGCGGCGGGCCGATAGGCTGTGAGCTGGCGCAAAGCTTCGCGCGCCTGGGCAGCGAAGTGACCCAGGTGGAGATGCTGCCGCGCCTGATGCCGCGCGAGGACGAAGACGCCGCCGCCCTGGTGACCTCGTCCCTGCGCGACAGCGGCGTCACCGTGCTCACCAACCACAAGGCGGCGCGTTTCGCGGTGGAGGACGGCGAGAAGGTGTTGTATGTGCAAGCCGACGGCGGCGAGAAACGCCTGCCGTTCGACGCCGTGCTGGTGGCGGTGGGCCGGCGCGCCAACACCGACGGCCTGGGCCTGGACGCCATGAACATCGCCACCGAGAAGAACGGTACCGTAGCGGTGGACGGTTTCCTGCGCACCCGCTTCCCCAATATTTTCGCCTGCGGCGACGTGGCCGGGCCCTATCAGTTCACCCATGTGGCCGCCCACCAGGCCTGGTACGCCTCGGTGAACGCCCTGTTCGGACGCTTCAAGAAGTTCCAGGTGGACTATCGGGTGATCCCCTGGGCCACCTTCACCGATCCGGAAGTGGCCCGGGTGGGCCTGAGCGAGGACGAAGCGCGCGAACAGGGCATCGATGTGGAAGTGACCCGCTACGGCATCGACGACCTGGACCGGGCCATCGCCGACAGCACCGACCACGGCTTCGTGAAGGTGCTGACGCCGCCGGGCAAGGACACCATTCTGGGCGTCACCATTGTCGGCGAGTCCGCGTCCGACCTGATCAGCGAGTACGTGCTGGCCATGAAACACGGCCTGGGCCTGAACAAGATTCTCGGCACCATCCATATTTATCCGACCATGGCGGAAGCCAACAAATTCGCCGCCGGCGAGTGGAAGAAGGCGCACAAGCCGGAAGGCGTGTTGCGCTGGGTGGAACGCTTCCACGCCTGGCAACGCTGACCGGAGGTCAATCAATGACACTGCACGCCTTACCGCCAAGGACGCTATCGCTAGTGACACTGGGCCTGTTTTTTATCGCCGGCCTGGCGCTCGCCGGGAAAGCGGCGGCGTTCGATCACGGCGCCTGGGACGGCTTGCTTGAAGAACATGTCGAATGGCGGCGCAACGGAGTGACCAGTGTCGTCGACTACTCGGGACTGGCCGACGACGAAGACACCCTGGACGCCTATCTAACGAAGCTCAGCGAGGTGGACGCTGACACTTTCGAAGGCTTCGACCGCGACCACCGGTTGGCGTTTTTAATTAATGCGTATAACGCCTTCACGGTAAAGCTGATTCTTAAACAGGACGAGCGCCCGGCTTCCATCCGCGATATCGGTTCGCTGTTTTCCGGGCCCTGGAGCCAGCGTTTTTTCACGTTGCTCGGCAAACAACGCACCCTGGATGAGGTGGAGCACCAAATGATTCGCGGCAATCCCGAGCTCATGGACCCACGCATCCATTTCGCGGTCAATTGCGCCTCGGTGGGCTGCCCGGCGCTGCGCCCGCAAGCCTTTAGCGGCGACCATCTGGACCAACAGCTCGCTGACAGCACCCGCCGCTTTCTTTCCGACCGCCAGCGCAACCGCTACGACGAGAAAAGCGGCATCTTGCTGGTGTCACCGATTTTCGACTGGTACGGAAAGGACTTCACCAAAGCCGCCGGCAGCCTGGGCGGCTATCTGGCGGACCACGCCGAGGCCCTGGGGCTGACGCCCGACGCGCGCAACACCCTGGCGGCCGGGGATCTGCCGATCCGCTTCCTGGACTATAACTGGGCCCTGAATACCGAAGGCAACACACAATGAATGCCGCCGCGCGTCTGACCGCGATCCACGATTCCTATCGCAGCCTGCCCGGCTGGGTGCAAATCTGGGTCGGCTTGATTCTAACCCCCGTCAACGCGGCGGGCTTTTTCCTGCTGGGCACCTTCTCCGGCCAGGCGACCGCCTTGGCGGCGGTCGTCGTGGTGCTCACCAATCTGCCGATCATGTGGCACTACGCCGGCATGAATAAGGCTATGTCGATCCCCCACCTGTTCGCCTGGATCCCGCTGCATGTGGCCTTGGTCGGCCGTTTAGTGGGCGCCTACGGAGAAGGTCCGCTGGATCTTTCCGAGTGGCTGCTGGCGGTGGCCGTTTTGGTGGTGAACACGATCAGCCTGTTGTTCGATCTGGTGGATTCCTGGGGGTGGTTGCAGGGCGATCGGGCGACACCCGGCCATGACAGCTAGCGCCCACCTCTTCGTAACTTGTCCCGTAACCTGAACCGTATTGACTATAATTCTCATTACCTATAGGTTCCCCTCCGTCCTTACAAAACTGACAATCGATTCCTTTCGGAGGAGATCACCGTGCTCCGCTTACGTTCCGGCTTGCCGCTGTCGTTGCTATCCTGTTCCCTGCTGCCCCTGACGGCGTCGGTGTCCACCGCCGCCCAAGCGCAAACCTCCAACCAGCTCGAACCGGTCACCGTGACCACCACCCGGGGCAACAGCGAGGCCGGCGAAACACCGCAGAAAATCACCGTGATCACGCGGGACGAGATCGAGCAGCAAATGGCGATCACCAATGATCAGGCCCAGGTGCTCAGCAATCTGATCCCCTCCTATTCGCCCAGCCGTCAGAAGCTGACCAATTCCGGCGAAACCTTCCGCGGCCGCGACCCGCTGTTCCTGATCGACGGCATTCCGCAGTCCAACCCGTTGCGCGACGGCAGCCGGGACGGCTACACCATTGATCTGGCCATGGTGGAACGCATCGAGGTGATCCATGGCGCCAGCGCCGAGCACGGCCTGGGCGCCACCGGCGGCATCATCAACTTCGTCACCCGCCGCCCGGAAGGCACCGAGCTGCGCCAGCACATCGGGGTGGGCGTGAGCGCCCCCACCGACTACGAATCCGATGGCCTCAGCTACCAAACCGATTACCGCCTGGAAGGCATCCACGGCGATTGGGACTTCCTGCTCGGCGGCGCCTATAAATCCCGGGGTCTGTTCTACGACGCCGACGGTCGGGCCGTGGGCATCGACCAGGCCCAGGGCGACACCATGGACTCACAGAGCTACGACGTGTTCATGAAGGTCGGCTACTGGCTGGACGACACCCAGAACCTGGAGCTGTCGGTGAACCGCTTCGAGCTGGAAGGCAACCACGACTACGTGGGTATCGAAGGCGACCGCGACAACGGCGTGCCCGCCACCTCGGTGAAGGGCGACCCGGCCGGCGACCCGGTGCGCAACGAGGCGCTCACCACCAGCCTGTCCTACCGCAACACCGATCTGGCCGGCAACGACGTGCGCCTGCAGCTGTACACCCAGCGCTTCCGCGCCCGCTACGGCGGCGACACCTTCGCCACCTTCCAGGACCCGGCCTTCGGCCCCAACGTGTTCGATCAGTCGCAGAACGAGTCCGATAAGTACGGCGCCAAGTTCACCCTGACCCGGGACGGCCTGCTCGACGGCAACCTGAAAGCCACCACCGGCCTGGACCTGCTGCAGGACCAGACCAGCCAGATTCTGGCGCAGACCGGCCGTGAATGGGTGCCGGAGACCGAGTTCCAGAACGCGGCGCCCTTCCTGCAACTGGAATACCAGGCCACCGACCGGCTGTCCCTGCACGGCGGCGTGCGCCATGAATACGCCAAGCTGGATGTGGACACCTACACCACCCTGGCCTCCTACGGCAGCCAGACGGTGCAAGGCGGCAGCCCAAGCTTCGAGGAAACCCTGTTCAACGCCGGTGTGGTGTTCCAGGCCACCGACTGGGCGCAACTGTTCGCCAACTACTCGGAAGGCTTCGGCATGCCGGACGTGGGCCGGGTGCTGCGCGCCGTGGATCAACCGAACCGCGACGTGGACGACTACGTCAATCTCGAGCCGATCGTCACCGACAACCGCGAGATCGGCGCGCGCCTGTCCCAGGGCACCGTGGACTTCGAGGTCAGCTACTACCAATCCGATTCCGACTTCGGCTCACGGCTGGCGCTGCGCAACGGCGTGTTCGAAGTGCAGCGGGAGAAGACCGAAATCCACGGCGTGGAAGCGGATCTGGGCTGGCGTTTCCGCGAGGGCCATCGCCTGAGCACGGCCTACGCCCACGTCAGCGGCAAATTCGATTCCAACGACAACGGCGTAGTCGACACCCGCCTGGACGGGCGCAATATCGGCCCGGACCGGGTCACGGTACGCTGGCAGGCCAACTGGTCGCCCAAGCTGACCACCCAGGTGCAAGGCAATCACTACTTCAGTCGCGGCATCCCCGGACCGGAGCTCGACTTCGACAGCTACCAGCTGTTCGATGCCTTCGCCGGCTACCGTCTGGGCAAGGGCCAGGTCACCGTGGGCGTGGAAAATCTGTTCAACGAACAGTACATCACCTACTTCTCGCAGGCCGCCTCGACGCTGGACAGCCGCTACTTCGCTGGCCGTGGCCGGGTCGTCTCACTGGGGTACAATCTCGACTTCTAACACCCGCATCGAGCGTCCATGCTGTTCAAGCTGCACAAATACGCCGGCCTGATCGCCGGCCTGCTGCTGGCCGTAAGCGGCGTCAGCGGCAGTCTGCTGGTGTTCCACGACACCCTCGACGAGTGGCTGACACCACGCTTGCTCAGCGACCCGACCGCCGAGGCGGTCTCCCTGGAAACCGTGCTGGCCGCCGCCGACGCGGCCGTGCCCGGCAGGGCGCCGCAACGGCTGAACCTGTCGCGCGGCCCGGGCAGCCCCCACGAGGTGCGTTTCGAAGCACGGCCCGGCGCGCCCGGGCCGCTGCAGGTGAGCGTAACGCCCGCCGGCGAGGTACGAGCCATTCGCGACTGGGGCCAATACCCGAGCAGTTGGGTTTACCGCCTGCACTACAATCTCCTGGCGGGCACCACCGGCCACTACGTGGTGGGCGCCGGCGGCCTGCTGCTACTGTTTTTCTGTTTGAGCGGCCTGTATCTGTGGTGGCCCCGGGGCCGCCGCGCCGGCCGCTGGCGACGGGCACTGACCCTGCGCCGCGACGCCGGTCGCTTCCGCTTCTATTTTGATCTGCACCGCACCGCCGGCTTCTACCTGCTGCCGGTGCTGCTGGTGGTGGCGTTCTCCGGGGTAAGCCTGGTGTTCCCGGGCGCGGTACGGGCCCTGGTCGGCGCGGTGCTGCCATTGGACGCCCCACCGGCGCCACACGTCGAGCCCAACGGCGCCGCCCTGAACGTGGACCAGGTGGTGGCCAGGGGCCGGCGCGCCTTCCCGGACGCGGTGCTCACACGGGTGGACTTGCCCGGCGTCCCAACCGATCCCTACCGGCTCGCCTTCAACCAGCCCGACGAGCCCTGGTCGAACTACGGCGCCACCCGCGTCTGGGTGGATCAGTACAACGGCGCCATCCTGGACATCTACAATCCGCTTACCTCGGCTGCCGGCAGCCAGGTTATGTCCTGGCAATTCCCGTTGCACAACGGTGACGCCCTGGGCCTGGCCGGCCGCTGGCTGATCCTGGTCAGTGGGCTGCTCCCGGGTTTGTTGTTCGCCACCGGCCTCTACCTGTGGTGGCGCAAGCGAAAGCCACGGAGGCGCCGTCGACCCCAAAATTGACATTGATTCTCATTTTCAATAAGTTCCCCCGCGGTCCTTACGCCTCTTACACTTATGTACCGCAAGGAGAACCTCCGTGCGTTTCTTACGCTTGTGCTTGCCTTTGTCCCTTTTCGCCATGGCCGCGCCTCTGCAGGCGCAAACCGATAACAACACCCTGAAAGCGGTGACGGTGACCGCGACCCGCGCCCACAGCACCGTGGAAGAGTCACCGCAGAAGATCACCCTCATCACCCGGGAAGAGATCGAGCAGCAGTTGTCGATCAGCGAGGAGCCCGGCCAGGTGCTCAGCAACTTGATTCCGTCCTACTCACCCAGCCGGCAAAAACTCTCCAATGCCGGCGAGACTTTCCGCGGTCGTTCGCCACTGTTTCTGATCGACGGCGTCCCGCAAAGCAATCCGTTGCGCGACAGCGCCCGCGACAGCTACACCATTGATCTGTCCATGGTGGAACGCATCGAAGTGATCCATGGGGCCAGCGCCGAGCACGGTCTGGGCGCCACCGGCGGCATCATTAATTTCGTCACCAAACGCGCCGATCCGGGGCAGATCAACCAGCACGCCAGTGTCAGCGTGACCGCCGATGACGATGTGGATTCCGACAGCCTCGGCCACAAGCTGAACTACCGGATCGGCGGCCAGCAAGGAGACTGGGATTACCTGGCCGCCGCCACCCGCCAGGAACGCGGCGTGTTCTACTCCGGCGACGACAGACTGGTGGGGATCGCCTATCCCGGTGAGCTGCAGAACTCCACCAGCCACGATTTGATGGGCCGGCTGGGCTACTGGATCGATGACCATCAAAACGTGGAGTTCATGGTCAACCGCTTCGAGCTGGAAGGCGAAGGCGATTACGTGCCCGTGCCGGGCGATCGCGACAACGGCATCGCCACGCGGTCGCGCAAAGGCACCCCCGACGGCGAACCCGGCTTCAACAAGGTGACCACGGCCCGGCTCTCCTACACCCACACGGACTGGCTGGGCAGCCAGGTGGACGCCCAGCTTTACAGCCAGCGTTTCCGCGCCCGGTTCGCCACCACGCCCTTCTTCCCCTATGAGGGCCCCGACGGCGAAAAGCAGCTCGACCAGACCCGCAACGAATCCGACAAGCTGGGCGCCAAGTTCACCCTGAGCCGGGACGGCCTGCTTGATGACCACCTGAAAGTGACCACCGGCCTGGACCTGCTGCAGGACGAAACCCGGCAGATGCTGATCGAGACCGGCCGCACCTATGTACCCGAGACCCAGTTTCGCAATGCCGCCGTGTTCGCCCAGGCGGACTTCAGCCTGACCGAAACGCTGACCCTGCAGGCCGGTGCCCGCCACGAACAGGCCAAACTCAACGTCGACACCTACCAGGCCGTCGACCGCAGCGGCCCGGTAATGAGCGACGGCGTGATCGTCGACGGCGGCAGCCCGGAGTTCGACGAAACGCTGCTCAACGCCGGTCTGGTCTACCAGGCGACCTCCTGGGCCCAGCTCTACACCAACTACTCCGAAGGCTTCGGCATGCCTGACGTGGGCCGGGTGCTGCGCGGCATCGACCAGCCCGGTCAGGACGTGGACACGCTGCTGCAATTGAGACCTATCGTTACCGATAACAGAGAAGTGGGCTCGCGCTTTCATTGGGATCGCTACGGCCTGGAAGTAAGCTACTACGAATCGCGCTCCGATTACGGCGAGCGGCTCACCGAGGAGAACGGCGTCTGGGTGGGCAACCGCGAGAAAACCAAGATTCGGGGCGTCGAAGTGTCCGGCGACGCGCGGCTCGGCGGCCACCTCCTGAAACTGACCTATAGCCAGGCCGAGGGCGAATCGGACACCGATGGCGACGGCTCCCTGGACACGGAACTGACCGGTTTGAATATCGCCCCGGACACCCTGCGCCTGGCCTGGACCGCGCGCTGGAACGCCAAGCTGTCATCCCTTCTGCAATACAACCATTACTTCGCCCGCGACGCGGAAGACCCGACCCTCGACTTCGACGGCCACGGTCTGCTCGATGCGTCCCTGGCCTACGAGCTGCCGGCGGGCAAACTCGACCTGGGCATCGCGAATCTGCTGGACAAGGACTATTTCACCTACTACTCCCAAGCCGCCCGCGCCAGCGATGAGTACTACTTCAAAGGCCGTGGCCGCACCGTGACCCTGGGCTACAGCCTGGATTTTTGACTGCCCTGTTTACCGGGTTCGACCTGAATAGACTTGAATAAAGGGGGTGTGAGCCCTACTTCTCACCCCCTGTTCATCACGATATTGTGACCCTGACCCGGTCATATTATCGTCACGGCAGTGCCGAAACCGCCGGCGGCCGGAAATGGACTTTACTCTCCTCCTCTATCAGGGACGCGCCATGAGTCATCTCGAACGCCTGGACCGCATCCAGGCCTCTTATCAACGCCTGCCGCTATGGATGCGCGCCTGGATCCTGCTGGTCCTGATCCCCGTCAATGCCACCGGCTTCTTCATGCTGCATACCGCCAGCGGCGGCCTGGTGGCGCTGGCCACCCTGTTCGTGCTGGCGGCCAATGGCGTCACGCTGTGGCACTACGCGTCCGTGAACCGGGCGCTGGCGCTGCCTCATTTAATCGCCTGGGTGCCGTTGCAGGTGGCCCTGGTGGCCCGCCTGATCGGCGGCTGGGGCGCCGACGCCATGCATCTGGACGAGTGGCTGCTGGCGGTGCTGGTGGTGATGGTCAACTCGGTGGCGCTGTTCTTCGACACCGTGGCCTCCTGGCGCTGGTGGCGCTCCCGCCACCTCAACCTGGAGGCGGACGGCCTCTGAGCCGCGACCCGGGTCAGCCGATCTGCACCTGATCTTCCACGTAACGCAGTTTCACCGCACGGGGCCGGGCCAGGGAAAAGGCCAGCGCCAGCGGCCCGATACGCCCGGCGAACATCAGCACCATGAGGATCGCCTGGCTGGGCTTGGACAAGTCTTCGGTGATGCCCCGTGACAGCCCTGCGGTGCCGAAGGCGGAAAACCCTTCGAACAGCACGTCCATGGGCTTCATTTCCGGCTCCAGGATAACCAGCAGGAAGCAGCCCAGCATCACCATCAGCATGCTCAGCACCACCACCGTATAGGCCCGGAATACCGAATCCAGGGACACCGTGCGGCGGAACGCTGTGGGCCGGCGGCGACCGGTCAGAAACGCACGGGTGGCCAGCACCACCACCATGAAGGTACTGACCTTGATCCCCGAGGCGGTGGAGTTACTGCCGCCGCCGATAAAGATCAGAAACATCACCAGCAAGACACTGGGGGCGTAAAGGCTGCCCATGTCCACCACCGAGAAACCAGCGCTGCGCGGCACCACCGCCACGAACCAGGCCAGCCAGGGCCGTGAGCCGCTGTCCACCGCCGCCAGGGTAGTGCCGTTGGTCCATTCGAAGGCCATGATCAGCAGCCAGGCGCCGACGGCGAGGATCAGGGTGCCGGTCAGGGTCAATTTGCTGTGCAGGCTCAGCTTCGAGAGACGGCGCTGACGCCAGAGGTCGGTGAGCACGGTGAAACCCAGGCCACCGGTAATGAACAGTCCGGTGATCACCAGCGTGATCACCGGCGTCGCTGCCCAAGGCGCCAGCCCGTCAGGCAACAAAGAAACACCGGCGTTGTTGAAGGCCGAGGCGGCGTGGAAAAAGCTCATCCACAGCCCTTCCGTCCAACCCATGGCCGGCACCCAGACGGTGGCCAGCACCGCCGCGCCGCTCACTTCCAGGCCCAGCGCCAGCAGCGCCACCCGCCGCACCAACAGCATCACGTCGCCGGGCGACGCCTGGTCCATGGCCTCGCGCACCAGCCTCTGGCCTTTCAGGCCGAGACGGCCGCCCAAAGCCATGACGGTAAGCACGGCGAAGGTCATCAAACCGAGACCACCCAGATGGAACAGCACCATGACCAGCAGCTGGCCGAACAGGGTCAGTTCGCTGGCCGGATCCACCAGCGACATGCCGGTCACCGTGATCGACGCGGTGGCGGTGAACAAGGCTTCCCAGAACGTCATGCCCTGGTGGCTGGCGAAGGGCGTGGCGAACAGTGCGGTACCCAGAGCGATGAGCAGCAAAAAGCCGCCACTGAGAATGGTCGGTGGGCTGTAGCGCCAGGTGTGGCGCAGCCTTGCTTTCAGGTTTACCCGCGCGCGCAGACCCGGCAGCCAGGATCTCATAGGCTCTCGGTAAAGTGACGCAGGGCTTTTTCCTCGCCCAACAGAACCAGGTGATCGTTACGACGCAACCGGTAATCCGGCGTCGGCTGGAACGTTACGCTATTGCCGTGTTTTATCGCCAACAATCGTACTTTTTCCGGATCGATCTTCAGGTCGGAAAACGGCCGGTCTTCCAGTACCTCCCCGGGGCGCACCTCAATCACAAAGCAATTATCCCCCAGGGCGATGTAGTCCAGCATATTGGGGTGCGCCATGGTTTGCGCCACCCGCAGCCCCATCTCGTACTCGGGGTGGAAGATGCGGTCCGCACCCAGCTTTTCCGCGATTTTATGGTGGGTGGGCGTGATCGCTTTCACCCAGACTTCCTTCGCATGCAGGGATTTCAAATGCATGGTGCAGAGGATGCTGGCTTCAATGTTCTCACCGATCGCCACCAGGCTGGCGTCAAACCGGTGCAGGTCCATTTCCTTGAGCGCCGACTCGTCGGTGGCATCGGCGATCACCGTCTGGGTGAGATGATCGGCGAGCTGGTTAGCCTTGTTCTCATCACTGTCGACGCCCAGCACTTCATGCCCCAGGCGCATTAGTTCCCGGGCAACGGATTCCCCGAAACCGCCCAGCCCCATCACCGCGAATTGTTTTTTCATAGTTGCTCCAGCGCTTCCGCCAAGGTGCTCACGGCGATCACTTCGACGCCGTCCGGCAGTTGACGGGGCTTGTTGGCCTTGGGAATGATGGCGCGCTTAAAGCCGTGCTTGACCGCCTCGTACAGGCGCTCCTGGCCCTGTGGCACCGGGCGGATCTCACCGGACAGGCCGATCTCGCCGAACACCACCAGATCACGGCCCAGGGGCCGGTCGCGGAAGCTGGACACGATCGCCAGCACCAGCGCCAGATCGGCGGCGGTCTCCGCCACTTTAACGCCGCCCACCACATTGGCGAACACGTCCTGGTCGCCCACCTGGATACCGCCGTGACGGTGCAGCACCGCCAGTAGCATGGCCAGGCGGTTGGCTTCCAGGCCCACGCACACCCGGCGCGGGTTGCCGAAGTGGCTGGCGTCGACCAGCGCCTGCAGCTCCACCAGCAGCGGCCGGGTGCCTTCCCAGACCACCGTCACCAGCGAGCCGGGCGCGATGTCGTCGGCGCGGTTGAGAAAGATGGCGGACGGGTTCTTGACCTCTTTGAGGCCTTCGCCGGTCATCGCGAACACGCCCAGTTCGTTGACCGCGCCGAAGCGGTTCTTGAGGCCACGCAGGGTGCGGAAGCGGGCGTCGGCGGAGCCTTCCAGCATCAGCGAGCAGTCGATCATGTGTTCCAGGACCTTGGGGCCGGCCAGGGTGCCGTCCTTGGTGACGTGCCCGACCAGCAGCAGCACCGTGCCGG
>DGNT01000062.1 GCA_002389055.1 Alcanivorax sp. UBA4485
GAGGTAACGATGAGCGACACACCGGACCCCCGCGACCTGCATACCGACACCCTGGCGATTCGCTGGGCGCAGTTGCGCACCGATGAAATGTCGCATTCGGATCCGATCTTCCTGACCTCCAGCTTCGTCTATGAAAGCGCTGCCCAGGCCGCCGCCCGTTTCTCCGGCGAGGAGCCGGGCAACGTCTATTCGCGCTTCACCAACCCCACGGTGCGTTCCTTCGAGCAACGCCTGGCGGCCATGGAAGGCGGCGAAAGCTGTGTCGCTCTGGCGTCTGGCATGGCGGCGATCAGCAGCACCTTCTTCACGTTGCTGGCGCCCGGCGATCACGTGATCAGTTCACGCAGTGTGTTCGGCACCACCAACGTGATCTACGACCGCTATCTGAAGAAGTTCAACATCGACACCACCCTGGTCGATCTGGACGACCTGGATCAGTGGCGCGCGGCGATTCGCCCGGAAACCAAACTGCTGTATCTGGAAACGCCGTCCAACCCGCTTTCCGAAGTGGGCGACATCGAGGCGCTGGCCAGACTGGCCCACGACAACGGCGCGCTGCTGATCGTTGATAACTGCTTCTGTACCCCGGCGTTGCAGAAACCGTTGGAACTGGGCGCCGACCTGGTGATTCACAGTGCCACCAAGTATCTGGACGGCCAGGGCCGCTGCCTGGGCGGCGCCGTGGTCGGTCCTGAAGAAATACTCAAGGAAATCCACGGTTTCGTCCGTTCCGCCGGCCCTTGCATGAGCCCGTTCAACGCCTGGGTGTTCCTCAAGGGTCTGGAAACCCTGGGCCTGCGCATGAAGGCGCACTCCGAGAACGCCCTGCAACTGGCCCGGTGGCTGGAGCAGCAGCCGGGCATCGCCCGGGTGCATTACGCCGGCCTCGACAGCCACCCGCAGAAAGCCCTGGCCGAGCGCCAGCAGAAAGCGTTCGGCGCGGTGATCGCCATTGAAGTGGAAGACAGCGACGGTCAGCGGGACCGCCAGGCGGCCTGGCGCTTTATCGACGCCACCCGGCTGCTCTCCATCACCGCCAACCTGGGCGACGTGAAATCCACCGTTACCCATCCGGCCACCACCACCCACGGGCGCGTGGCGGAGGAAGAAAAACAACGTTCCGGCATCAGCGAAAATCTGATCCGCATCGCCGTGGGGTTGGAAGACGTCGGCGATCTTAAGAACGATCTGGGGCTCGGCATCAAAGCGCTCGGCTTCGAATAAAAGCTCGAAGCGTGTAGCAAAAAAGGGGTGTTATGCAGGCTTTGGATAAAGCGCTGGCCCAGGTGGGCAGCGTGCTGTTGGGGAAACCGGAACAACTGAAACTGGCGCTGGCCTGCATGCTCGCCGGCGGCCATCTGTTGATCGAGGATCTGCCCGGCATGGGCAAAACCACCCTGGCCCATGCGCTGGCCCGGGTGTTCCGCCTCGATTACCGGCGCGTGCAGTTCACCAGCGACATGCTGCCCGCCGACATTCTCGGGGTGTCGGTATTCGACCCGGAAAGCCAGCAGTTCAGCCTGCGCGAAGGGCCGGTGTTCAGCCAGCTTCTGCTCGCCGACGAAATCAACCGGGCCACTCCCAAGACCCAGGGCGCGCTGCTGGAAGCCATGGAAGAGCGGCAGGTGACCCTGGACGGCGTCAGCCGGCCGCTGCCGTCGCCGTTCTTCGTGGTCGCCACCCAGAACCCGGTGACCCAGGCCGGCACCTTCGTGTTGCCGGAATCCCAGCTCGACCGCTTCCTGATGCGCATTTCCCTGGGCTATCCGGCCCCGGACGTGGAACTGTCCCTGCTCGCCGGCGGCGACCTGCGCGAAGCGGTCCGCGAGCTGAAACCGGTGATCGAGCCCACGGGACTGGTCAAATTGATCGCCCATGTGGGCAAGGTGCGCGCCACCCGCGACCTGCTCGACTATGTGCAGCGGCTGCTGGAGGCGACCCGCGCCGACGATCGTCTGGTTACCGGCTTGTCGCCGCGCGCCGGCCTCGGCCTGCTGCGCGCCGCCCGCGCCTGGGCGCTGATCCACGACCGTGATTACGTGCTGCCCGAAGACGTGCAGGCGGTGTGGCCCTCGGTGGCCGAGCACCGCCTGCAGCCCCGCGATGGGGGCCAGGTGTCGGCGATGACCCAGGCGTTGCTGCAAACCGTGCCGGTGGTGCGAAACTAGTCGGTCGAACTTAAGGAGGGGACGCCATGCTCAAGCAAGCCTGGCAGCGTTGGCTCGACCGCCGGCTTCCCCGGGCCCGCCAGGTGCAGCTCGACCAGCGGCGTATTTTTATCTTTCCCACCGGCTACGGTTTTCTCTATCTGCTGGTGTCCGTGCTGCTGTTCTTCGGCGGTATCAACTACGAGAACAACCTGATTCTCGGCCTCTGTTTTCTGATGGTCAGCCTGTTTCTGGTCGCCATCCTGCATACCTTCCGCAATCTGTCCGGGCTGTCCCTGCGCGCCGGTGCCAGCCGCTCCGGTTTCGTCGGCGGGCAGGGCAGTGTGGAAGTGGTGCTGATCGCCCAGCGGCGGCCGCACCGGGCGCTATGGCTGCGCTGGCTGGACCAGCCGGCCCAGGAAATCAGCGTCGAGCCCGGCGAGGAAAGCGCTCTGTGGCTGAACCTGCCGCTCAGCCGGCGGGGCCGCACCCGGCCGCCACGCCTGCGCGTGGAAAGTCGCTACCCGCTGGGCTTGCTGCGCAGCTGGTCGCTGGTGTCGCTGGATCAGGTTTGTCTGGCCTGGCCGCGCCCCCAGGAAAGCCAGGACTGTCCCGCCGACGGCGGTGACCGGGAGCGGCAGGTGGCCAGCGCCGGGCAAAGCGGCAGCGAGGAATTCCAGGGCCTGCGCGGCTATGTGCCCGGTGATTCTCTGGCACAGGTGGATTGGAAAGGCTATGCCCGGGGCCGGGGGCTCAACGTCAAACTGTTCGAAGAGCCCGCCAGCGGTCGCCTGTGGCTGCGCTATGACCGCCTGGAAGGTCTGCCGGTGGAGCGGCGCCTGTCGATCCTGTGCTTCTGGGTGCAGCGCCTGAGCCGCGAAAACCGGCCCTTCGCGCTGGCGCTGCCCGGCGCCGAGCTGCCGCCGGGGCAGGGCGAGGAACAGCGCCTGCGGGCCCTCAACCTGCTGGCCCGCCACGGCGATACGGAGGCGCACTGATGGCGCGCATCTACCAGATTCCCAGCCACGCTCGGGGCTGGCTCACCCTGGCGATCGTCGCCGCCTCGCTGCCACAACTGTGGGGCGGCCCGCTGTGGCAGGCCGGGCTGCTCGCCGTGGTGCTCGGCTGGCGGGCCCTGATGGACCGTCAGCGGCTGATCCTGCCGGGGCGCATCCTGCGTCTGGTGCTGCTGGTGACCACCGTGGCCGCCACCTTCTACAGTTTCGGTCGTTTGCACGGCCCGGAAGCGGGCACCGCGCTGATCACCAGCCTGTTCGCGTTGAAATACCTGGAACTGGTCAGCAAGCGCGACGCCTATGTGCTGATCGTGCTCGGTTACTTCGTGTGCGCGACTATTCTACTGTTCCACCGCGGGCCGGCCATGGCGCTCTATGTGATCGGCTGCCTGATCCTGCTCACCGCCAGCCTGGCGGGTATTAATTACAGCGACACCCACGCCCGCCGCCGTCAGCATCTTTCGGTGGCGGCGGTGATGGTGCTGCAGGCGCTGCCGCTGGCGATCGCGCTGTTCGTGCTGGTGCCGCGCATCGCGCCGCTGTGGAACATGCAGCTCGACAGCGGCCAGGCGCGCACCGGCATGAGCGACAGCATGTCGCCGGGGCAGGTCAGCCGCCTCACCGAATCCAGCGAGCTGGCGTTCCGTGTCCAGTTCGAGGGCGAGCCGCCGCCGCCCCGGGAACGCTACTGGCGCGGCCTCACCTACAGCTATTTCGACGGCACCACCTGGCGCCAGGCCAGCCCGCCCGGCTGGGACCGGGAGCAACTTTTCTACGGCGGTCGCGGGCCGTCGCCGGACTGGTACCGCGTGCTGATCAACGCCGCCGGAGACCGCACCGGCTACCGCTACCGGGTGATCATGGAGCCGTCCCGGCAGCGCTGGCTGTACGCCCTGGCGGTGCCGTTCACCGACTTCGACGGCAATGCCCTGGCGCGGGATTTCCGGCTGGTGGCGGACGGCCCGGTCAACGGCGCCTTCAGTTACAGCGTGCGCAGCGTGGACGTGACCGGCGCGGTGCCGGCGCTCGGCGACGCGGAACGGCGGCTGATGCTGGACCTGCCCGAGCAGGGCAACGCCGAGGCCCGCGCCCTGGCGCAGCGCTGGCGGCAGCGCCACCGGGACGACCGCGCCCTGGTGGACGCGGCGCTGCGCTATTTCCGCGAGCAGCCGTTCTTCTACACCCTGGAACCGCCGCGCATTGCCGGCGACACCGTCGACCAATTCCTGTTCGGCACCCGCCAGGGCTTCTGCGAGCACTACGCGTCCAGCTTTACCTTCCTGATGCGCGCCGCCGGCATCCCCGCCCGGGTGGTGGCCGGCTACCAGGGCGGCGAAATGAACGCCGGCGACTACCTGCAGGTGCGCCAGTACGACGCCCACGCCTGGGCCGAAGTGTGGCTGCCCGGGCAGGGCTGGGTGCAGGTCGACCCCACCGCGGCGGTGGCCCCGGAGCGCGTCGAGCTGGGCCTGCGTGGCGCCTTCGAAAACGCCGCCGACGGCGCCGGCGGTGACTTCGACGGCCTCAACCGCCTGCCGGTGCTGTTTCAACTGCAGCAGTGGGCCGACTATGTGGACTTCAACTGGCAGAAATGGGTGCTCGGCTACCGCCAGCAGTCCCAACGCGACCTTCTGGAGCGCCTGCTCGGCGCGGTGACGCCGCTGCGTGTGGGGCTGGCGCTGCTCACCGTGGTGCTGGTGTTCAGCGCCGTGCTCGGCGTACTGGTGCTCAGCCGCCGCCGGGACACCCCGGCCAGCCCCCTGGAGCGCGAATTCGCCCGCCTGCACCGCGCCCTGGCCCAGCGCGGCCTGCGCGCGCCGGCCACGGTGTCCGCCGCGCAACTGGAGGCGGCCGTGACGCGGCGCTGGCCGTCGGCCGCGGGCGCCGCCGGCCACTGGCGGCGGCTGTTCGAGCATCTGGCCTACCGCGACCAGGGCAGCCCCGGCGCCGCCGACCTGGCCGCCCTGCGACGGCGTCGCCGGGCTGTGCTGGCGTCGCTGGCATCGCCACGGAGAGCGAAGTAGGCTCTTTTTTGGCACCGCTGATATAACAAGGAGAACAGCATGGCCGTGGCCCGCTACAAGGAAGCGCTGACGCTCACCGAACACGCCCCCTGGGCACAACGGTTCTGGGACGCGCTGGTCCCGCTCAAGGACCGCGTCGCCCGCCACCCCCTGTTCGTGGAAATGGGTGACGGCTCACTGTCCCTGGGCCGCTTCCGCGACGCGCTGCTGCACTTCTACCCGCTGGTGGAGAGCTTCCCGAAATACATGGGCCTGGCCCTGGCCAAAACCCGGCCCGGCCTCTATCCCGGCCATGAAGAAACCAAAAACTGGCTGATCGGCAACATCAAAATCGAGCAGCGCCACGCCTACTGGTACCAGGACTGGGCCGCCGGCTTCGGCCTCGACACCGAACGCCTGGAACACACCCGCCCGCCGGCGGCCATGGACGCGGTCAACCAGTTCCTCTGGGCCACCGGCCACCAGGGCACCCTGGAAGAGAGTATCGCCGCCACCAACCTGGCCATTGAATGGGCCACCGGCGAATGGAGCCAGCGCGTGGTCAGCGGCATGAAGCACTACGCCGAGCAGGGCAGCGCCAACATTAACCGCCACACCATGGCCTGGCTGCGCGCCCACGCCAGCTACGACGACGCCCACCCCCACGAAGCCATGGAACTGGTCAAGCGCCTGGCGGTGGACGAACCCGCCCGCCAGCGCGCCTTCGCCGCCGCCCAACGCGGCCTGGAGTACTACGTTCTGGCGCTCGACGACTGCTACAGGTTCGGTGAGGACAGAAATGAGGAAGCGTTCCCGCTACTTTTGGATGATCCCGCAGATACACAGTAAACGTTAGAAGAACGGTTGGATGCCAGGACTGACGACCTTACGAGGTAAAGCCGTCAGACCTGGCCCGGATCCTACTAATCTACGACGGTTGTAACATAGTCCTGCGAGTCACAGAGCGGCGGACCGAGGGCGCAGCCCTCAATGTGAAAGGCATAGTAACCGGGTACATCAGTAATCCTGCAGACGAGACTAGACCGAATATCATTTTCGATTAATGCATTCGGGGAATTGATGTTCGAAACGTTTGTTGCACCACACGACGCCGCGTCAGAGTAGAATTCCAGCGTCACCTGCCCAACTCCCCGGACACCATAATAGCCGGTTGCATGTGCAGTGCGACGTACACCCGCAGGAACCGTCGTGCTGCCATCCGCGAATCTATAATACTGATCGCCCACGACCACATCTTGAGGTTGTATTAAGCCTGCCTCACTATCGTGGTTTTCATCCGATTTTTCTATTGTTGGGCGACCGTGGCAAATGCTCGTATAGCCATTATTTTTATAGATGATGAGGGTGTCGTCGTCATTCATGGGAAGGCGTTGAGAGTAGGCGCAGAAGCGGGCGTCAGCTTTGATCGTTTCGGCGGAGCGCCAGATTAACTGCATCTTTTCTTCGGTTACTTCCTTGTAGCGGCGCTTCAGGGTTATCGCGTGGCCTTCATCCAATACGGTGAATGTTCGTTCGATGATCACATCGTCACCTTCACTCCACGATGATTCTGCAATCATCTCCGGAGTGTTTTTTTCGAGGTTGAGAGGCTTGGTGTTGGGTGACTCTCCTGCATTGGCGAGAACGTGGCAGGATGCCGCAAGAAAAAGACTAATAGATATAATTCGAGCTATCATAACTGACACTTCCATGTAGTTTTTCGTGGTTTCTCCGTTTCCAAAACATATACGCCGGCTACGTCGCGGCTGTCAAACATTGCAAACCGTATTTGTAAGAGCGCCACATTTTTCGTTCGTATCGCGGCGGCACCGACAACGTCTCTGGCATCCTGCCGGCCGGCAGAGCCGGCCTTTCGCGAGCACGGCTCGCTCCCACAACCAGAGCCTCATAGAAAGGTTCTGCGCCAGCTATGACCCGCGACCCCGCTGGAGAAACCCCCGCCCGGAACATCATTTCCGATAAGATACCGCCATGACTGAACCCCGATATTTTGCTCTGCCGGTGGACGCCGTGCTGCCGGAGCTGTGCCGCTGTCTGGCCGAGCAGGGCGGCGCCGTGCTGGAGGCGCCGCCCGGCGCCGGCAAGTCCACCCGCGTGCCGCTGGTGCTGCTGGACGCGCCCTGGCGCGGCGACGGCCGTATTCTGGTGCTGGAGCCGCGCCGGGTGGCGGCGCGGGCGGTGGCCGGGTTCATGGCGCAGCAGCTCGGTGAATCTGTAGGGCAGACCGTGGGCTACCGCACCCGGCTGGACACCCGGGTGAGCGCGGCGACGCGCATTGAGGTGGTCACTGAGGGCGTGCTGACCCGCATGCTGAGTAATGACCCGGCGCTGGAGGGCTACGCGGCGGTGTTGTTCGACGAGTTCCACGAGCGTTCCCTGCAGGCGGACCTGGGCCTGGCCTTGGTCCAGGAGGTGCGCCAGGCGCTCCGTGAGGACCTGCGTCTGTTGGTGATGTCGGCGACGCTGGAGGTGGGCCCTCTGGCCGAAGGCCTGTCATTGCCCGCGGTGCGCAGTGAGGGGCGGGTGTTCCCGGTGGAGGTCAGCCATGCGCCGCCGGGGCGGGACCAGGATCCGTGGGATCACTGCGCCCGCCAAGTGGAGGCGCTGGCCGGGGAGGGCACGGTGCTGGTGTTTCTGCCCGGGGTGGGCGAGATCGAGCGTTTGCGCGAGCGGTTGTCGCTGGCGATGCCGGTGCAGGTGCTGCACGGGCGCCTGGCCGGCGACGCCCAGGCGGCGGTGCTGGCAGCGCCCGCCGGGCCCAGGGTGGTGCTGGCTACCAACGTGGCGGAGACCAGTGTCACCATTGAAGGCGTCACCGTGGTGGTGGACACCGGCCTGGAGCGGCGCCCCAGCTATGACCCGCGCCGCCACCGCAGCCGCTTGGTCACGCGCCGCATCAGCCAGGCCAACGCCGACCAGCGCGCCGGCCGCGCCGGCCGGCTGGGGCCGGGCCGCTGCGTGCGGCTGTGGGCGCGGGAAGAGGTGTTGGCCCGGCATATCGAACCGGAGATCCACCAGACCGGGCTGGAAAGCCTGGTGCTGGATCTGGCCCGCTGGGGCTGCCGTGACCCCGATCAATTATTCTGGCTGGACCCGCCGCCGGCGGGGCCGTGGCGGGCGGCGGTGCAACGCCTGCGCGGGTTGGGCGCCCTGGACGGGCAGGACGCCATCACCGACCTGGGGCGGCGCCTCAACGATTTACCTCTGGCGCCGGAACTGGCCGCGCTGGTGGTGCGCGGCCGCGACGCGGGCCTGGCCGCCAGCGCCGCCCGGGTGGCGGTGCTGCTCAGCGAGCGGATGCCGGGCCTGGACCGGCAGGTGGATTTGGCCGAGCGGCTGCGACGCTTCTCCGCGCGACCCGGCGACTGGCCGCTGCTGCAGAGGGCGCTGTCCCGCCTGAACGGCGACCGCAAGGACGGTGCGGCACCCGATGGTGCGGCACCCGGCGGTGCGCTGGGCCCGCTGCTCGCCGACACCTTTCCCGACCGGATAGCACGCCGCCGGGACGGTGAGGAGGACCGTTACCTGCTGGCCGACGGCAGCGGCGCCCGGCTGCCGCCGGGTTCGCCCCTGGCCGGGCGCGAGTGGCTGGTGGTGCTGGACACCGACGGTCGGCCCCGCGACGCCGTGATCCGGCTGGCCTGGGCCCTGGGGCCGCCGGAGGTGCCGGCGCTGCTGGCCCGCCACGCCGAATGGCGGGACCAGGTGGCCTGGGACGACAGGCTGCAGAAGGTGCGCGCGGAGCGTCGTTATGCGGTGGGCGCGATCACGGTGGAGAGCCAGCCGTTGCCGTCGCCGTCACCGGCGCAGGTCGAGCAAGGGCTATTGGACGGCGTGCGGCAGCAGGGCCTGCGGGTGCTGCCGTGGACCGATGCCACCCGCCAGTGGCGGGCGCGGGCGGGCTGGCTGCACCGGCTCGAACCGGAACACTGGCCGGCGATGGACGACGACACCTTGCTCGCCGAGCTGGAGACCTGGTTGCTGCCGTACCTGGCCGGCCGACGCACGCTGCGCGACCTGAAAAGCCTGCCCCTGATCGAGGCGCTGAAGCTGCGGTTGGGTCCAGGGCGGGTCGGCGAACTGGCGAGAAGGCTGCCGGAGCGGGTGACCGTGGCCTCCGGGCGCGCGGTGACCATTAATTACGAAGCCGAGGGCGGGCCCCGTTTGGCGGTGAAACTGCAGGAATGCTTCGGCATGGAAAGTCTGCCGACGCTGGCCGAAGGGCGCCTGCCGCTGACCGCCGAACTGCTGACTCCGGCGGGTCGATCGGCGGCGATCACCGCCGATCTGGCCGGCTTCTGGCGCAACGGCTACCGCGAGGTGCGCAAGGAACTGCGCGGCCGCTACCCCAAGCACCCCTGGCCGGAAGACCCGCTGGTGGCGCCGGCCACCGGCCGCACCAAGGCGCGCAGCGGCCGCTGAGCGTTTCGGTCCTTTCCTTGGGCGCCCGGCTCTGCTATCAATAGCCGCTTTCGGTGGGAGCGCATTATGAAATTTGATTCCATTATTGATGCCGCCGCCGGGAACCGGATGACGGTTCCCGAGGGCTGGGGGCAGGGCAGAGCTACTTTCGGCGGCCTGGTGGGCGCCATTCTGATTCGTCATATGGACGCCCACCTGGGCGACGGCGCGCCGCCGTTGCGCAGTTTTACCATCTCGTTCGTGGCGCCCATGGTGCCGGGGCCGGTGGACCTGGAAGCGACCACGTTGCGCGCCGGAAAATCGGTGACCCAGGTGCAGGTGATGGCCCGCCAGGAGGGCCAGGTGGTGGCCACCATGCTCGGCAGCCTCGGCCATGGCCGTGAGTCCAGCATCCGCGTGCCGGGCCCGGAGGCGCCGCGCTGGAAAGCCCCGCAGGATTGCTTCAAGTTGCCCTACATGGAGGGCCGGTCGCCCACCTTTCTGCGCTTTTTCGACATGCGCATCGCCGGCGGCAATATGATCTTCTCCGGTTCCAAAGAGCCGGATTTCCACGGCTATATGCGTTTCGACGAGCCCGGCCAGACCCAGGACGCCGCCACCCTGGCCTGTCTGGTGGATACCTGGCCCGCCGGCGTGCTGCCGATGCTCAGCAAGCCGGCGCCCGCCAGCTCGCTGACCTGGACCATGGAGCTGCTGGAAGACCCCCGTGAGCTGGCGCCGGTGGATTTCTGGCAGTACCAGGTGATCACCGACTCGTTCGCCGACGGCTACGGCCAGTGCCAGGCCACGGTATGGGACGATCGCGGCCGGCCGGTGGCGCTGAGCCGCCAGACGGTGGTGGTGTTCGGCTGATGAGCACGGACCCGCGGCCGCTGACCCCGGACGCCATCGGCGCGAAGGTGCCGCGCCGCGGCCACCGGTTGGTGGCGGCACTGGGGCGTGCGGTATTGCGCCTGATCGGCTGGAAGGTGGTGGGCGAGCTGCCCGACGTGCCCCGCGCGGTGATGATCGCGGCGCCGCACACCTCCAATTACGACGGTCTGGTGGGGGTCAGCGCGATCCAGGGTTTGCGCCTGGATATTCGTTTCATGGCCAAGCACACCCTGTTCCGGGGGCCGGCGGGATGGCTGTTGCGGGCGCTGGGTGGCATTCCGGTGGACCGCGCCCGCTCCGGGGGTCTGGTGGAAAACACCAAGAAAGTCATGACCGGCGGCCAGCCGTTCTGGCTGGGTATCACACCGGAAGGCACCCGTACCGGGGCGGACCAGTGGAAAACCGGCTTCCACCGCATCGCCGTGGACCTGGGGCTGCCGATTATCGTGGTGACCTTCTGCTACCGGCGCAAGCAGGCGCGTATTCTTGACGCCTTCTGGCCGAGCAGCGATCAGCAGGCGGACATGGAAGCCATCTACGCCATGCTCGACGACGTTCAACCGGCCCATCCAGAGCGCTTGTCCGGGCCGCTGCGCCGGCGCCGTCAGTAACCCGCCGGTCTAGCCGGCTTCCTGACGGTGGCGGCGGATATAGTCCTCGCGGCCGACGGCGGCCATCAGCGCATAGGCCAGAGGCGAGCCCAGCGATTCCAGCAGCGTGCGGGTGTGGTCGTCGAACGATTCCAGCGCCGCCAGCTCGATCACGCCCAGCGCCTGGTCGCCCTGCCAGATCGGCAGGAACAGCAGTTCGCCGGGGCGCACGGCGCCGTGGGCGGTCTCCAGGTCCAGGTAGCCGGCCGGCACATTGTGGCGCACGGTGACGCCGGGGCCGCGCTCCAGCGCACCGCCGAGCAGACCCTCCACCGGCACGTCGTCGCGTTCCAGGGCCTGCTGGTTGAGGCCGCGCGCCGCTTCCTGGCGGAAGCGGTCGCCGTCCAGCCGGTAGGCGGCGCCGGCAATGGCGTGGGTGCGGTCGAGCATGAAGGTCAGCGCCTGTTCCATCAGCACCTCCACCCTGGGGTTGCCGGCGATGTGCGCCATGAACTCGTTCAGCGTGCGTTGCCGCAGCGCTTCCCGGTCGGCGTTGTCGCGCCACTGACGCAACCGCGCCGATTCCCGCCCGAGCAGCAGATTGTTGGCGTAGGAGCCGCGTGCGCTGGCGTCGAGCATATAGCCATTGAGCGCGCACACCACCAGCGGAAAGCCGTAGAACAGCATCAGCGACACCGGGTCCACGTCCCAGCGCTGCAGCAGCGCCGCCGCCAGGGCCACCACCAGCGAGCCCAGGCACCAGAACAGGGTGCGGGTGGGCGGCAGGCGCAGAATCGAGAAGCCGATAATCAGCACGTAGATGGTTTCGAAGGCGGCCACCTGGCCGAGGAAGGTGTCGGCCAGATGCAGCGCCCCCAGCAGGGTGCCGGCCAGAGAGGTCATCAGCGCCAGGCCGATCAGCGTGGTGACCCAGCGCTCCAGCGCCTTCACCTTCACCGCCACGAACAACAGCGCCAGGGAGATCGCGATCGGGTAGACGCCGTAGGCCATCCACAGGTCCCGGTTGTGCTCGTCCGACAGCAACGACACCGGCACCGCCACGATCAAAAACAGGCTGATCAGAATATACAGCGAGCGCTGAATCAACTTCGCGGCGCGGCGTTCGGCGTAGTCACGGTAGCGGTCTTCCAGGGAACCGGGGAAGCGCACCCAGAGCGTCTGGACCGCCTGCTTGAGATCCCGCTCCTGGCGGGCGTCCAACACTGGCGCGGACTTGGAAGTGGTGGAACTCGTCATGGGGTCCCCTTTATTGTTGCGCTGTCCCGCGCTGTTGTTCAAAGTAAAACAGCGGGCCGCGTCGCCCCCCGACGGATCGCGGCCCGTGGAGCCTTTGAGCGGCTCCCTAAGAATCAATAGCCAACTAACAGGTGAGAATAATGGCCGATAAAGCCCAGTTTGAACAGGCCCAGAAGGACGTTAAGACGCTGACCAAAAAGCCGGACAACGACGACCTGCTGTTCCTCTACGCCCATTACAAGCAGGGCAGTGCCGGCGACGTGTCCGGCAAGCGCCCGGGCATGCTGGATATGGTGGGCCGGGCCAAGTACGACGCCTGGGCCAAACTGAAAGGCATGAGCGCCGACGACGCCATGCAAAAATACATCGACAAAGTCGAAGCCCTCCTCAAAAGCCACAAATAACCGCTGGTAGGAGCGGGCCCTGCCCGCGAAAGGGTGGCTCTGGCCACCCACGCGCGGGCGGGCGCGCGGTTCAGGCGAGCCACTGCTTGAGCACCCGGCGCACACTGGCCCAGCGGTTCACCACCAACGACAGGAAAATCAGGAAGCAGCCGCCCACCTGCACCGCGCTCATGGTTTCGCCGAACCACAGCGCCGCGAACAGCGCCGTCCACATCGGTTCCAGCACCATGATTACCACGCCGTGGCTGTGCACCGACAGGCTCTGCGCATAGGTCTGCACGAAAAAGCGCGCGGCGGTCCCCACCGTGGCGCTGGCGATTACCCAGCCGGCCATCACCGGGGTGAAGGCGCCGAACGCGGCGGGCCAGTCTTCCAGAATCAACGATCCGGTGCCGGTCACCAGGCTGACCGTGAACAGCACCACCGTGGTCAGCGCCAGCGCCGGCACCCGGTTTCGGGTGGTCACCTGGCCGGAGGCGCCGGTCACGGTGGCGTTGTTGGCGGCGCGGGTATTGAGCGTGAAATAGAGCGCGAAAATGCAGGCCGCGGCAACGAAGAACAACTGCCCCGGCTCCGCGTGCAGGCCACCGCGCAGGGACAGCAGGGCCAGCCCGGCGGCGGCCACTGGCAGCGCCACCCAGGTGCTCGCCGGCGGCTTTTCCTTGAACACCAGCCGCGCCATCACTGGCACCAGCACCACGCCAAGACTGGTGAGGAAGGCGCCTTCGCCCACATGGGTGCCGAAATGCAGACCCATGATCCAGAAGCTCATGGCCAGGCCGAACACCAGCCCCACCTTGACGCTGCGCCGGTACTGGTCGGCGCTCAGGCGCAGCAGCTGCCGCCAGCCCACCAGCGCCAGCACCAGCCCGGCAAGCAGAAACCGCAGCGCCATGAACAGCAGCGGCGGCATCAATAGCACCGCCTCCTTGGAGAAGATCCAGCTGACCCCGGCCAGCAGCGTCACCGCCACCAGCAGCAGGTCGGCCTTGCCGGATCCGCCGCCGTTCTGCGTGCTCACTGTTAGAGGTACCGCCCGGCGGACGCGACCACCACCACGATCAGGCCGAGAATCAGATTGATGCCCACCAGCTTGCGGATCTGGCCGACGCGGCGCGCGCCCTCGCTGGTGTCGTTGTCGGCCACGGCCTGCTTGAGGCGGCGGAACGGCGCGAAGTAAACATGGGCGAACAGTAGCATCATCAGGATACCCAGGCCGATCATGGCGTGGATGTGCCATTCCACGTTGGCCATGCCCTTGTAGACGCCGAACACCATGCCAAAGCCGGTGGCGAGCAGCAGCACCACCGCCGCCCACACCCAGCGGAAGAACCGTTCCAGGGTGGCCGCCCACAGCGCCGGACGCTGGGCGGGATCAATCACCTGAACCACCGCCGGGCGCATGGCCAGGTAGGCGTAGAACATGCCGCCCACCCAGAGGACGGCGGCGAGCAAATGCAGGGCGAGAGGAAGGGCCATAGCGATAACCATGAAGGGCTCCGTGGTCGGGGGAATTCGGGGGTGCGTAGTGTAGCAGAGCGGTGGTCCGCCGGCAGGCGGTGCTGTGACTCCGTAGCCCGGTTCGGTCTCGGTGCCCGTGTCCAGGACCCGCCGTGAATACGTCCCTGTAGGCTTGTGTTCGGCTCCCTGCCTCACACAGTCCTGGACACGGGCACCGAGACCGAACCTCCCTTGGGAGCAAGCGGCCGAGGTGCGTAGTAAGGTTCGGGGGCGTCGATAACCCGGGCCTAACACAGACACGCGTCCCGGCTGGAGAAAGCTGTCCTGCCAAGAAAAAAAGGCCGTGAGGTATCTCCCCAAATGGTGAGCGAATTGCTACCTTGGGCGCCCGTTGCCTTCGCAACGGTCCCGGTGCCCCGTCGGCCCGGGCGGGTGCTGAATACCGGGAAGAGGACCCCCATGACCATCGACGCCATTCGCGTAGAAGATTATTACGATCCGGTGGTGTTCCGCCGCATCAAGGACCTGGCCGACACCAAGGAGACCCCCTTCGTGGTGATCGACACGGAAACCGTGGGCAAACACTACGATCAGCTGATTGAGCAGTTTCCGTTCGCCAAGGTGCACTACGCGGTGAAGGCCAATCCGGCCGCCGAGCTGATCAGCCTGTTGCGTGACCGGGGCGCCAATTTTGATATCGCCTCGATCTACGAGCTGGAAAAGGTGATGGGCCTGGGGGTGTCGGCGGAGCGCTGCATCTTCGGCAACACCATCAAAAAAGCCCGCGATATTCGCGCCTTCTATGAGAAGGGCGTGCGCATGTTCGCCACCGATTCCGAGGCCGACCTGCGGAACATCGCCAAGGCGGCGCCGGGTTCACGGGTGTATGTGCGCATCCTCACCGAGGGCACCCACACCGCCGACTGGCCGCTGTCGCGCAAGTTCGGCTGCCAGACCGACATGGCCCTGGACCTGATGATCCTGGCCCGGGACCTGGGCCTGGACCCGTATGGCGTGTCCTTCCATGTGGGCTCCCAGCAGCGCGATATCGGCGCCTGGGACGCGGCCATCGGCAAGGTCAAGATCATGTTCGAGCGACTGCGCGAAGAAGTGGGCATTGAGCTGAAGATGATCAACCTGGGCGGCGGCTTCCCGGCCAACTACATCGCCAAGACCAACGACCTGGAAACTTACGCGTCGGAAATCATCCGTTTCCTGAAAGAGGATTTCGGCGAGCAACTACCGGAAATCATTCTCGAACCGGGCCGTTCCCTGATCGCCAACGCCGGCGTGCTGATCAGCGAAGTGGTGCTGATTTCCCGTAAATCCCGCACCGCCTTGCAGCGCTGGGTGTTCACCGACGTGGGCAAATTCTCCGGCCTGATCGAGACCCTGGACGAAGCGATCAAGTACCCGATCTACACGGAGAAGAAAGGGGAAATGGAAGAGGTGGTGATCGCCGGGCCCACCTGCGACAGCGCCGACATCATGTACGAAAACTACAAGTACGGCCTGCCCCTGAACCTGGCCATCGGCGACCGGCTTTACTGGTTCTCCACCGGCGCCTACACCACCAGCTACAGCGCCGTGGAGTTCAACGGCTTCCCGCCGCTGAAGGCCTACTACATCTGAAAAAGCCACCAAAGGGCGCTACGAAGCCGAAATTGTAGGAGCGGGCCCTGCCCGCGAAAGGGTGGCTTATAGCCACCCGGCAAAGGTTGCCCCGCAGGATTCCAGAGACGCTGTTAAAGCCCCGCTTTTAAAGGCCTCTGGTATCCTGCCGACCGGCAAAGCCGGCCTTTCGCTTGCAAGGCAAGCTCCGACAATGAGCGCTTCGTAGCGCCGGTTGTTCCCACCTTCAGTACCTGATCTCCACGCTCGCGAACATGGGGCCCACCGCCCAGTCGACATAGATCGGCAGGACGGCGCCGTTTCCGTTGAGACGGAAATCCGGCTGTCTTTCCAGGAAGTGGGTGGCGGTGTCCGGTCGGGTGCGCACGTTCAGTTCGGTGGTCAGCATGCCGGTGGCGAAGTTCACCCAGCCGTCGCCGGGACGGTCGTCTTCCACGCCGATGGCCAGCCCGGCCAGACCGTTGACGATCAAACCGCCGAGGCGGCTTTGCCAGCGCCGCTGGCGGGCTTCCTCCTCGGCCAGCCCGGCGATCAGTATCCGCGTCGCGGCCCGCGCTTCCGGTGATGCCTTATCGTCCATAGCCTGATACTGCCGGTAGGCGTCGCCGTGGGACGGGGCGAACAGCAGCGTGCCGGCCAGCCCCAGGGCCGCTTTGGTGGCGTTGATGTAGTCGTCGTAGCGCTCTTCCGGGTCGTCGGTGTCGCGGGCGTGCACCAGGGAATAGGCGCTGCTACCGCCGTAGAAGGCGCTCCAGCCCCATTGCCAGTAGCGCGCCTGGTCGGCGCCGCCGCGCAGCGCGGACGCGGCCCCGGCGGTGTCCTGCGCGTGGGCTATTGGGCCGAGCAGCAGCAGGGTAAACACGGACACTAGTCGATAAAGGTGGATCATGGGGGCTCCTTTTATGGGGGTATCTAAACCGCTTTGCGTCCGGTTGGCAAAAGCGGCAAGCTTTGCGCTCTCTACGCCACGCTAGGAAAACCATGTTCGGACGGGTGCGAGACTGGTTGGAAAATCGCAAGCTGGCGCGCCTGCCGGTGACGCGGGCGCAATGGGAAAACGCCATCGCCGGCTGGCCGGTGGCGGCCCGTTATCAGGGCGCCGACCGGGAGCGGTTGTTCGATCTCACCCGGCGCTTTCTGGTGCGCAAGGAATTCGCCGCCGGCGGTGACTTCACCGTCACCGACGAGATGCAGCTGTTGATCGCCACCATGGCGGTGGTGCCGGTGTTCGGGCTGGGCCTGGGCTGGTACGACGGCTGGTACACGCTGATTGTGTACGAGGACACTTTCGTCACCCCGGATAACGAAATGGACGAGTTTGGCATCGTGCACGACGCGGGGCGGGAACTGGCCGGCGAAGCCTGGCTGCAGGGGCCGGTGATTCTGTCCTGGGGCGATGTGCTCGAATCCGGTGGCGAGGACGGTTACAACGTGGTGTTGCACGAGCTGGCCCACAAGCTGGACATGCGCAGCGAAGGCCCCAACGGTGCGCCGCCGCTCCATGCCGGCATGGATCCGCAGCGTTGGCATGATGTCTTCACCGAGGCCTGGCAGGCGCTGGAACGGGCGGAGCAGGGCGGTGAGCCCTTTATCGACCCTTACGCGCTGGAAGACCCCGGCGAGTTTTTCGCCGTGGCCACCGAAAGTTTCTTCGAGTCACCCGCCCATTTGCGCCAGGTGTTGCCGGCGCTGTACGAGCAACTGAGCCTGTTCTACCGGCAGGATCCGGCCGATCCGAAATAACCCTGAAAGGGCTTTTACAAGCCTTTACCAAGGTAGGCGGTGAGCTTTCCGTCGCCAATGCTATCTTAGGGTTATTCACTCGTTCTTGACGAAAAACAGGCCGTCGTGAACGGTGACGCATTGGCGAAGCGACCGTCAGGCAGGCTCACGGTAAACCGTACCAAGTGGGAAAGGGAGAACCGCTTGAGAATTCTTGATACCACGCTTTTTTACACCCAGGCCAGCGGTGGCGTGCGTACCTACATTGATGGCAAGCGCCAGGCGTTGCTGCGCCGTGGGGATATCAGCCACAAGGTGGTGATGCCCGGCTCGGGTGTGTTTTTCGACGGCGACTTCGTGTCCTTGCCGGCCATGCCCTTGCCGATGGCGCCGGGGTTTCGTTTCCCGCTGCGTCTGGGTCTGTGGAGCAGCATCATCGCCGGCCTGCAGCCGGACGTGATCGAAGCGGGCGACCCCTACACGCCCGCGTGGGCGGCACAGCGGGCGGCCCGGTTACTGGATGTGCCGTCGGTGGGCTTTTACCACTCCGACCTGTTCACTCTGGTCCATCACCGTGTCGGCCGCTTTCTGGATCCGGGCACCCGCGCCTATATAAAACGGTTGTACGACGGCTTCGATCTGGTCCTCAGCCCCAGCCGGCTGATGGCGGAACAGTTGCACCGCTGCGGCCTGGATGAGGTGCAGGTGCAGCCGCTGGGCGTTGATCTGGAAGCCTTCCAGCCGCAGCGGGCCAAGCCGAACGCGCGCCGGGCGCTGGGTATTTCCGAGGACCAGCACCTGCTGGTGTTCGCCGGACGCGGCACCCAGGAAAAGAACATTCCGGTGCTGTTGGAGGCGATGCGCAAGCTCGGCCCCGACTACCACCTGCTGCTGATCGGTACCGGCCTGCAGTCCGACGCGCCGTCCAATGTGTCGGTGATTCATGAATTCTGCCCGACGCCGGAAGTGGCCGGTTGGATGGCCGCCGCCGATGCCCTGCTGCACGCCGGCGACCAGGAGACGTTCGGACTCGTCGCTCTGGAAGGCATGGCCAGCGGCTTGCCGGTGGTGTGCGTGGACGCCGGCGCCTTGCCGGAAGTGGTACCCGGGGACTGTGGGCGCCATGTGCGGCCCAACGACGGTGCCGCCATGGCCGGCGGAGTGCGCGACCTGTTTGAACACGATGACCCCGCGGCCCTGGGACGGCGTGCCCGCGCCCATGTGGAAACGCGGCACAGTTGGGATGCGGTGGCGGAGAGCCTGGTCGGTCACTACCGGCGCGTCCTTGGCGATCACGAACAGCCGGTATTAGCATCCACCCATGAATCGCATTCCTGAAACTCAACGGGCGTTTATTCTGTCGCTGCATGACGTGGCCCCCCACACTTGGCCACTGTACCAGTCGTTTCTGCAACAACTGCAACGTCCGGCGTCGCTGGTCAGCACACTGTTGGTGGTGCCGGACTTTCACCGCGGCCATCCGGCGGAGCGTTCGCCGGCGTTTTGCCAGGCCATGGCCGAACGCCAGGCCGCCGGCGACGAGCTGGTTCTGCACGGCTGGTCGCACAGCGACGACGGGCCCATGCCCATCGGCCTGCGGCAATGGACCCGGCGACGGATACTGACCCACGAAGGGGAATTCTCCGCCCTTGACGAGGCCGCCGCCTACGCCCGCATACGTGACGGCCTGGCGCTTTGCCGCCGCCAGGATTGGCGCGTCAGCGGGTTCGTGCCGCCGGGCTGGTTGAGCAATGAGGCCAGCCGCCGTGCCATCCGTGACGCCGGGTTCGACTACCGTACCGACGCCGGGGCGCTGTACCGTCTGGTCGATGGCGAGCGGCTGCCGTTGCCCACGGTAGTGATGTCATCGCGTTCGGCGTGGCGCCGGCGCTGGTTCGAACGTTTGAACCAGGCCCGGCTGCGTCGTTTTGAAGCGCGCCCAATTATCCGGTTGGCATTGCACCCGGTGGACCTGCGCCACGCGGAAAGCCGGGATTTTTGGCGGCGCACCATCGATACCCTCAGCGAACAGCGCCGGTGTGTCAGTAAAGCCCAGTGGCTGATGGAACAGGAACGTTTGCCGGCGAGTGGATCCGAGTCGCTATGACGCGGCATTGGCGATGGTTGTTCGCGGCGGCATTGCTGGTTGGCGCGGCGGTGCCCTTCGTGCTCGGCGGCGATCAGGTGTTGGTGCGCCTGCGCAGTGTGCCGCTGGGGTGGCTGGCGCTGCTGGTGGCGATGATCGCGGTGTGTTGGAACCTGAACGCCTGGCGGCTGAGAGTGATGCTCAACGGGCGGGCCCCGGGCCTGGGGCACGGCGCCGCCCTGGCCACGGTCATGGCCACCGAGTTCACCTTGAACGCCACGCCCGGTGGCAGCGGGGCGCCGTTCACCCTGGCGGCCTTGCTGCGCCGGCACGGGGTGGCGCCGGCCCAGGCCACGGCGGTACTGGCGGTGGACCAGCTCACCGATTTGCTGGTGTTCGCGGCCCTGTTGCCGACGGTGGCCCTGTACGGGCTGGCCCGTTATCTGGACCTGGCTGCCTGGTGGCAGGTGGCGGTGCCGTTCGCGCTAATGCTCGCCGCCCTGGCCGGGGTGGCGCTACTGGCCCGGTTTCAACGCCGGGTACTGATTGTGTCCGGTGACTTTCTCCGCTGGCTGGGGCTGCGCCGTCGCCGCCGTTTGCGTCTGGCGCGGGCGGTGCTGCGCTTCCGGCGCGGGCTGGAGGAAACCCTGGCGGTGCCGCGCCGGCGTCTGCTGTTGATGTTCACGCTCTGCCTTTGCCACTGGCTGCTGCGCTACTCGGTGATCTATATCGCGGTGCTGGCGCTCGGCGAGCATCTGGATTGGGTGTACGGCTTCTTCGTGCAGATGATGGCCATGGGCGCCGGCCATTTGACGCTGCTGCCCGGTGGTGCCGGCGGCGCCGAGGTGGCCGGCGCGGCCTTGCTGAACCCGTGGCTGACGTCGGTGACCGCCGCCACCACCATCGTGGTGTGGCGGTTTTTCACCTTCTATTGGTATCTGCTGGCCGGTGGTGCGGTGATGCTGTGGTTGGCGGCCCGCGGCGGGCAGCCGCTGCTCGACGGCAAATAGCCGGAACCGGTGTTGAATAAGGTGCCCCGGACACCGGCGAGGCCGGGCCGGGGCGGATTGCCCCCCAAGGGCAAAGCAAAACGGGTTACAGCCGGTACATGAATTCCGGCCCCGGGTATTCGCCGCCGTGATCGTCGCCGATTTCCTGTTCAATCAGCTGGTTGGTGCGGGCGTTGAGCGCCAGCAGCCGTTCTTTCACCGCGCCCGGACCTTCCGGCCGAGCGGCCAGGTTGACCAGCTCGTCCGGATCCTGGTGGGTGTCGTAGAGCTCCAGGTCGTTGTGGGCGAGCAGCGTGTCCCAGTCCTGGGGCAGGTGGTGGCTGTCCGGGCTGAAATAGCGGGTGAACTTGTAGCGGCCGTCAAAGACACCCCGGTGCAGGCCCCGGTTGCCCAGCTCCGGGCCCAGCCGCAGCTGCTTGAGGAAATCCCCCATTAATTTCACCGGCGTGATTTCGTCGCCTTCCCGGGCCAGCCGCTGGGTGGCTTCCGGATCGGTATAGAGCAGCACGCCGTAGGCGAACAGGATGCCGTCCTGGTCGCGCCGGGTGGCCTGGCCGGTGAGGGCCGGGCTCAGGTCCACGCCGGGGGTGTCGGTGGTGGTTTTGCCTTCGGTGGCCAAACCCACAAGGGTAGGCACCAGGTCCAGCGCGGAGCCCAGATTGTTCACGGTGCGGCCGCCGCTCACGTCCGGGTGGCTGACGATCAGCGGCACCCGGCTGTTTTCCTTGTAGGTCACCGGGCCTTTTTGCCGCAGGCCGTGGGCGCCGGCCATTTCGCCGTGGTCGGCGGTGTAGACGATGATGGTGTTGTCGAGCTGACCGCTGTCCTCCAGGGCTTGCAGAACATGGTCCACCTGCCGCGAGACATCGCGGATGCAATTGAAATAGTAGCTCTGATTGGCCAGCCAGGCGGCTTCGTCGTCCTTGTCCATGTGGCCGTAGATGCTGTCGATCACCTGGGCGTAGGAGCGGTGGCACCAGGGCTTGTCGCGCAGCGTTTCCTTGGCGAACGAGGCGGGCAGCGGCAGATGCGACCAGTCCTTCTTGTAAATCGGATCGTTCGGCGGTGGCCGCAGCGGGGCCATGAACCGGGGGTTGGCCCGCGACTGTTCCTGCTTCTCGCCGGAAGAGAAGAACATGATGTCGTGGGGGTTCACGAAGTTGACCGCCAGCAGCCAGGGCTTATCCAGCTTCTGGCTGTCGCGCACCAGCCACTGGCTGGCTTCGCCGGCCACCATGCGGTCGGCGATGTAGCCCTGCCACACCGAGCCGTGCACGTCCCCGGTCAGGTTGTAGTCGCTGAAACCATAGGGCTCCAGGGCTTTGCCCCGGCTCGGGTAGCTGCCGTACATCAGCCCCGGGCCATCCTCGATATCCGACAGATGCCATTTGCCCTTGTAGGCGGTGTGGTAGCCCAGGTTCTGGAAAAAGTGGCCCAGGGTCGGCAGTTCCTGATTGAAGCTCGGAAACGGCGGTGCGTGCAGGTTGGCGGTCATACCGGTGCGCATGGTGTGCTGGCCGCTGTACATCACCGACCGCGACGGCGAGCAGGGCGAGGTATTGACGTAATATTGATTGAAGCCGGTGCCGCGATTCAGCAGCTTCTCGTGGGCCGGGAGATCCAGCCCGCCGGGCAGGTCCATCCAGGAGCGCTCCTGGTCGGACACCAGCAGCAGTACATTGGGCCGACCCTGCTTGCGCAGGTTGACGCTGGCTTTCAAGGAAGGCGCGGTGGCCAGGGCGGCGCCACCCAGGGCCAGATTTTTCAGAACGGTGCGCCGGGTCACTTCACTCATTGGGGCTCTCCGGGGAAGACGGTTTTGTTGTTAGCCGGTCATGGGTGAAGTATGCCCAGGGGATTCATTACCAGGGTGCATGAGTCTATGCTTATAGCAGCTGAAAGCGATTCAAGGAGAGGCCCGTGTGGCAGCTACAGGAACTGGCCCGCTTTCGGGCGGTGTACGAGCACGGCAGCCTGTCGGCGGCGGCGCGGGCGCTGGGGTTGTCCCAGCCGGCGTTGACCCGCAGCCTGCAACGTCTGGAGCAAAGCGCCGGCGCGCCGCTTTTTGAGCGTCACACCCGCTCACTGCGCCCCACCGAACTGGCCAACACCATGCACCGACAGGTGACCCGGATTCTCGATGAGGCGGGCGGGCTGGACCGCCTGGTGGAGGCGTTCCACGATGGCCGCAGTGGGTTGGTGCGGATCGGCTGCGGTCCGTTCGTGCCGGATTTATTGTCCCAGCGGCTGGCCGGGCCGCTGCAGCGTTCACGGGGCGCTCGTGGCACGGGGGTGCGGCTGGAAGTGCACAGCGATCATTTCGAGGCGCTGTGTGAAGGCCTGTACGCTTACCGCTATGATTTTCTGGTCTACGACGGGCGTAAACGTTCCGCCTTGCCCGACCACGATGACGTGGAGGAGCTGCCGCTGGTGCAATTGCCGCTGAAAGTGGTGGCGCCCGCCGCTTGGCTGGTGGGTAAAGAGGTCGCCGCCGCCAGCGACGGCCCCGCGGCGCTGGCGTTCATGGCGGAACGGCCCTGGGCTTTGCCGAGGGTGGCGCCGGAGTACCGCCGGCAGATCGCGCCCTGGTTCCGGGAGTTGCTGGTGGCCCGGCGCGGCGCCGAGTTTCAGATGGCGACCATCAGTTCCTGTCTGGCGCTATGCCGGGCGGGCAGGGCGGTGACGGTGGCGCCGCTGAGCCTGATTGAGGACGACCTGCAAGCCGGGCGCTTCATGGTGCTGCCGCTGGATCCGGGGGTGACGGTATCGGCCTGTGCCTACCGGTTGCGCTCACACCCGCTGTCGCAGGCCGCCAGCGAAGTCTGGCGGCTGCTCAAGCGAGGTGCCCTGGGGCAGGCGGACTGAGTTACAGGGGATCCAGATGGTCGTGCATGGCCAGGGCCTCGGTGTTCTCGCGGTTGGCGAGGAAATCCGGGCGGGGCTGGTGGCCGCAGTACGGGTCTTCCAGGGTGTTGTCCACGCTGTTGTACACGAAGAACAGGTTGGAACGCGGCCAGGGCGACAGGTTCTTGTTGGACGCGTGCAGGGTGTTGCACTCGAACAACAGCAGTGAACCCGGCGGACCCTTTGGCGCCTGGATGCCACCGCGCTCGGCCAGCTCGGCCAGGTTTTCCTGGCTGGGCACGCCCAGACGCTGGCTTTTCAAGGAATCCTTCCAGTTGTCCTTGGGCGTGGCCCCCTGGCAAGGCACGAAGTATTGGTGCGAGCCGGGAATCAGCATCAGCGGCCCGTTGAACTCATTATTGTCGGTGAGCATGATCGAGGCGCTGATCGCCCGCATGCGCGGCATGCCATCCTCGGAATGCCAGGTCTCGAAGTCGGAATGCCAGTTGAAACCGCTGCCCTGGAAACCGAATTTGTCGTTGATGCGCGACTGGTGGATGTAAACGTCACCGCCGAGAAGCTGGCGCACCATGCCGAGAATGCGCGGGTCCCGGGTCAGTTCGTCGAACCGGCGGGATATCTCATGCATCTGGAACACCGAACGCAGATCGCCGGACTCCGGGTCCGTGATCGACTTGTCGGATTTCATCAGTTCCGTGTCCTTGGCCATCTCCTTCAGTTCATCGAAGAACGGGCGCATGCGCTCCTGGGAAAAGAAGCCCTCGAACCACAGAAAGCCGTCGCGCTCGTAGTGCGACAGAGCTACTTCGTCCAGGGGGCCTTCCCAGCGTGCCTGGTTACGGGCGTGGACCACCGGGTCCAGTCGGGGGAAGCGGTCATGATGCTGGTCATGCCGCGTCGGGAAAAGATCTTCACGGGTCATGTTGTGCTCCTGCGAGAATCCATTTTCGAAGGTACTGCCACGACGTGACCGGCGTTGCCGGGGCGCGGCGGGCATCGGCGGTATTGTCCCGACCGCCGGCCGACGCCGTCATCCGCATTCAATGTTTCTTTACAGCAAGGATGTAAAAATCAGGTGAAGGTTATTTTATCAGCGCCTGAACGTCCTTAAAACGGGGGTGACCGGCGTCGCCGAGCCACTCGAAGGCAACCATTTCGAGGGTCACCAACGTGACGCCGGCCTGGCTCATACGCGCCAGCGCGGCGGCTTTGTCGGCCCGCCGGCGGGCGCCGACCGCGTCTTCCACCACGAACACTTCGAAGCCCAGCCGTTGCAGACCGAGTGCGGTCTGCAGCACGCACACATGGGCCTCGCAGCCGCACAGCACCACCTGGCGACGCTCCGCCAGGGCCGTGGCGGTCAGCGTTTTACTGGCGTCGAAACGGCTCTTCGCCAGCGTCTCGGTGCACAGCCGTTTGATCGACGGTACGTTCTCGCCCAACTTGTCCGGGCTCTGCTCGGTGCCGATCACCGGCACGTCGAGCAGCGCGGCGAGACGGCCCAGCGTCACCGACCGGGCCACCAGTTTCTGGCCATGGTGGATCGCCGGCAGCAGGCGCGGCTGATAGTCGATCATCACCAGGGTGGCGTTGTCGGCGTCCATCATCATCGTGCTCTCCGCTTGTGGGAACGGGCCTTGTAGGAGCGGGCCCTGCCCGCGAAAGGGTGGCCTCAGCCACCCGGCAGAATACCAGAGACTTGGTTCTTCAGCTGTTCATCGCTTCGGAGAGGGTAGCCCTCCATCCGGGGTCGCGGGTCTGTGTTAGGCCCTTCCGGGAACGCTGTGAATACGTCCCTGTACGCTCCCTGTCGGACGTCCTGTCCTCCAGGGTCCCGGAAGGGCCTAACACAGACCCGCTCCGGGAATAGCCTCCGGCGCCACGGGTCATCGCTGGCGCCGAACCTTTCTGCGAGCCTTGGCGGCTTGCCCCCAAGGGAGGTTAGGTCTCGGTGCCAGTGTCCAGG
>DGNT01000091.1 GCA_002389055.1 Alcanivorax sp. UBA4485
GTTTGCGGGCGATCACTCGTTTTACGTTGATTCGATAGGTGACTTTCTTGGCGGTGGGCAGGATCTGCCCGGAAAACTTCACCTGGCCCACGCCCAGGGCACGGCCACGGCCGGGGTTGCCCAGCCAGCCGAGGAAGAAGCCCAGCAGCTGCCAGGTGGCATCCAGGCCCAGACAGCCCGGCATCACCGGGTCGGTCTCGAAGTGACAGTCGAAGAACCACAGGTCCGGGTGGATATCCAGCTCCGCGATGATCTCCCCTTTGCCGTACCCGCCGCCATGGTCGGCGATGTGGCTGATGCGGTCGAGCATCAGCATGCCGGGCAGGGGCAGGCGAGCGTTGCCGGGGCCGAACAACTGACCGTGGGCACAGGCCAGCAGGTCGTCGTAGGAATAGGCGGATTTTTGATCCGGATTCGCGCTGTTCACATTATTTGTGCTCAAACTGGTTACTCCACACAGGCCGGGCTGGTGCCGAACATCCATTGTTTTCACTCAGTATGGAACGGAACGAGCCCGATTCGTTCCAACCCGCCGGTGATAGTGTATGGATGCCAGATGACCTTTTGACTGCAAAATGGCGACGCTTTAAACACAGTGTCGACCCTGATGATAGCCACATAGTAGCAGAGCGGTGTCGTCGGGCACGACCGCTAAGCGTCTCAAAATATGTCCATGACCGCGGGCCGCCAGGGGCGGCGTGCCGGCGGGCTTGCAAAGCGGGCCGCATCTGCCGATGATGCGCGCGCACACTCAGCCGGAGGAATAAGGTGGCGGCGGAACTCGGACATCTCTCCCTGTGGGTGGCCATAGCGGCGGCCCTGGTGTTGGCGGTATTCCCACTGATCGGCGTCTATCGCCGGGTGGAATCCTGGCAGCGCTACGCCCGGCCGTTGGCCTGGCTGCAGTGGCTGGCGCTCACGGTGGCGATGCTCTGCCTGGGCTACAGCTTCTATATCAATGATTTCACGGTCACCTATGTGGCCAACCACAGCAACTCGCAATTGCCGCTGGGTTACCGGCTGTCCGCCATCTGGGGCGGTCACGAGGGCTCCCTGTTGCTGTGGGGCTGGATGCTGGGCGGCTGGACCGCCCTGGTCGGTCTGTTCAGCCGCAAGGTGCCGCTGCCCATGGTGGTGCGGGTACTGTCGGTGATGGGCATGATCGCGGTGGGCTTCCACGCCTTCATGCTGTTCACCTCCAACCCGTTCGACCGCTCGCTGCCCTGGTTCCCGATCGACGGCGCCGACCTTAACCCGCTGCTGCAGGATCCCGGTCTGATCATCCATCCGCCCATGCTGTATATGGGGTACGTGGGTTTCTCGGTGGCCTTCGCGTTCGCCGTGGCCGGTCTTCTGGCCGGCAACCTGGACCCGGCCTGGGCGCGCTGGGCGCGCCCCTGGACCACCGTCGCCTGGAGCTTTCTCACCGTCGGCATCGCCCTGGGCTCCTGGTGGGCCTACTACGAACTGGGCTGGGGCGGCTGGTGGTTCTGGGACCCGGTGGAAAACGCCTCCCTGCTGCCCTGGCTGGCCGGCACCGCGCTGATCCATTCCCTGGCGGTGAGCGAGAAGCGGAATCTGTTCCGCGCCTGGACCGTACTGCTGGCCATCGTCACCTTTTCCATGAGCCTGCTGGGCACCTTCCTGGTGCGCTCCGGCGTGCTCACCTCGGTGCACGCCTTCGCCAACGACCCCAGCCGGGGCGCCTTTATTCTCGGCTTCCTGGTGGTGGTGGCCGGCGGCGCGCTCACCCTGTTCGCGTTGCGCGCCGGGCGCCTCAAAGGCAAGGGCGGCTTCAAGCCGGTCTCCCGGGAGGCCTTTCTGCTGGGCAACAACCTGTTGCTGCTCACCGCCACCTTCGCGGTGTTGATGGGCACCCTGTACCCGCTGCTGGGCGAGGCGCTGGATATCAAGATCTCGATCCGCGCCGCCTACTTCAACAGCTTCTTCGTGCCGCTCACCCTGTTGCTGATGGCGATTCTGGTGCCCGGCATGCTCAGCAACTGGAAACGCCAGGACGGTTCGCCGTTGCTGCGGCGCATGCTGATGCTGGCGCCGGCGGCGCTGATCGGCGGTTTCCTGGGCGCGCGGCTGCCCGGCGACACGCCCTGGGTGGGCACGCTGGCGATCATCCTGGCGCTGTTCCTGGTGTTCGCCCATATCGACGATCTGGTGCGCCGCTCGCTGGCCTATGACCGTGGCTTCCTCGGCGGGCTCGGCAAACTCGGCCGTGGCTATTACGGCATGGTGCTGGCCCATTGCGGCGTGGCGGTGCTGGTGGCCGGTGTCACCGTGGTCAGCTTCCATGAAGTGGAGCGCGACGTGCGCATGGCGCCGGGCGACGTGGCCGAAGTGGGCGCTTACCGCTTCGAGTTCGATACCCTCAGCGAATACGCCGGCCCCAACTTCGACGCCCGCCGCGGCCACTTCCTGGTCAGCCGCGACGGTGATGCGGTGGCGGAAATGAATCCCGAGAAACGCACCTACCGGGCCAGCGGCCAGGTAATGACCGAAGCGGCCATCGACGCCGGCCTGATGCGCGATCTCTACGTGGCCCTGGGCGAGCCCCTGGGCGGCGACGCCTGGGCGGTGCGCATCTATCACAAGCCGATGATCCGCTGGATCTGGCTGGGCGCGTTGATAATGGCCCTGGGCGGCGCCCTGGCGCTGACCGATGCCCGCTACCGGAAAAAGATGACGCGTAGCAAGGCCGACGCCAACGGCGAGGTGGTCTATGAGTAAAGGCACCAACCCCTGGGTGTTTCTGCCGCTGGTGGCGTTCGTCGCCCTGGCGGTGCTGTTGGCCAGTGGCCTGGGCCGCAACCCGGAAGAGTTGCCCTCGGCGCTGGCCGGCAAGCCGGTGCCGGAGTTTTCCCGGCCGTCGTTGTTGAACGACCGCACCCTCACCGAGGCGCTGCTCACCGGGCGCTGGCAGTTGCTGAACGTATGGGGCACCTGGTGCCCGACCTGCTACATCGAGCACCCTTATTTGCTGGAGCTGGCACGCAGCGGCATCCCCATTGTCGGGCTCGACTATAAAGACGAGGACGCCAAGGCCCGCGATTATCTGGCCGAGTACGGCAACCCGTTCCGCGAAGTGATCGTCGACGCCGACGGCCAGCTGGGCCTGGACCTGGGCGTCTACGGCGCGCCGGAAACCTTTCTGATCAACCCGCGCGGCGAGATTGTGCTGCGCCACGTGGGCGAACTGAACCAGCGTGTCTGGGACGAAAAATTTGCGCCGGTGCTGCAGCAGGCCGGCGAGGCCCCGGGGGTGGCGCCGTGATCCGTCTCGCCCTGTTGTTGCTCGCTCTGACCGCCGCGCCGTCCTGGGCCGCCATCGACATTTACCAATTCGACAGCGACGCCCAGCAGGACCGCTTTCACCGCCTCACCGAGGAACTGCGCTGCCCCAAGTGCCAGAACCAGAGCATCGCCGATTCCGACGCGGAGATTTCCCAGGACATGCGCGAGCGGGTGGCGCGGATGATCCGCGAAGGGCACAGCGATGAAGAGATCGTCACCTTCTTCGTCGACCGCTATGGGGATTTCGTCAGCTACCGGCCGCCGTTCAACCCGCGCACCGCGATTCTGTGGGTCGGGCCGCTGACGCTATTGCTGCTGGGTGGCGTGGGTATCGTACTGCTGGTGCGCCGCGCCAGCCGGGAAGCGGAGGAAGACGATCAATGAGCCCGTTCATTGTGCTGATGCTGGTGTTGCTGGCGGCGCTGCTGGTGTGCTTTCTATTGTGGCGCCGGGAAAGCCGCGCCGCCGGCGCGCCGGTGTCGATCACCGCGCTGGCGATACCGCTGCTGGTGGTGGCGCTGGCCGGTCTCGGCTACCTGACCCTGGGGCTGGAGCGCGACACCCTGGACTGGCTCGCCGACCAGCGCCGTTACGACCCGGTGGCGGAGCGGGTGATCGCCGGCGAAGCCCCCGGTGAGCAGGACCAGGACATCTCCGCCGCCGCCCTCACCCGGGTGCTTCAGGCGCGGCTGTTGCGCGAGCCGAGCCTCACCGGCTGGTACACCCTGGGGCTGCTCTACGATCAGTTGGGCGCGCCGGCCCAGGCCCAGGAAGCGGCCCGCCGGGCGCTGGAGATTGACCCGGACGACCACGCCGCGCGCCTGTTGCTGGCACGCGGCCTGATCGCCCAGGCCGACGGGCGCCTTACCGACCAGGCCCAGGCGGAAATCGCCCGGGTGCTGGCCGACAATCCCAACCACGACGGCGCGCTGATGCTGCAAGCGATGGCCGCCAATGAAGCCCGCCGCTTTGATCTGGCGGCGCAATCCTGGCGCGCGCTGCTGGCCCGCCACGGTGACGGCGAAGCCGGTGACCTGATTCGCCGTGGCCTGGCCCAGGCGGAGCAACAGCGCCAGCGCGGCGAGCAGTTGCAACAGCTCACTGTCACCGTGCGGGCCGACGACGTGCCCGAGGGCGGCACCCTGTTCGTGTTTCTGCGCCGGGCCGGGGAGAGCGGCGGCCAGCCGCTGGCCGCGCGCCGGGTGCTGGCGGAGTCGTTCCCGATCCAGGTGACGCTGCGCCCGGGCGACTGGCTGCAGTCCTACCCCGAGCAGCTGGACCAGCTGCGCGTGGCCGCGCGCTACACGCCGGCGCCCGGCTCCAGCGTCGACCAGGCGAACCTCAACGCGGCGCCCACGGCGCTTGATCTGGACCAGCGCCCGGCGGCCAGCCTCACCATTCGCCGCTAGGCGCGCCGCC
>DGNT01000017.1 GCA_002389055.1 Alcanivorax sp. UBA4485
CCACGCCGCGTGACGGCCACGGGTTGTTCAAGGGCTACGTGGAAGCGGCCCTGGCGGCGCACCGGACGTCGTCCGCGATCTGAAGGAGTAGAGCATGCGGCACACCACCATCGAGCTGGGTGATCTGGCGTTCGCCAACGACCGGCCCATGGCGCTGTTCGGCGGCATGAACGTGCTGGAATCCCGCGACATCGCCCTGCGGGTGGCCGAGGCCTACGCCGAGGTCACAGGCAAGCTGGGCATGCCCTGGGTGTTCAAGGCCAGCTTCGACAAGGCCAACCGCTCGTCGCTGCACTCCTACCGCGGCCCGGGCCTGGACGAGGGCCTGAAGATCTTTCAGGAGATCAAGGACACCTTCGGCTGCCCGGTGATCACCGACGTGCACGAGCCTTACCAGGCGGCGCCGGTGGCGGAAGTGGCGGACATCATCCAGCTGCCCGCTTTTCTGGCGCGCCAGACCGACCTGGTGGTGGCGATGGCCCGCACCGGCGCCATCATCAACATCAAGAAGCCGCAATTCCTGGCCCCCCAGGAAATGAAGCATATTCTGCACAAGTGCGAAGAAGCCGGTAATGACCGCTTGATTCTGTGCGAGCGCGGCTCGTCATTCGGCTACAACAACCTGGTGGTGGACATGCTCGGCTTCGGCATCATGAAGCAGTTCGGCTACCCGGTGTTTTTCGACGTAACGCATGCACTGCAGATGCCCGGCGGACGTTCCGATTCCGCCGGCGGCCGCCGCCAGCAGGTGGCCGAGCTGGGCCGCGCCGGCATCAGCCAGGGCATCGCCGGGCTGTTCCTGGAGGCCCATCCGGACCCGGACAACGCCAAATGCGATGGCCCCTGCGCCCTGCGTCTGGACCGCCTGGAGCCATTCCTTACCCAGATGCAGACCCTGGATAATACCGTTAAGGCGTTTCCCGCCTTCGACAACCATTGAACCCGATTTCGTTTCTGGAGACCGTCTCCCATGTCCAAGATCGTTGACGTCAAGGCCCGCGAGATTCTTGATTCCCGTGGCAACCCCACCATCGAAGCCGATGTGATTCTGGAGAACGGCGAGCGCGGCAGCGCCTGCGCGCCCAGCGGTGCTTCCACCGGTTCGCGCGAGGCGCTGGAGCTGCGTGACGGCGACAAAAGCCGCTATCTGGGCAAGGGCGTGACCCGCGCCGTGGGCAACGTCAATTCGCAGATCCGCGAGCTGCTGGTGGGCCGCGACGCCGCCGATCAGCGCGCGCTCGATCAGGCCATGATCGACGCCGACGGCACCGAGAACAAAGGCAACCTGGGCGCCAACGCGATCCTGGCGGTGTCCCTGGCCGCCGCCAAGGCCGAGGCCGAGGCCCAGAAAAAGCCGCTTTACGAGTACATCTCCGACCTGCAGGACGACGACAACGAATATTCCCTGCCGGTGCCGATGATGAACATCATCAACGGCGGCGAGCACGCGGATAACAACGTCGATATCCAGGAATTCATGATCCAGCCGGTGGGCGCGCCCACCGTGGCCGAGGCGATCCGTTACGGCGCCGAGGTGTTCCACGCCCTCAAAGGGGTACTGAAGAAGCGCGGCCTGAACACGGCGGTGGGCGACGAGGGCGGCTTCGCGCCGGACCTGCCCAGCAACGAAGCGGCACTGGAAGCGATCATGGAAGCCATCGAGATCGCCGGCTACAAGGCCGGTGACGACATCACCCTGGCTCTGGACTGCGCCTCCAGCGAGTTCTACAAGGACGGCAAGTACGTGCTGGCCGGTGAAGACCGCAGCATGGACGCCGCCGGCTTCGCCGACTATCTGGCCGAGCTGTGCGACCGTTACCCGATCATCTCCATCGAAGACGGCATGGACGAATCCGACTGGGACGGCTGGAAAACGCTCACCGACAAGCTCGGTGACCGCATCCAGCTGGTGGGCGACGATCTGTTCGTCACCAACACCAAGATTCTCCAGCGCGGCATCGACGAGCACATCGCCAACTCGATCCTGATCAAGTTCAACCAGATCGGGTCGCTGTCGGAGACCCTGGACGCCATCAAGATGGCCAAGGACGCCGGCTTTACCGCGGTGATTTCCCACCGCAGTGGCGAAACCGCCGACACCACCATTGCCGATCTGGCGGTGGCCACCGCCGCCGGTCAGATCAAAACCGGCTCGCTGTGTCGCTCCGACCGGGTGGCCAAGTACAACCGGTTGATCCGCATCGAGGAGGAACTGGGCCGTGCCGCCTACAACGGGCGCAAAGAGTTCCGGTTCCTGGGCTGACGCCAGCATGGCCGGCCGTAGCGTTCCGTTTTCCGGCCCGGGTCTGGCGCCGCGGGGCACGCGATGAAAGTGTCGCCCGCCCGCCAGATAGTGCTGGCCGCGCTGGCGCTGGTGCTGCTGGCGCTGCAGGCGCGGCTGTGGTTTGGCGAGGGCAGCCTGCGCCATGTGGCCAGCCTGGAGCGGCAGGTGGAAGTGCTCAACGAGAAAAACGCCGAACTGGCCGAGCGCAACCGCCTGCTGGCCGCCGACGTGCGTGACTTGAAAGAGGGCACCGAAGCGGTGGAGGAAATCGCCCGCAAGGATCTCGGCATGATCCGTGACGGCGAGACCTTTTTCCTGATCGTGGAACCCCAGCAGGACCCGGACCGTGACTGAGCGCCACTCTCCATCTTTGTCATCCCCCTTATTCGCGGTGGTACCCGCCGCGGGTGTCGGCGCGCGCATGGGCGCCGGCCTGCCCAAGCAGTACCTGACGTTGCAGGGCCGCACCCTGGCCGAGCACACCCTGGGCCGGCTGCTCGCCTTCGCGCCGCTGCAGGCGGTGGTGGTGGCGGTGGCCGCCGGCGACCCCTGGTGGCCGGAACTGGCGGTGGCCCGCCATGCCCGTGTGACCAGCGTCACCGGCGGCGACAGCCGGGCCCGGTCGGTGCTGGCCGGGGTGGCGGCGGTGCTGGAGCGGGCGCCGGACGCCCGGGTGCTGGTGCACGACATGGCCCGGCCGCTGGTGCGGCTGTCCGATATCCAGGCGCTGCTCGACTACGGCGACCGGGGCGACGGCGTGATCCTGGCGCGGCCGGTCACCGACACCATCAAGCAGGCGGACGCCGACAGCCGTATCCGCGCCACCCTGGATCGGGCGACCATTTGGCGGGCGCTCACGCCGCAGCTTTTCAATGCGCGGCGTTTGCACGATGCCTTGCTCAGCGCCCTGCGCGACGACCCCGGCACGATCACCGACGAAGCCTCGGCGCTGGAGGCGGTCGGCGCGCGCCCGGCGCTGGTGGCCGGCCACGCCGACAACATCAAAATCACCGTCCCGGAGGACCTGGCGCTGGCGCGCTTTTACCTCCGGGCCCAGGAAGAGGAAGGGCTGGCATGGCAATTCGTATAGGCCAGGGGTTCGACGTGCACGCCTTTTGCGACGGCGACCATGTGATGCTGGGCGGTGTACGCATTCCCCACGAGTGCGGCCTGAAAGCCCACTCCGATGGCGACGTGGCGCTGCACGCCCTCGCCGATGCGCTGCTCGGCGCCCTGGCGCTGGGCGATATCGGCCACTACTTTCCAGATCACGATGAGCGCTGGCGCGGCGCCGACTCCGCCGGCCTGCTGCGGGCGGTGATGGACGGCGTCAGCAGCGCCGGCTGGCGCATCGGCAACCTGGACCTGACGGTGATCTGCCAGGCGCCCAAGCTGGCGGACCATATCGCGCCGATGCGGCGGCGCATTGCCGGCCTGCTGGATTGCGGCATGGATCAGGTGTCGGTGAAGGCCACCACCACGGAGCGGCTCGGTTTCACCGGCCGGGGCGAGGGCATCGCCGTGCAAGCGGTGGTGCTGCTTACCCACGAGGATCAATGAGTCACGCCGCGGACACCCTGGCGCCGCTGCCGGCCACGCCCGCCGCCCATGGCGGCCCGTTCGGCAGCGGGCTGTTGCGCGCCGCCTTCGAGGATTTCCGCGTCACCGAGATCATGAACGTGGTCCCGGAAGGCGAGGGCGAGCACCTCTGGCTGGAACTCGAGAAAACCGACTGGAACACCGAGGATGTGGCCCTGTGGCTGGCCAAACAGGCCGGTATCCACCGCCTTTCCGTGGGCTACAGCGGTCTCAAGGATCGCCGCGCCGTGACCCGCCAGTGGTTCAGCCTGCATCTGCCCGGCAAGCCGGACCCGGACTTTGCCTGGCCGCCGGGCCTGGTCGCGCTCCAGGCCCGGCGCCACCGGCGCAAACTGAACCGGGGCACCCACCGCGGCAACCGCTTCGAGATCGTGCTGCGCGAGCTGGACGCTGACCGCGAGGCGCTGGAGCGCACCTTGCATACCCTCTCCGAGCGGGGCGTGCCCAATTACTTCGGCGAACAGCGTTTCGGCCGGGGCGGTGGCAACTGGCAGCGCGGCCAGACCTGGCTACTGGGCGGCGAGGCGCCACGCAAACGGGCGCTGCGCGGTATCTGGTTGTCGGCGGTGCGCAGCGGCCTGTTTAATCGGGTCCTGGCGGAGCGGGTGCGCGAGGGCGTCTGGGACCGGCCCCTGGACGGCGACATTCTCCAGCCCCGTGACAGCCGGGGTCTGTTCGAAGCCGACCAGGACGCCAGCGCCGGCGCGCGCATGGCCGCCGGCGAGGTGCATCCCACCGCCCCTTTGCCGGGGAAGGCGGGCATGGCATCATCGGCGGCTTGTCAGGAACTGGAAGCGCGGGCGCTGAGCGGCTGTGACGCCCTGATCGAGGCGCTCGCCGGGGAAGGGGTGGACGCCGCGCGCCGGGCCACGCGGTTACCGGTGAATGGCTTACAATGGGCCTGGAGCGGTGACGACGCGCTGACGCTGGGGTTCGATCTGCCCACCGGCGCGTTCGCCACCACGGTACTCGCCGAATTGGTGGAAACACGTACGCCGGTTAACGATAACTAGAAAGTCCGGCGCATGATTATTGGGGATGCATGAACACACATGAACACTGAGCTGCGCGGTATTGGCATGACGTCGGCACGGACCCGGGAGCGGTTGATCAGCCGCCTGCGGGAAGCGGGCATCAAGGACGAACGCGTCCTTGAGGTGATCCGCAACACCCCCCGTCACCTGTTTATCGACGAGGCCCTGGCCCACCAGGCCTATGACGATACCGCCTTGCCCATCGGTTACGGCCAGACCATCTCCCAGCCCTGGGTGGTGGCGCGCATGACCGAGTTGCTGATCGCCGACCGGGTGCCGCCCAAGGTGCTCGAGATCGGCACCGGCTGCGGCTACCAGACCGCCGTATTGGCGGCGCTCTGCGAGCAGGTGCATTCGGTGGAACGGATCCGTCCGCTGCAGGATCAGGCCCGCCGCCGGTTGATCAGTCTGGGCATGGCGCGGGTGCAGCTGAAGCACGCCGACGGCGGCTTTGGCTGGAAAGCGGCCGCGCCCTTCGACGGCATTCTGGTGGCCTGCGCGCGGCCGGATATTCCCAAGGAACTGCTTGACCAACTGGCCGACGGCGGCCGGTTGGTGATGCCGGTGGGCGACCGGGTGCAGAAGCTCACCGTGGTGGAACGCCATGGCGACGAAATCACCACCCGGGCCCTGGACACGGTGCGCTTCGTACCGTTTCAACGGGGCGTGCAATGAGCGGGCCCTGGCGTCCCGGCCTGTTCCTGCGGGGCATGGCCATGGGCGCCGCGGATGTGGTGCCCGGCGTGTCCGGCGGCACGCTGGCGCTGATCACCGGCATCTATCAGGAACTGATCGATACCCTCGGCGGCATCGGCCCGCGCCTGCTGGGCGTGTGGCGGCGCGAGGGGTTCGTGGCGTTCTGGCGGGCCGGCAATTTTACCTTCCTTTGCACGCTTTTGGCGGGAATCCTCACTAGCATTGCGTTACTGGCCCGGATGATCGGCTGGCTGCTGGAGAACCATCCGGTGCCGGTGTGGGCGTTCTTTTGTGGCCTGATTCTGGCCAGCATCGTGGTGGTGCTCAAGCCGCTGCAACAGCGCGGTCCGACCCAGGGCGTTGCCTTTCTGGTGGGTACCGTATTGGCGGCGCTGATCGCCCTGGCGCCCGGGTTGGGCGCCTATCCGGTGTCGCCGCTGATCTTTTTCCTGGGCGGCGCCCTGGCGATCTGCGCGATGATCCTGCCGGGTATTTCCGGCAGCTTTATACTGCTGCTGCTGGGGTTGTACCCCTCGGTGCTGGCCGCGGTGGAGCAGGGCGACTGGCCGTTGTTGCTGGCGTTCATGGCCGGCTGCGCCTGCGGTTTGCTGGCGTTCGTGCGGCTGTTGAAATGGCTGCTGGCGCGCCACCACGACACCGTGATGGCGTTGCTCGGTGGCTTCATGGCCGGCTCGCTGGTGAAGCTGTGGCCCTGGCGGTTGAGCGTCGAGGGCGGTCTCGGCGACCGCTGGCTGTGGCCGGCGGAATACGCCCGCGCGGTGCAGGGCTCCAGCGACCTGCTCGCGGCCCTGGTGATGATGGCGGTGGGTCTGGTGTTGGTGTGGTTACTTTCTTTCGCCGCGCCCGGGCATAATGAGGTCACTGAAACGGACGAGTAACCTTTTGCGTGTTTTGCTCTCCACATTGTTGTCGTTGTGCCTGTGCGGCTGCGCGGTAGGCAACCCGCCGCCGGTGGTGGATATCTATCAGCGCGACAGCAAAGCCAGCAAGGTGACCTCGGGCAGCCACCGGGTGGCGCGCGGCGAAACCCTGTATTCGATTGCCTGGCGTTACGGCTGGGATTACCGGGCGCTGGCCGAGGCCAACGACATCGGCGCGCCGTACACCATCTACCCCGGCCAGACCCTCTCTTTCGCCGGCGGGCCCAAGCAGGCCACCCGGCCGTCCCGTCCGGCCACTTCGTCCAAGAGCGCGCCCTCCAAGCCGTCGTCCTCCGACGCCGCCCAGGCGGAACCGGCACCGCCACCACCGAAGCCCAAGCCCAGCACCAACACCGGCCCGGTGAATTGGCAGTGGCCGGCGTCCGGCGAGGTGCTGGAGCGTTTCTCCCAGGCCTCCGGCGGGCGCCGCGGCATCACCATCGGCGACCGCGAGGGCAGCCCGGTGCGCGCCGCCGCCGACGGGCGCGTGGTGTACCGGGGCAGCGGCCTCACCGGCTACGGCAACTTGCTGATCGTCAAGCACAACGACCGCTGGCTGAGCGCCTACGCGCACAACAGCAGCCTGTTGGTCAAAGAAGGCGACCGGGTCAGCGCCGGCGACAAGATCGCCACCATGGGCGCCAGCGGCACCTTCCGCACTCAGCTTCACTTCGAGATCCGCAAGGACGGCCAGCCGGTGGACCCGCTCACCGTACTGCCGAACCGGTCCTGATATGAACGCCGACACCGAACATCATCACCGCCGCCTTCTTACCCTGGCCGCCAGCGCCTCGGTGGCCACCGCGCTGATATTGATCGCGGTGAAAACCGTGGCCTGGATGATGACCGGCTCGGTCAGTCTGCTGGCGTCGCTGGTCGACTCGGTGATGGATTCCCTGGCGTCGCTGATGAACTTCGCCGCGATCCGTTATTCGCTGGTGCCCGCCGACGACGAGCACCGCTTCGGCCACGGTAAAGCGGAAGCGCTGGCCGGCCTCGGCCAGGCGGTGCTGATCGGCGGTTCGGCGCTGTACCTGCTCAAGGAAGCGGTGCTGAAACTGATCGAGCCGGCGCCGCTGGAGGCCACCACCCTGGGCGTCGGGGTGATGGTGTTCTCGATCCTGCTCACCGCGTTGTTGCTGGTGCTGCAGCGTTATGTGGTGCGGCGCACCGGCTCCACCGCCATCGACGCGGACGCGCTGCATTACCTGTCCGACCTGGCGGTGAACGTGGGTATTATTTTCACGCTGATCGTGGCCGGCTACGGGTTCGAGGAAATCGACGGCATCGTCGGCCTGGTGATCGCGGTTTATATTCTGCGCTCGGCCTGGAAGATCGGTTGGGACTCCACTCAACTGCTGCTCGATCATGAGCTGCCCGGCGAGGTGCGCGATGTGATCAGCGCGGTGGTCGCCGAGCAGGAAGACGCGCTGGGCTTCCATGATCTGCGCACCCGCCAGTCCGGGCGCACCCAGTTCATTCAGCTGCACGTGGACATGGACCAGAACCTGCCGCTGCGCGAGGCCCACGACCTTGGCGAGCGCATCCGCGCCGGCATCGTGGCGCACTATCCGGCAGCAGAAGTGATCATCCACCACGATCCCGTCGCCGAGCGCCCCCACGTGCCCATCGACGAGTACCACTAGCGTCTATTTTGGGGTGGGGCCCTCCAGCTGGGCCCCGGGTCGTAGCACGGATTGTGGGAGCGGGCCTCGCCCGCGAAAGGGAGCGCAGCTCCCGGCAAAGGTTGCCCCGCAGGGCTCCAGAGATCTTTCTCTCCAGAGAGCCCGCACCGGGATCGGGTGTGCCCCTCCAGGACACGCTGCAAGTACG